>JAJFTY010000108.1 GCA_021372695.1 Deltaproteobacteria bacterium
AGTCCATCGCGCCCGACCATCGTTACGATCTTCTGAGGGATGAGGCCCCGCGACTTATAGTCCTGGAAAGCCTGCCGTTTGGAAATATCCGCGATGGGGGAGGCATCGAGAAATGCGGTGACGCCAGCCGCCGCGAGTTGATCCGTGGCGCGCTTCACACCACGGGTGAATGTCTTCTCGTCCCAGTGGGGCACCGCTCGCGCCAGCAATTCCCCCATTTCGAACAGGAGGCCGGTGGGTTCTCCCGTGGCTGGGTCCCGATCGATGATACCTTCGGGCGGATCGGGTGAGCTGCAATTAATCTCCAGAAGATCAAGCGCAAGGGTATTGAGGACATGCGCATGGTGAGAGCGGTGCGTAAGCTTTACCGGGTGATGCGGCGCCGCGGCATCCAGTTCCCAACGGGTGGGATGGTGTTTTTCCTCCAGGTAAAACTCGTTATAGCCCTTTCCCTTGATCCACTCTCCCGGAAGGGTGTTTGCAGCTTCCTGTCTGAGTGCGGCCTGAATTGCCTTGATGGACCGAATGCCGTTGCTCGGGCGCAGGTTGAGGCAGAGCAGGGAATCCACGAACGAGAAGAAATGCAGGTGCGCGTCCACGAAGCCGGGCACGAGTGTGCCGCCACCACAGTCCACGACGGCCGCTCCTTTTGCCAATGCCTCGTCTTCCAATAGTCCTTGCCCAAGTCGGAGGATCTTCCCCCCGCCAACGGCGACCTCACTCGCTACGGGATGTTCCGGATCGCAGGACAGGACTTGCGCATTTACCAGGACCATCTCCGGCCGCCGCGAAGACGACGGCATATTGGTTTTCTCTAAAGCAACGGTCTTCACTGCGCCTCACCCATCCGATACCCCTTTGCCCGATGCATGGAATCGAAGTCCGATACCAGTTTGAATTCAAGAACACCGAGCCATTGTTCCGTTGGTCCATCCTTGCCACGAAGCTAATGGCCGCGCATTTGCGCGGCCATTAGCGGCAAATAAGACAGCATTGTGATCACGCATACCCGGGCCGCTCAATCTTTCGATACCTCAAGCCGAAAGGGATCGAGCGTAGAGAGAGTCGGAGGTCAAACAGGTTCTTGATGTGTCGAAGCATGAACGGACCGGCGACCTGGTTGCTTCGGACCATCTCTTTTCTCTTTACGCGAGGAGGTGCGCGAGCAATACGGTGCGACAAGCTTCAAATCATCATACCACACCCGCCGGGGTCAATCGGTAGATCCCGATACTTCCTCACCGTGCTTATAGACACACAGCACTCCGTATTCATAAGCACGGAACGGAAGTATGGAATTTCACGGGGACAAAGTGCAAGACTTTACTGATCAATCGCGATGAATGTGGCAAATACTGCGCATCTGCTGTGCACACCCGCTTAACCGGCGAAGATTTTATTAGGATATATCGATATAGGAACAGTGAATTGGAGGATACGAGAATGGTAGTGAGATACGTAAATCAGAATGGGATTGCGGTAATAACGGTTGACAGCCCGCCTGTCAATGCGCTGTCCCGTGCCGTGCGGCAAGGGCTCATGGAAACCGTGCAAAACTCTCAGCGCGATCCGGAGATCTCGGCGGTCGTTATTTATTGTGCCGGCCGGACCTTCATCGCTGGAGCCGACATCACCGAATTTACCGATCCCGGAAGCGCGGTAGATACCGACCCCAATGATATCATCGGGGCCATCGAGGCGATGACGAAGCCGGTGATTGCCGCCATTCACGGCACCGCGTTGGGCGGTGGCCTGGAAGTCGCTCTCGGATGTCACTACCGCTGTGCGGTGCCGTCCGCGAAAGTTGGACTGCCGGAGGTAAACCTGGGCCTCCTACCCGGTTCCGGCGGCACACAACGTCTTCCTCGTGTCGCAGGTGTCAAGCCGGCATTGGACCTGATTCTCGGCGGTGGAATGCTGAGCGCGAAAGCGGCCCATGCGAGCGGGGTAGTGGATGAGTTGATCGAGGAAGACCTGCTCGAGGGCGCGATTGCATATGCGCGCAGGCTCGTCGCCGCTAAAGCCCCCCTGCGGAAAATCCGTGATATCGTGATTGATCAGGACTCCGTTCCGCCGGGGATATTCGGTGAGTACCTGGAACTGGTAGCCAAAAAGTCCGCGGGGACTTTCGCGCCCGAGCGGATCATCCAGTGTGTCGAAGCCGCCGTTTCCCTTCCTTTCGATCAGGGACTCAGGAAGGAACGTGAGCTGTTCTGGGAATGCCTGAACTCTCCCCAGTCGGCGTCCTTTCGCTACCTGTTTTTTGCGGAGCGTGAAGCCGGAAAAGTCCCCGGCATACCCGCTGACGTGCGGGTGAGGACTATCAGGAAGGTTGCCGTGATCGGCGCGGGGACGATGGGCGGCGGAATCGCCATGAACTTCGCCAATGCCGGCATCCCGGTTACGATCGTGGAGGTCGCCCGCGAGGCGCTTGACCGTGGGCTCGGGATCATACGCAAGAACTATGAAGTCACGGCTCGCAAGGGTCGCATGACGGATGCCCAGGTGGAGGAGCGCATGAGCTTCCTCTCGGGCAGTCTGGACTTCGCGGATATCGCCGATTCCGATATAGTCATTGAAGCCGTATTCGAGAACATGGATATCAAGAAAGAGGTGTTTCGGAAGCTGGACAAGGCGTGCAGGCAAGGCGCAATCCTGGCGACAAATACTTCCGCGCTGGACGTGAATGAAATTGCCGCCACAACCAGTCGGCCCGAGGATGTAATCGGGACACACTTCTTCAGTCCTGCCAACGTGATGAAACTCCTCGAGATAGTACGGGGAACCAAAACGGCCCAGGACGTTCTGCTCAGCGTGGTGAAACTCGCGCGTACCATCGGTAAAGTCGGTGTGGTCTCCGGCGTGTGCTACGGTTTTATCGGCAACCGGATGCTGGAGGGGTACATCCGGGAAGTCGGCTTCCTGCTGCTCGAAGGGGCTGCCCCGGAACAGATCGACCGGGTTATCACACGGTTCGGTTTTGCGATGGGACCATGTGCCATGCTCGATCTGGCCGGGACCGATGTCCGGGCTAAGGTCGTGATAGAGGCAAAAAACAAAGGGTTACTGCCCAATGATGAGCGCTACGAACTGGTCACCGACAAGCTGGTGGAGGCTGGCCGTTACGGCATAAAGACCGGTGCGGGGTATTACAGGTACGAGGCGGGTAACCGCAAGCCCCAGCCCGATCCTGAAGTAGCGACCCTGATTGAGGCGGAAGCCGCTCGGCTTGGGATCGAAAGGCGTCAGATCAAGGAGGATGAGATCCTCGGCAGGTGCCTCTATCCTCTGATCAATGAGGGGGCTCGGATACTCGAGGAAGGCATAGCACTCAGGCTGGGTGATATCGACCTGGTGTGGATATACGGATTCGGCTTTCCTCGCCTGAGGGGTGGTCCCATGCACTACGCCGATACAATTGGCCTGAAAGGCATCTACGAAGGAATGCTGGAGTACCGCGGGCGTTTTGGGAACCAATACTGGGCGGTGGCTCCGCTTCTTGAGAAACTTGCGCGCGAGGGGAAACGCTTTCGCGATTATGCCGGCAAAGAGGCGAACAGCGATCAGTAACGCTTCAGCCAGAATTGGCCGACATGAACTCACCGGTTTTGGGGCACTCTTTGAGGGGAAGGGGAAGAGCGTTCCAGGCCGGGAGGAGTTTACAGGCAGAAACGGATAGAACCGCTTTTGAATCGTGAAGACCCGAGATAATTGATCGGATCAGGGAATCGTTAACAGGGATGATTCTGAAGATCCGCGAGGAACAGGTTGCTGGGCATCATGGCGGGACGGGTTCGCGCGTTTCCGGACCGTTTGGCGCGGAGTTGCGATGCCGAACTTCGTTTAGATAACTCACTCTTCAGTGAACTCAGTGTAGAGCAGACTTACTCGTAATAGCCGGACAAGGAGCAGGGTAATGAAGCATTTTGCCGTATATCCGGGGTCTTTCGACCCGATCACGAATGGGCACCTGGATCTTCTGGAGCGAGCACTGACGAGCTTTGACAAAGTGGTGATCCTCGTGGCCGCCAATAACGGGAAGGTCAACATGTTCAGTCCTGTGGAGAGGGTAGAGTTGATCAAGGCCGTCATTTCGGGGCGTTCTTACCGGGATAGGGTCGTGGTAGATTGCTTCGATGGCCTCCTTGTCGATTACGTAAAGAAGATCCGCGCCCATGCGGTCGTCAGGGGTCTCAGGGCAACCGGGGACTTCGAATATGAGTTCATGATGGCCTTGATGAACAGGAAGCTGAATCCTGATGTCGAGACCTTCTTTCTCATGACCGGAGCCCGATGGGTATACACCAGTTCGCGGCTTATCAAGGAAGCCGCGATGGCCGGCGGCTGCATAAACGGCTTGGTCCCGGAAACAGTCGAAAAAGTATTGCTCGAAAGGCTGGGCCGTAATCCTCGCGGGACTGAGGCCGATAAAAGTTTCACCTTGAATGCGGGCCTGTAGTTCCGAAAAGTAATTGAAATGAAAGCATCTTGCGGACCGTTCCACATACTGTTTTTTGTTTTGTATGACGCCTGTCACAGGGGAAGCCTTCCAAACTCAAATCCAGTTGGATCTCGTACGCGGGAAAACTCCCAACAGAATTCGCTATCCGGTTTTGGCGCCATAGCCAATGCTCTTTTGTGACTCAAGGAGAAATTACATGCGGACTCTCGATTCAATTTTATCACCAAGATCTGTTGCGGTTATCGGAGCTTCGAACAGCCCCGGCAAGGTGGGACACGATATATTCGTCAATATTCTCAGGGGCAACTACCAGGGAACGCTCTACCCGGTGAATCCGAAGGCCAGTTCAGTCAAATGCGTCAGGAGCTACGGTACGATCGCGGAGCTTCCCGAGGCGGTCGACCTGGCAATCGTCATCGTTCCGCCAAAAGCGGCGTACGATTCCGTGATGGATTGCGCAAAAAAGGGAATCAAGGGGGTTGTTATCGTTTCGGCCGGATTCCGCGAGATTGGAGAGGAAGGCCGTCTGATCGAGGACAAGATCGCCGCCTGCTGCAAAGAAGCGGGCATCCGCCTGGTCGGTCCCAACTGTCTCGGGGTTATCAACCCACATCCTTCCGTTCGGCTCAATGCGAGTTTTTCGGCGCGCATGCCCGCTTGCGGCCCTATCTCCTTCATCTCTCAAAGCGGGGCGCTCTGCGCGGCGGTGCTCGACTTCGCCGCGGACCGGGATTTCGGCTTTTCGAAGTTCATGTCGATCGGTAACAAGGCGGACGTGGATGAACTGGACCTGCTGCGCTACCTCCACGAAGACCCCGATACCGAAGTCATCATGGTCTACCTGGAAGAGCTGAAGAGAAGCGCGGAATTCATCGAGACCGTGAAGAGCATCACCTCCGGAGAGCGTCCGACCCCGATACTGGTGATCAAGTCGGGACGTACCTCGGCCGGAGCGCGGGCGGCGGCCTCGCATACCGGATCTCTCGCGGGGTCGGAGGGAGTCTACAACGCCTTCTTCGAGCAGTCCGGCGTCATCAGGGCCGATTCCATCGAGGACCTGTTCAACTATGCGGGTGCGTTTTCCAACAAAAAGATCCCGCGCGGCAATAAGGTTGCCATTGTCACCAACGCCGGGGGGCCCGGCATCGTCGCAACCGACATGACGGTCTCTTCCGGGTTGCAACTCGCCGAGTTCAAAGAAGAAACCGTCAAGACTCTCGTGAGCCATCTCCCGGCAACCGCGAATTTCCACAACCCGGTGGATGTCATCGGCGATGCCGCCCAGGACCGGTATGAGAACGCTTTGCGGGCAGTAATAAGGGACGAGGGGGTTGATGGGGCTCTGGTTATTCTGACGCCGCAATCCATGACCAATGCATTGGGCACTGCGGAAGCCGTCGTGAAGATCTGTAAGTCAACGGATAAGCCGATACTGTGCTGCTTCATGGGTATCATCGATGTTTCCGAAGGCGTGAATTACCTCCAGGCTCACAATGTTCCCGTATACCGGTTCCCCGAACACGCCGCGCAGTCGTTCGGCGCTCTGTACCGCTACGCGAGTTGGCTCAATCGCCAGCAGTTCGCGGAGTTCGATCTGTCGCACGACAAACAGCGCGCGGATGAAATAATCTCAAAATGTATAGCGGAAGGAAAACTTCGCCTGGGTGAACTCGACGGGAATGAACTGCTGCAATGCTACGGCTTTAATGTCCTTCCGACTGTGCTGGCCAAGTCCGCGGAGGAAGCCAGGACAATCGCCGAGAAAATGGGTCTTCCCGTAGTCATGAAGATCGTATCGCCCCAAATTATCCACAAGTCGGATGCCGGTGGAGTCGTGGTCGGTCTCAAGGACGGTGAAACGGTCGCCCTGGCGTTCGACAGGATCGTCGAATCAGCAAAGCGGTACAACCCAGACGCGGAAATCAAAGGGGTCCTAGTCCAGAAAATGGCTTCTCCAGGCGAGGAAGTCATCGTGGGTATGACGCGCTTCGACCGTTATGGCCCGTTGCTCATGTTCGGGTTGGGCGGAATCTTCGTGGAGCTGTTCAAAGACGTCGTCTTCCGTATTGCCCCCATCGGCCGCAACGAGGCAAGGCGGATGATTACCGGCATCAAGGGTTCTGCGCTCCTTAACGGTTTCCGAGGAAAACTCCCCTCGGATGTCGAGGCACTCGAACGCCTCCTGGTGTCACTCTCCGATATGGTTACCAACCACCCGGAAATCAGCGAACTGGATGTAAATCCGCTGCTTATCCATGCGAAGGGGGAGGGGACAACCGTCGCCGACTGCCGGATAGTGCTCGCGCCCGTCGGGGGCGGGGCAGAGCAGACAGCGGCGCCGAAGGTAGTGAAGAAACGAAAGAGTTGATGGAAACGTGCACAGACACGGTTATCGAAGGGTGTTTTTAAGATCAAGAGAGCGGGGGAATGATTCCCCCAAATGCCATAGTGAGCCGCGAAGCGTCGATCGGGGTATGGGGGCGGAGTTCCACACGCTTTTGGCCCTGCTTTCGAAGCAATTTTAAACGAACGCCGGTCGTTTTGAGCAGGTGCCCGGAAGGCTCCAGGCGCCAGCGCAGACCAGTTATCGTGCAGAGGAAAAGTACTACGGATATGAACACGCTGATGAAGGCCGTTGATATATCGAGCCAGTTCGATGCGGACTTTCTTCGCAACGTCGAGCTGGAATCGGAGCAAAAATTAAATCGTTGTTATCAATGCGGAAAATGTACCGCGGGGTGCCCGTTTTCGTTC
>JAJFTY010000134.1 GCA_021372695.1 Deltaproteobacteria bacterium
ATGCGTTGCATATCGTTCATATTTCTTACTGCAAATTCGTTTCCGCCCCCGGCCATCATCTTCTTTGTGAGACTATCCCCCGAATACCGGACCCCCGTGGCGTTAAACAGCCCAACACTGAGAATTTCATCAGGATATTGCACGGCATAGGTGCCCGCAAACTGACCGCCCATGGAATTGCCCGCGATGTGAAATTTCTTCAACCCGATGGCCTGGACGAATTGACGCAAACGGGACATCTGATTCGCGAGGTCATAGGAGTCTTTCTGATTCATGGAACTTTCCCCATAGCCGGGCAGGTCGGGGATCACGACATGGTAATCCTTGGTCAAATAGGGGACGAACATGAGCCAGTTGTCTTTGTTACCCGTGTAGCCGTGCAGCAGGAGAACGGTAGGCCCGTTGCCCCCCTCCACATAAACGATGTTGTGGTCACCGATTTTGATTGCTTTCTTGGTCAGCCCGGCTTTGCTTCTGGCTGCATTCACCATTAAGCCTGCCACCTGCTCCGGAAAGGCATAATAACAAGCGGACAACGCGACGATCAGAGCGACTATCGCAATCGAAACCCTTTTTACGACTTTCATAGCGCCCTCCTCGGTCTTCAGAAGGATTGAAAAGTTTGTCCATCCAAGTTTAAGGACAATACCCCCAGGGTCCGGTACTGCCATGACGAAATCCAGATGCAGATGAGCGGCAATTCAGATGGGGATCGGCAGGGGAATACCAAGAGCCTCCGAGGGAAGTTTCGGGCTCCCTCAGAGGCCTCGCATGCTCAATTTTCGATAACCCCGACTTCCCATTTTTCTCTCCGGAAGTTGAAAGGGGCTGGGTTGATCTGTTCGCTGGGTGAATGAAAGATCGATGCCTGATGGATGCCCCCGCATCAACGGGAAGTCAAGAAAAAATCTAAAAGCGGACTACCCTCCCCCGACACCCTCTTGGTCCCCGTGACGGCGTGAAGTATGAAAAGCTGGCGGCCTTGGGCCAGGCAGAGAACTTTCTTGCCGAGCAGTCGATGTGGTGCTATATATGGTGCCAAATGAAGCATCATATGGAGGACAGTCATGTCGCAGATCAGCCCTTCGGAAGACATCCGATCCGTCACCGACCTGAAGCGAAGCACCCGGGAGATTCTGGATCATCTCCACGCCACCGGGCGGCCGGTCATCCTGACGGTGAACGGCAGAGCCGATTCCGTCCTGCTCGACGTTCGGGTCTATGAAAAGCACCTTCAGGCCGCCAACCTCGCCAAGCTGATCGTGACGGCCGAGAAGGACGTGGAAAAGGGCCGGACCCGCCCCGCGCGAGCCTTCCTGAAGGAATTCAAGCGTGCCAAAAAAATACAGGGTTGACATCACCGCTTCGGCGGAGGCGGACATTGCGGCCATATGGGATTACATCGCCCAGGACAATCCCGCGTCAGCCGCCGCCTTCATCCTGCGCCTGGAAGAACAGATCGGCGCCCTGGAGAACTTTCCGGAGCGATGTCCGCTCGCGCCCGAAAGCGAATACCTCGGCCTGCCCTACCGTCATCAGCTCTTCGGCCAATACCGGACCATCTTCAAAATGACCGGCGCCCGGGTGATCATCATGAGGGTCATCCATGGGTCGCGCCTTCTGGATACCGGGGTGCTTGCGGAGACGGGGAAATGAAGGGGCATGATGCCGAGGTTCAGGATTCCCCGTGCCGGCGGCCGACGCCACGGGGATGGCTCACAGCCCATCCCGAGGCAAGCAGAAGCGCATTGATCCAGAAAACCGGGAAGACCCCGAAGGCCGAACCGATCGATCCGAAAAAGAACTGACCGACCACGCGCGTGAGATGGTTGACCGTCAGCCTAAGCCCCACCGCTTCGCCGGAGCGCCCTTCGGCGGAGTTGGTGAAGGTCATCATCAGGGTGATGGGCTGGCCGCAGCCCATGCCGAGTCCGAAAAAGAAGGAGATCAGCGAGAGAATCACGATACTTTTGAAGAAGGGCACCAGCAGGAAGCCTGCCGCGCCGATCAGGAATGAGTAGGCCAGCAGCCTCTCTACCGTCAACCGCTGGATCAGGGAGGGCAGGAACGTCCGGACGACGAAAGCCGCAAGCGAGAATGTCGCCAGAATGATGCCGATCGCCGACGCGGAGAGCCCGATCCGATGGCCATAGATCGGCATGTAGACCTGGAACAGGTCGACGCCCGCAACGACCAGGCTGCTGGTGACCATGACCCGCCAGAGCCCGGATTCGGAAAGCAATACGCGGATGCCACCCGTGGGCTTTGTGGTTCGCGTCCCCTTGGGCAGGACGCCGCCCCGGAAGATGAGCAGCGCGGCCGGCGCCAGGAGCACCACCGCCAGAATCAGACAGGCGATGCCGGGGCCTGCATGGTCGATCGAAAATCCGGCCAAGAGCGGGCCGGCAAAGCCGGTGGAAGAGACCACCAGGCTGAAATTGGCGAAATTCCTGGCGCTCTCCTCCGGTCCGCTCTGAAGTCCGACGAGGTTTTGCAGGGGCGCCACGGAGAGCGCAAAGAGCAGACCGAACAGGACCGACGTCGCAAAGAGGGCGGGAAGCCCGGGTATGACGTAGGTCACGAGCATCCCCAGAATGCCCGCGGCTGTGCCCAGCAGGAGCAGCCAGCGGCAGCCGAAACGGTCGCAGAATCTGCCGACGTGCCACGCAAGCAGCGTCGGCAGCACGGAGAACATCGCCGCGAGCACGCCGACGGCAAAGGGCTGTGCGTCAAGCTTCAGCGCATAGAGCGTGATGATCACACGGCCGGTCTGCGTGCTGAGGATGATGAAAAAGGCGAGGCTGAGCGTGAAATAGATGGACATCGGGACCACATTGTTTTCAAATTCGTGCACCGAGTCTATGAAGAGGAGGCCCGCGTGTCAATAGATTTCATCGCCTCTCTGCCCCTTCCCCCGCTTTGACATTCTGCCCGGATCGGGCGCTCCCGGCAGCTTGCCGGAAAGGAAGGGCGAAAAGGCGGGCATTGAGCGCGGCCATGGCGGGCAGAGGGGCGGCTAATCCCGCCAGATCAGCCAGGCGATGAGCGCCAGCGCGAGAAGCCAGATGGCAACGATCACTGCGGCCGCGATCCTCCCGGCCCGGTTCGCCTTTGCCACCACATCCTCGGCCCGGGCGCGGCACTCCGCGGCCACGTCCGCCGGGACGAGGCGGATCACGAGCATGATCCCGAGCGGGATCAGGACCAGGTCGTCCAGGTATCCGAGGACGGGGATGAAGTCCGGGATCAGGTCGATCGGGGAGAGGGCGTAGCCGACCACGACGAGGGCCAGGGCTTTCGCGTACCACGGGACGCACGGGTGGCGGCAGACGAGGTAGAGCGTGAGCGTCTCCCGTTTCAGCACGCGCGCCTGCTCTTTCCAGGCCGTGAACGATCGCAAGAATGCACCTCCCTTTCCCGCCGGCCCGGCCGGCGGCGTCCGCGCAGGATGGCAGGGCGGCAGCCCTTTGTCAAGGGGCTGGGAGAGGGCGGATAGAACTCGCAGCCCGTCGTCACCCCGGCGAAAGCCGGGGTCCAGCGGTTTATATTCCTGGTTCCCGGCGCCTGTCCCGGATCCCGGATCGGGTCCGGGGCAGGCTCAGATCCGGGATTCGCCGGGACGACGTCTGGATTCCGGCTTTCGCCGGAATGACACTGAGGATGTCCGATCTGAAAGATCTCATGACCTTGGCCGGAGGGAGCCATGGGGGATGACGTCAGGAAGATCCAGGAGAGGCTGAAGTCCAAGGGATTCTACGGCGGACCCGTGGACGGCGTTGCCGGCCGCGGGACCAGGGCCGCCGTGAAAGCCTTTCAGCGGGCAAACGGGCTGGAGGCCGATGGCATCGTTGGTCCGCTGACCCGGAAGGCCCTGTTCGGGGAGCCGGCGCCCGGGCCGGACATCCGGTCGAAGCCGATCGATTACCGCTGCCTGGCCCTCACCGGCTCCTTCGAAACCGGCCGGGGCCTCCCCGACTGCTTCGCCGGCCTGAGCGGCGACTTCGACGGCCAGGGGATGAGCCTCGGGGTCCTCCAGTGGAACTTCGGCCAGGGTTCGCTTCAGCCCCTGCTCCGGGAAATGACGGAGCGCCATCCGGACATCGTCGCGGGGATCTTCCGGGCCGACCGGGATCGACTGGTCGCGACGCTTTCCGCCGGCCAAGCGGAGCAGATGGCCTTTGCCCGCTCCATCCAGCATCCGGCGAAGCATCTCCTCTTCGAACCCTGGAGCGCGATGTTCAAGGCCCTCGGCCGGACCGAGGCATTCCAGGAGATCGAACGGAAACACGCCCGCCGGATCTTCCGGGCCGCTCTGTGCTCCTGCGGGGATTACGGGCTCGGGAGCGAGAGGGCGGTCGCGCTGATGTTCGACGTCCGGGTGCAGAACGGCAGCATCCGGGACGCGGTTCGGTCCCGGATCATGACGGATTTCGAAGAGATTCCTGCGGATCTGCCCGAACCGGAGCTAGAGGTCCGCAGGATGAGGATCGTGGCGAACCGGCGGGCCGAGGCGGCAAACCCCGCCTGGGTCGCAGACGTCCGGGCGAGAAAGCTCTGCATCGCCAACGGCGTCGGCGTGGTGCACGGCATCTCCTACGACCTGGAAGGGCAGTTCGGGATCGGCCTCGCGCGGTGCGCAAGCCCCGCCGGATAACCATGGGTGATCCGGCGGGCGGATGCCGGCGGCTTCGTCCTGGATACGGCCGATCTGACCGGTATCGACCGGGGGCACACCTTCCGTGCCGCCTTCCGCAATATTGCTTGAGCTATTTCCGGAACTGTGCCAGAAAAAGAGCCGCAAATGCGTGAAATAGTGAAACGACACCTGGAAACCGCACGGTGAACCGAGAAAACGGATCTTAACCGCATCATCGAAAGAAAACCGGGCCACGCGACCCAAAGTCCTGTGCCCTTCCTCTTTCAAAGGTGCTGGATGCATTTTCGTCTCCCGAATCAGAATGAGAATATCATGAGGGACGGAAGGAATCTGCGCGGGGGGTGCGAAGCCGGAGGGGCCGCAACATGGCTTCGCCGGGCGGTCGTTACCCTGGCCGCCCTCTTCCCGTTCGTCCTGTGGCCGGGGATCGCGCACCCGTTTTCCGAACCCAAAATTGTTCTGCTCGGCCTGTTCGTCGTCATTGCCGGGGGCCTGGCCGCGGCCACGGGCCATCGCCGGCTGCCTGAACTGCCCCGGGGATTCCGCGTCTCGCTGATCGCGTGGCCAGCCGCGATGGTCGTGTCGGCTCTCCTGGGGAAATTCGTTTCCCCGGAAGCCCTCTGGCTTTCCCTGTCTTCCTGGGGATGGTTTCTGCTGGTCCTGGCTGTCCGGCCCAAGGCCGGGCATCTGGCTGTGGCGGTGGCCGCATCCTGCGTCGTCACCGCTGCCATCGCTCTGCTGCAATACCTTGGGCTCGACCCCTTCCGCCTCTTCGGATGGACAACAACCGCTTACGAAAGCCCCCGGATGCGCGTGCTGGGGACGCTCGGCAATCCCAATTTCGTGGCGGCCCTTCTCGTCGCCGGCCTGCCGCTCTCCCTCCATCTGGGCGGGCTGCTCGCCCGCCGGTCGGTGCATGGCCTGATGGTTGCGCTTCAGGCGGCGGCGGTTTTCGCCACCGGCTCGCGCGCGGCCGTCGCAGGCCTCATGGCCGTGCTGGTCTGGCTGGCCGGCCTCGGAACCTTTCCGCGCTGGCGCCTGGCCGCGGCGGCCCTGATCGTGATCGCCCTGCTCCCGTTGATGCCGTCCCGCCCGCTGATGGAAACGATCGAGGGCCGCTTCTACATCTGGCGGGTCGCGGCCCCGCACCTCCTTGAACGCCCCTTGTTCGGGTTCGGGCCGGGCGCGTTCGAGCCGAAGTTTATCGAGTGGGAAACCCTTTACTGGCTTGAGGGACGGGGTACCGCCGACCATCGCAAGTTTTCCGGACTTCAGGCCCATGCCCACAACGATTATCTGGAAATTTTTGTAGATAGCGGCCTGGCCGCTCTTCTGAGTTTCTGGTTGCTGTTGGGATCGTTTTTTGCCTTCGCTTTTCACAAGGCCAGGCATGCGCCGGGCGGCCTTTTGACAGGGGCCTCTGCCGGGGTGGTTGCCCTGGCGGCCATGGCGACGGTCGATTTCCCGTTCCACCGGCCGACGGAGCTGTTCCTGGTCTGGACCCTGATGGCGATTCTCTTTTTGCGGGCCGGCGTCGAGCCGGACGGACGTTCTTAAGCCAGTGCAGGTCACGACCGGTGGAATGACCCGGACGAAGGATGCATATGAGGGAACCCCGCGGGGCCTATTTGCCGCGGCAGGTTGGCTGTTGGAAGCAGTCATTTTGAAAGGAGTGCGTATGAGAGGGAAACGCTTCATCGGGCTGGCTTTATTGGTCGCTTTTCTGCCGGCCGTCGGCGTCCTGAAGGCCGGTGCCCAGGAGCCATCATCCCCGACGGTGACGGGCACGATTCAGGCCGGGAGCGGTTATGAAGCCCAAGTGGCGGCCGTCCGGACGGCCTTCTCGGAGGTGAGGAGAGCCCTCGACCTTTCCAACACGTCAGGCCAGTTGTCCACCCCGGAGTCGGATCTGGGCGAACCCCCATGCGGGAGCGCCGGCGGCAGCAGCGGCGGCGGGGGAGGGGGAGGGGCGGCAGCCGCACTGGGCGTCCGAGGCTTGGCCCAGAGTGCGTCGTGCATGCCCTCGTCCAGAGGGGCGCCCGTATGGCAGGTCAACATGGTCAATCTCAACTTCTACATGGCGGACACGCCCCTGTGGTACGCGAGCCCGGTCGGCCCGTCCGTGGAGCTGAAACTGAGCTACAACGCCCAAACATCGCTCAGCGGCGGCTTCGGGAGAAAATGGCAATTGAATTACGGAAGCTATCTCTACCGGGCCGTGGATGATTTCGGAGCCTTTGCCGGCATCATGGTCGTCATGCCCGACGGCAAACAGCAGCTTTACGTTCCCGATGTGTCGGGCTACAAGGCCCCGTATTACGGCTTCAACAGGCTGACCGAGTTGACGGAGAGCCGCTTCGAGCTCCGATTCCCGGACGGCAAGACCTATGTCTACGACATTCCCCCGGGCACGACCGCCGTTTCGTTCCTCACGGAGATTCGGGATGCCTACGGGCAGAAGCTGAGTCTGGGTCATGATGAGAACGGCCGATTGACGACGATCACCGATGCGTTGGGCAAGGCGACGGCCCTCTCCTACAACAGCGACGGGCTGGTCGTCCAGGCCGCCGACCCCTTCGGCCGCACGGCCTCTTTCGAGTACGATGCCGACGGGAACCTGGCGAAGATCACGGACATGGGCGGTTACTGGACCAGCTTTGCCTATGAACTCTATTCGGGGACGGATTACTACCTTGCCGCTCTGACGAATGCCGCGGGAGCCTGGGGGTTCGATTTCGAGCCGGAGGACGGCCTCGACAACGGCGGGGTCGCCTATCCAGCACCGGGAGCGGCCATGGGCGACGTCGCTCGCATCACCATCACCAATCCCCTGGGCGGCAGGGAGGAGTATTTTCGGACAAGTTCATCCGCCTGGCATGTCAGCCCCGGGAATTACCTCCCTTACGAAGACCCCTCCACCAACAATTCCGCCGACAGTGTATCCAAAACCCTCTATACGTTCGTGCTGACCACCGGCAAGAGGGGGGAAGTCGGGTCCGTCGAATCGCCGGAGGGAAATATCCTGGACTATTCATACGATGACAACGGCAATATGACCGGCCTCTCCAACGGTCTTTCCTATTTCTCCTATAGCTATAATTCTCTAGGGAAAATCACATCGATTGCGAATCAAATGGATCTTTACCAGACGGTTACGAATCTGACCTATGCGGAGAACGGCGTCGACCTGACCGGGATCGCCATAAGCTCGACCGCGGGCGAACTGGGGACGATCCATCTCGGCTACAACCACGCGCACGAGATCATCTCCTACACGGACCGTTCGGGAAATGAGAAAACCGTAACGTACAACGGCTACGGGCAGATCGAATCCGCGACCGATCCCCTCGGCGCCGCGACAATCTACAGCTATGACGCGGATCACCGCCTCAGCCGGATCGCCCGGAACGATCAGACCCTGAGGAGTTATACCTACGACACCGTCGGGAGGGTGAAAAGCTTGACCGATGAGAGCGGAATGACCCGCATCTATGACTACAACGGGTTGGATGAAATCACGAAGATCACCTATCCCGACGGCCGGTATGCGAGCAGGGCCCATTCGACCGCAATTCCCCGCCTGGTCACCGGCATGACCGACCGGGGCGGGAAGACGACGCAATACGTCTACGACGCCGCCGGAAACCTGACCCGGATCGTCAATCCGGCCGGGGGAATCACCGCGTTCGCCTACGACGCCAACGGGAACAGAACGCAGTTGACCGACCCCAAGGGCCAGGCCACCCAATTCGCCTACGACAAGGACAACCGGCTTGTGAAAAAGACCTTTGCCGACGGGACGATGGTTTCCTATACCCATGATGCCGCCGGAAGGCTCTCCTCAGCCACCGGCGCCAGAAACCTGTCCGTCTCCTACAACTTTGATTCTAAAGATAGCCTGGCCGGAATCTCCTACTCGATGGATATGACCCACCCGGAAAACAACACCTACCCCGTCATGTTCACCTATGATCCGTACCGGCGCCGCACTGCCATGATCGATGAATCGGGGACCACCGATTACGGCTATGATGCCGATTCGCGGGTGACCAGCGTCGACGGGCCGCTGGTGAACGACACCCTGACGTTTCAGTATGACGGGAAGGGGAGAAGGACAGGGTATTCGCTCCAGCAGGGCCAGACCCAGACCGTCTCCTACGGGTACGATGCCCTGGACCGCCTGACGTCCGTCCAGGGGAGCGCCGGGCTCTTTTCGTACACCTATTCCGGCGCCGGCCCGCAGGTCCGGAAACTGACCCGGCCGAATGGCAGTTATACCGACTATGAATACGACGCGCTGAACCGCCTGATTCTGGTCGTGCACAGGAAGTCTTCCGGAGAGGTCATCAGCCAGTACGGGTACACCTACAATGCCCAGGACCGCCGGGCCGGCGAAACCATCATCGATGGGGCTCCCGTCGCCTCGGTCGTCAGCCAGACGACAACTTACAGCTACAACAACGTGAACGAACTCCTCGGATCGACGAACCCCGCCAAGACATTCTCCTATGATGCCGACGGCAATACGGTCCAATGGGAGAGCCCGGACGGAAAAACGCTCACCGGGGTATACGACATCGCGAACCGTTTGAAATCGGCCGGGTATGAAATAACCGCCGGCATGACCTATGAGTCCTATCAGATAACCTATGAATACCGGGGCGACGGCATGATGTCGCAGAAGGAAGAGGAGTACACCAAAATCATCAATTATCCGAATGTTGAAAACTGGAACAAGGTGGTCAACTATGTCGGATATGGCCTCCTGCCCCTGCAGGAACGGGATAAGAGCAATATTGTTCTTCGGGAATACACCTGGGGGATAGACGCAGGCGGCGGGATTGCAGGGCTTTTGAGCATGAATCAGGGAGGACAGCATTACTTCTACCTCTATGACGGTAAGGGCAACGTCACGGCGGTCCTCGACGCCGCGCAGAACGTGGTGGCCGCCTATGCCTACGATACCTTCGGAAACCTGCTCTCGAAGTCCGGCACCCTGGAGCAGCCCTACCGGTTCTCTACAAAACAATACGATGACAAGACGGGGCTCTCCTATTTCGGATACCGCTTCTATGCCCCCGCAAGCGGCCGGTGGATGACCCGCGACCCGCTGGGAGAAGCCGCTGGGCTGAATATGTATGAGTTCGTGAAAAACGATCCGATAAATCGGTATGACCCTACAGGGCTGGAGGACGGTTTTTGCGGGCCAGGCGAGGAACCCATCGAGACGAGGATCGATCCCGACAACGACGGTCCCTATACTACATGGACCTGCATGCCGGAGAAGAGTACTTGGCAGAAGATTTTGGACTGGCTCGACGGCCTTCAACAGCCCCGTGAAGAGGGACCGGATAGGGCGATTGGGTATCAATGCCGCAGAGTGGCAGGAGTAGGATGGTACCCGCATATGTTTGGTGCGGATTAGGAATTATAAGGGGGAAAATGATCATCCATCAGAAGAACTGACTCCGCAAAAAAGGACGAGAAGATGATGAAACGAATAATTATGTACCTGTTGCTTTTGGTTGTCTTTTCCCTTCTTGTTCCATCGGGACGGGGCGCCCTCGGCCTGACGGTGAATTACCGGTACGACGACCTCTATCGCCTGACGCGGGTCGAACGGTCGGACGGGATCGTGACGGAGTATCAATACGATGCGGCGGGAAACAGGATGTCCAGGATCATCCGGGTGATCGTCGCCGGCGATCTCAACGGGGACAGTGTCGTCACGGTCGCCGACGCCGTCATGACCATGCAGATCCTCTCGGGGATCAGCCCCGGCCAGCAGGTAATCCCGAGCGCCGGGATAGCCGGCGACGACCGGATCGGATTGGCCGAGGCGATATTCATTTTGCAGACCCTGGCGGAGAGGCGTTAGCGCAGAGACGGGCCAGGCCGCCCCTTCAACCGCCGTTGCTTCCGGGCCGCTCTGCGCTCCTGCGGGGATTACGGGCTCGGGAGCGAAAGGGCGGTCGCGCTGATGTTCGACATCCGGGTGCAGAACGGCGGCATCCGGGACGCGGTGCGGTCCCGGATCATGACCGATTTCGAAGAGATCGCCGCGGATCTGCCCGAACCGGAGCTAGAGGTCCGCAAGCTGCGGATCGTGGCGAACCGGCGGGCCGAGGCGGCAAACCGGGCCTGGGTCGCAGACGTCCGGGCGAGAAAGCTCTGCATCGCCAACGGCCGCGGCGTGGTGCACGGCATCCCCTACGACCTGGAAGGGCAGTTCGGGATCGGGCTTGCGCGGTGCGCAAGCCCGATCCCGTAACCGCAGCGGGATTTCATCCCTTCCGGGACCTTCTCCTGACCCCTGCCAACCCCATCAAGCCCAGACCAAGGAGCAGCATGGTGGCCGGTTCCGGTGCGGGAACGGCGCCCGATGAGGTCACGACCATGAGGTTCTGGGTGGTGACGGTGCCGGTGCCATAATTTATCTTTCCGTACCAGGGGTGGTCGTAGTCAGTAACCGGCCCACGAGTGGGATCCCAAAACATGTCATAGCCTAGGCGGGCTAAAACCTGCATCATCGATCCGTCTGCGGTCGAGCTGAACTCGGCGTAGAACCCCTCCTCGTAGCCGTTGGGGAATGTGTCGTCGCCTACAAGGTAGCTCGTGGCACCGCTGGGCGTCGCGAGAAATATGTTCCATGAATTTAGGGTGTAGTCTCCAGGATTGAACAAAGCTGCGCCGCTGAAACTGAACGAGAGCGACAGGTCGGAGAGCATCGACGGTACGGTGCTCGTCGAATTCGCCGTGTATCCTGGGGTTGTGTTCCAGAAGGTGTCATTCACCACATTGAAGGTTCCTGATACGGTCACTCCGTCGAAGGTCTGGGAAAAGTTGTAGGATGAAGCGAACGATGGGACCGAGGTGAGCGCGACAAGCAACAACGTCAAAAACATCAATCCTGAACTGCGCACCGCTTGTACAAATGTGCATCCAACAATCGAACCTGCCTTTTTCATCTTCTTAACCTCCTGATTATGCCAAAAATGGCAAATATCGAACGGCCGCATTTCTGCAAATTTTATTCCGATTGCTAAATATTGAAGATAACAGCAAATCTTTATTCCAGGACGAATTCCATCCGAGTTTTTTGTAAGACTTTTCGACACCCATCCAAAGATCCATTTGCGACGCTCCAAAACAAAATGATCACAAATGCCTTTATATACAAATTCTTACGACATATCTCGCGATGCGCTGCCGATTGTAAAGAATTCCTTCTCTCAGGAGAGGATGCGGTGCCTCACCGTCCGGGACTTCTGCCCAAGGAAGCGCACCAAAGCTTTGACAGACAAACCCATCTATGGTTTACTTCCACATTACATCGCGGAAACAGAATGCGGTGAAAAATATGACCCAATGCGATTTCCCGCTTACGCCCCTTGTTCCCTGTCCGAAGAACCCAACCCACCACTATGTCCATCGGAGAACCGGAATCCGACCGTTTCTGAAGAGCGGTCACTGGAAAGGTACGGGGAGTCGCCTTTTGCGGAAGGCGGTGTCTCCGCCGGCCATTCTTTTATTACTCCTGATCCTCCCGTTTTCGGCATCCGCTTTGCCCGCCAGTCCCGAACGGACTCCCTCTTTGAAACTCACGGTCGAAGAGCGAACCTGGTTGGACCAGAACCCGGATAAACTCACGCTCCTTTTCAACACCAAGATGCCGCCTATGGAGTTCTCTTCCGCTACGGGCGTCTTTACAGGAGTGGCCGCTGATATCATTGCGCTGGTCGAAAAGAGACTCGGCGTGGTTTTCACCAAGAACCCGTCCGACAACTGGCATACAACCTTGGCCGGCATGGAAAGCGGAGAGTGCGCGCTTGCGCCGACCATCGTCTCCAGCCCTGAGCGGGAGCGCATCGCATTCTTCACGACCCCCTATGTGGCTGTCCCTTTGGTGATCATCGGCACACGGGCCCTGCATACCGGAATGAAATTGGAAGATCTCTCCGGCCGGCGGGTTGCCGTGGTAGGCGGTTCGGCAGCCGAGGATTACATGCGCAGCCGCGCCAAAGATCGGATTGAAATCATTCCGATGCCGAGTGTGGTTCAGGGTTTGAGGGCGACTTCATTCGGCCAGGTGGATGCAGTCGTGGAAGGCCTGGGCATAGCCTCCCACTTCATCGCCCAGGAGGGTATCAGCAATCTGCGGGTCATCGGAAATACTGATTATGCCTACGAATTGAGCATCGGGGTGAGTCGCAAATACCCGCTGCTGTTCAGCTCCGTTCAGAAGGCACTGGCCGACATCCCTCCGGCGGAACTGGAAAGCATTCGCAACCGATGGGTTTCACCTGAGATTCGCGGCGGAATATCGCCCGAGACCAAACGTCTCATTGCCCTTGCTGCGGTGTTCACGGCGCTTTTGCTGCTGGGCATGGCGATCATCAGTTTCTTGCTCAAACGCAGGCTGAATGAAAAAGTCGCAAACCTCAAGGCATCCCAGCAGGAGCTCCTTGAGCAGGCCGAACTCCTGCATCTGGCCATGGAAGTGACCCAGGCGGGAATCTGGGAATACCGGATGGCGACAGGAATGATCCAGTGCAGCGGACAATGGTGGGCCATGCTCGGGTACCCGCCGCAAGTCAAGGCGATCGCCATTACAGAGCATCTAGAGATGGTGCATCCCGACGACCGGCCCGCCCTGAATCGCCTCGTCGAAAGCTTCATCGCAGCCGGCGGGCAGGAACGATTCGAAACGGAGCTGCGCCTGCGCCGGCCGGATGGCACCTGGTGCTGGGTGTATTCCAAGGCCAAGACCACGGAGTGGGATGAATCGGGCGGTCCGTCGCGCATCATCGGACTGGACGTGAACATCCAGACTCTCAAGGAAGTCCAGGGAAAGATGGTTCAAAGCGAAGCCCGATTCCGTACGCTTTTCATGAATGCACCGATCCCACTCGCACATTCATCTCTGGATGGAACCCTGATCGCAGTGAACGGCAATTTTGAACGGGTCCTTGGGTACACCTGCGAGGATATCCGTGATCTGGATCACTGGTGGAGACTCGCCTACCCTGACCCTGATTACAGAAACCAAGTGATGTCAACCTGGCAGGCCGCAATCGACCGGGCAAAGGCGAATGATTCATCTGTGGAAAATGCCGAATACCGTGTAACATGCAAAGATGGCACCGTATTGACGATGATTATCGGTGCCAATCTGCTGTCAGACTCAATGCTCATAAGCTGTTTCGACATCACGGAGCGCAAGCGGGCCGAAGCGGAGAGGGAAAAGCTGCACGAACAGCTGCTTCAGTCCCAGAAACTGGAGGCTATCGGCACTCTTGCCGGCGGGGTCGCCCACGACTTCAACAACATGCTCGGCGCGATCATCGGGTATGCGGAACTTACCCTGATGCAGATGGATGCGGAAAATCCATCCCGAAAAAATCTCGACAGAATACTGGATGCCGCCCAGCGCTCGGCAGCTCTCACCCGCCAGCTTCTGACCTTTGCCCGCAAGCAGACCGTCACGCCTGTCGTAATGGATCTCAACGAGTCCATTGAAAGCACACTCAAGATGCTGCGGCGGCTGATCGGCGAAAATATCAGCCTGATCTGGTTGCCGGGGCAGGGACCGTGCATCGTCCGGATGGACCCCTCTCAATTTGATCAGATCCTGGTCAATCTCTGCGTCAACGCCAAGGACGCCATAGCCGGTGTCGGCAGGATCACCATCGAAACCGATGCCGCCTCTGTCGACCAGGTCTATTGCGATTCCCATGCCGGGGCTGTCCCCGGCGATTATGTGATTCTTTCCGTGAGCGACGATGGTTGCGGCATGGATAAAGAGACCCTGAACCGTATCTTCGAACCTTTTTTCACGACCAAAGGTACGGGGGAGGGGACGGGTATGGGTTTGGCAACCGTTTACGGTATCGTAAAGCAGAGCCATGGCGTGATTAACGTATACAGCGAGCCGCATCGTGGGACGACGTTCAAAATCTACATCCCGTGTCATGCCTCCGAAGCGGCGACCGCGAAACCGGAACGCATTGAGGAGATCCCGCGCAGCCGCGGCGAAACCATACTCATCGTGGAGGATGATCCGACCCTCCTTGAAATGGGCGGGATGATGCTGCAACAGCTGGGTTACTCGGTCATACTCGCGGGCACGCCAAGTGAGGCCATTCGCATAGCCGAAGAAAACAGCTCCGAGGTTCAACTATTTATCACCGACGTGGTCATGCCGGAGATGAACGGTCGGGATCTGGCCGACCGACTCCAGTCGATCCGGCCGACTATGAAGTCGCTCTTCATGTCCGGCTATACAGCCGAAGTAATCGCGCATCAGGGTGTATTGGAGAAGGGCATCAAGCTCATACAAAAGCCCTTTTCGCTGAAGGATTTGGCAATTGGAATTCGCAATGTGCTGGACGGATAAAGGATTTCAGCCGTTGCCGGTGCTTCACGGGAGCGGCTCTGCCAGGGTTTGCGTCTGCAGACCCTGGACAGGAAGAGGCTCGCTATTTCCGGCATACCCGGGGCCTCAGGGCTCGCAGCCTTTGGGAGCCAGCGTGACCGGCCGCTTGTCCGCCGGATCGGCCGCGGGGTTCGCGCAGAGCCGGACCGCGTGATAGACCCACCAGGCGCGGATCCGGCACATGCCGTCTTCGACGCAGATCCGCCGGAGGATCCGGTCGGCCGCCTCCCGGTAGAGGTTGTGGTCCAGGCACTCCTCCCGCATCAGCTGGTACAGGGCGTCATGCACCAGGGAGCCGCGCATGAAGGTCAGCGTGTCGATCGTGGGTCCCGAGGGCCCGTCCCAGGCGTACCCCTTCTGCATGGTCAGGTTCCCTGCGCAGTCCAGGTCCACGTAGTCGGTATGGATCGCTTCCGAAGGCTGGATCTCGATGGCGACGGTGTGGGTCTTCTTGAGCTGATACTTGTACCCGCCGTTGTACGCGATGCATCTCACCATGACGTTCCCCCCTTTCCGCCGCGGCGAAAAGAACCGAGCTGAGGGAGAGCCGATGAAGGGTGCGCGGCATGCCTGCACGGCTGAAGCTACAGCAATTGTCCGGGATGTCAATCTCTATTTTTCCGGCGGGTCTGGGAGCGCGCGGCACGGGGCGGCCGAGCGAATGCATCCCCGTCCGTCACACCGGCGACGGCCTGCATCCGGTGTAATGTCCGTCACACCGGCGAAAGCCGGTGTCCAGTATCGAGTTCCCAGCCTCGCCGATCAATCGCTGCCGGAGGAATAAAGGTTGACATCAAGATAAAGTTTTGATATTAGAAACAAAATTCCGTATTATGGAACCGTTTTCGCTGCGTCGCTATCCTCCGAACTAACCGATGGGCAGAGGGGCAGATGAAGATGAAAAGGGATGAATTGATCGGATGCGGGATCGTCTTCCTTTTCGGCGGGATCACCGCCGTGCTCTCCCTGGGGATGCCGATCGGGACATTCCGGATGGCGGGCTCGGGGCTGTTTCCCCTCTGCCTCGGGATCCTCCTGATGATCCTCTCCCTCCTCTATCTCCTGAGCCTCCTGTTCGGGAAAAAAGAGGCCCCGCCCGAGCAGAAGCCCGATGCCGCGATTCCCGCCAATACCCCGCAGGTCCTGAAATTTCTTGGCATCACCGTTGCCGCGACCTTCTGTCTGGGAATCTTCGGATATCCGGCCTTCTGCCTGCTGATCATGTGGCTTCTGCTCTGGATCCTCGGGGTCAGGCGGCCGGCGCCCCTGTGGGGTATTTCACTGTTGACGGCGGTCGGCTCCTACCTGCTGTTCGTGCGGTTTCTCAAGATTCCCCTGCCCAAGGGATTGATCGGCCTTTAGGAGGGCGGACGTGCTCGATTCGTTAGCGCATCTCATCTCCGGCTTCGGCATCGCCGGCACGGCGGCCAACCTGTTCTACTGCCTGCTCGGGGCGCTCGCCGGAACCCTGGTCGGCATCCTCCCCGGGCTCGGACCGATCGCCGGCATCGCCCTTCTGATTCCTGTCACCTTCGGCCTCAGCCCCACCTCCGCCATCATCATGCTCGCCGGCATCTACTACGGGGCGATGTACGGGGGCTCCACCACATCCATCCTGCTGAACGTCCCCGGGGAGACCGCTTCGGTGATCACCTGCATCGACGGCTACCGGATGGCCCAGCAGGGCCGGGCCGGCCCGGCCCTGGCCATATGCGCCATCGGCTCGTTCGCCGCCGGGACCCTCGCGATCTTCGGCATGGTTTTTTTGGCGCCGCCCCTGGCCGATGCCGCGCTGGCCTTCGGTCCGGCCGAGTTCTTTTCGCTCATGGTCTGCGGGTTCATCGTGCTCAGCAACGTGACGGGAACCTCGCTCCTCAAATCCCTGATGATGGCCGTGGTGGGGCTGATCATCGGCACCGTCGGCCTCGACCCCGTGACAGGAGACTACCGCTTCACCTTCGACTCGACCTACCTGCTTTCCGGCATCGAATTCGTCGCCGTCGCGATCGGCCTCTTCGGGATCGCCGAGGTTCTCTCCAACGTCGACCAGCCGCCGGAGTACCTGGAGCAGAAGGTGATCGTGCCGCGCTTCCGGGACCTCTATCCGTCACTCGATGATCTGAAGCGGTCGGTCGGCGCCATTTTCCGGGGTGCGGGCATCGGCTTCGGCGTGGGCCTGGTTCCCGGGCCGGCCCCGGTGATCGCCACCTACGCCTCCTACATGGTGGAGAAGAAGACGTCGAAGCATGCCGGGGAGTTCGGCCACGGCGCGATCGAAGGGGTCGCGGGCCCGGAATCGGCGAACAATGCCGCCTGTCAGTCGGCGTTCATCCCGCTCTTCGTCCTGGGCATCCCCTTTGCCCCGCCCACCGCCATCCTCCTGGGGGCGCTCATGATCCACGGCGTGGTGCCGGGGCCGATGATGATCAGCGAGCATCCCGACGTCTTCTGGGGCGTCATCGCCAGCATGTACATCGGCAACTTCATCCTGCTTCTGCTCAACCTGCCCTTCGTCCCCTTCTTCGCCAACATCCTCCGCATCCCGAAGAAGATCCTGCTGCCGATCATCATGCTCTTCTGCATCACCGGGATGTTCACGGTGAACAACTCCGTCGACGACGTCTGGCTGATGATCCTCTGCGGGGTGCTGGGATTCGTGATGCGGAAGTGGGCGTACGAGGCCGCGCCGCTCCTGCTGGCCCTGGTTCTCGGCCCCAAACTGGAGGTCGCCTTCCGCCAGTCGCTGATGCTCTCCCACGGGAGCTTCAGCGTTTTCGTCGAGCGCCCCTTTTCGCTGCTCTTCCTCCTGGCAACGCTGATCTTCCTCTGTGTGCCGGCCTTCAAATGGGCCGTCGGTCGACGGAGCAGGCGCTCGGCGTGATAGGGGAGCGTTTCTTGCTCCGGTAACGGTCTTTGTCGGAGGGGTGCATTGCTTGAGTGATGCAATTGCCGATGCAATCTATCGTCACACCGGCGAAAGCCGGTGTCCAGCCTGATCGGGCATCCAGCCGAGTCAATCCTGGATTCCGGCATTCGCCGGAATGACGACTTTGGGACAAAAAGGAGGTTTTGCCATGATGAAAAGAATGCTTTGCGTCCTTGTCGTTCTTGCCGCGTTCATCGCCGTGATGCCCGTCCAGGCCGCGGGCTTCCCCGAGAAGGAGGTACAGATCATCATACCCTGGGCGCCGGGCGGCGCGACGGACCTGGTGTTCCGCGCCCTGGCCGCGTCCACGGCCAAGTACCTCGGTCAGGCGGTCGTCGTCGTGAACAAGGCGGGCGGCGGCGGCGCCGTGGGGTACGTGGAGGCGATGAAGGCCAAACCCGACGGCTACACTCTGGTGACGGTGGTCACGCCGCTTACCATCCTGCCGCATCAGACCAAGACGGCCTTCACCTACAAGGACTTCGAGCCGATCATCAACGTCGTCCAGGATCCGGCCATGTTCCTGGTCCGCGCGGACGCCCCCTGGAAGGACGTGAAGGAGTTCCTGGATCAGGCGAAGAAGAACCCGGGCATGATCAGCGTGGGCAATTCGGGAGCCGGCGGCGGCGTCCATCTGATCGCGATGGCCTTCGAGAAGGCTATGGGCGTCAAATTCAACCACATCCCCTTCTCGGGCGGGGGGCCCTCCGTGACGGCCCTGCTGGGCGGCCACGTCAACGCCGTTTCCGTCTCGCCGCCGGAGGGGATCAGCCAGGTCCAGGCGGGAAAACTCCGGATCATCGCCCTCTTCTCGGAGACCCGCTTTGACATGTTCCCCAACATCCCCACCTGCAAGGAGCAGGGGCTGAACTTCGCCATGGGGCAGTGGCGGGGTCTGGGCGCGCCGAAGGGGACGCCGCCGGACGTGATCCAGAAGCTCCACGAAGCCTTCAAGAAGGGGATGGAGGATGCGGGATTCAAGAAGAACGCCAAGGACATGGCGGTGAACCTCGAGTACATGTCCCCGAGCCAACTCGGGAAGGTGATGGCCGAGGATCACGAGTTCTACGGGAAGCTGGTCAAAGAGATCAAGAAGTAGAGGGGAGCTTGGTCATCGCGATCCCTCGGCGCGCCGGATCTTTTTCGACCCTGCAACTCCTCGCTCGCTGCCGGGCCGCCAACTCGCGCTTCGCGCTCAGACATGCGTCCCGGCGGCCGCTCCGCTGCGGGTGCAGGGTGCCCGAAAAACCTCCGATGCGCGCTTTCGGGATCCGATTCCCAAGCTCTGAAGGAGGTGGGAAGAAAGGTAGAATTGCTAGAAAGGAGGGATAGATGATGAAAAACGTGAGAATCGGTTTCATTCTTTCCGTTGTCGCCATCCTGTGCTTCCTTTTCGTTGGTGCGGGGGCGGCCGTTGCCGCGGAAAAGACGATCCGCATCGGAAGCCCGTTCAAGTCCGGGACGATCGTGGTCGACGCTGCGGACAAATTCAAGGATATCGTCGAGGCGGGGAGCCAGGGCCGGATCGAGGTGAAGATCGACGCCGGCACCAAGGCGGAGATCGAAATCAACAAGATGAACCGGGCCGGCGAACTGGAGATGCAGTCCAACGGGACCAATTTCCTGGAGCTGTACGCCCCGCCCTACTACTTCTTCACCAACCCCTACGTGATGAGGGACTTCAATCACTACATGCGCGCCTGGAACGGCAAGCTCGGCCGGGAGGCGCGGGCCCAGTTGGAGAAGAACGATCTGAAGTACCTGGCGACCCTCTACCGGGGGCTCCGTCAGATGACGACGAAGAAGCCGGTCTACACGCCGGTGGACGTGTACAAAATGAAGCTCCGCCTGCCGCCCATCCCGAGCTGGATGGCCATCTGGAAAGCCATGGGTACGGACCCTGTCGGCGTCCCGCTGCCCGAGCTCTACGCATCGCTCAAGACGGGCAAGGCCGAAGCCTCGGAGGGCGACCTGCCGCAGATTTTGGGTTTCAAGCTCGACGAGGTCCAGAGCAACCTGATCATCACCAACCATCTCGTGCAGACCGCGGGGATTCTGATCCACAAGCCCTTCTTCGACAAGCTCTCCCCGGCGGACCAGGAGCTCGTCGTCAGGGCCGGGAAGGAGGCCGAGGAGTGGGCCAACGAAAAGATCAAAACCGAGGAGGGGGCCATCCTGGTGGAGCTCCAGAGGAAGGGGATGCAGGTGATCATCCCGGATGCCGATTCGTTCCGCACGATGGCGAAGCCGGCCGTGGATGAACTGTTCAGGACGCAGTGGTCAGTGACGACCTGGGCGGACGTGCTCGCCCAGTAAAAAAAGAAGAGGAGTGAGAGAAGAGATGATCAGGGAAATTCAGGAAAAGGAGAGAAGGGTGCGGGAGTTTCTGAAGGCCAGGGATCTTCAGGCCCTTCTCCTGAAGCGCCAGGCCAATTTCTCGTGGATGACCGGAGGCGGCCTCAACGTGGTCGGAACCGCGACCGAGCTGGGGAACGCCTCCCTCCTCATCACCGAAAACGGGAAATTCGTGATCGCCAACAACATCGAAGCGCCTCGGATGGTGGAGGAGGAGAAACTCGAAGATCAGGGCTACCAGGTCAGGTCGTACCCCTGGTACGAGGAGCGGGAAGCGGCTCTGGTCCGGGAGATCGTGGGAAAGGGAAAGGTCGGCTGCGACTGGGCCTTTCCGGAGACGGAGATGGTGGCGGGGGAGGTGGCGCGCCTCCGCTACTCCCTCACCCCGACGGAGGTGGTCCGGTACCGCTGGCTGGGGGCAAGGGTTTCGGCGTCCCTTGAACAGACGATGATCGGGGTCGAACGAGGGGAGAAGGAGTCGGCGGTCATCGGCCGGCTCTGCCGGGAGCTGTGGAAGGACCGGATCGACACCATGGGGATGATGGGGGCGGCCGACGAGCGGATCGCCCGCTTCCGCCACTGCATCCCCACGGAAAAGCCGGTGCAGAAGATCCTGATGGTCTCGGTGAACGCCCGGAAGGGGGGACTGATCGTTTGCCTGACGCGGTTCGTCCACTTCGGAAAGGTGCCGGCCGAGCTCCGGGAGCGGTACGAGGCGAACGTCTACGTCGACTGCGTCCTCATGGCGGCCACCCGCCCCGGCGTCCCGGCGAGGGAGGTCCTGGAGAAGGGGATCGCAGCCTACGCGGCCAAGGGGTACCCGGAGGAGTGGAAGCTCCACCACCAGGGCGGATCGATCGGCTATGCCCCGCGGGATTACCGGGTCAATTTCGAAACTGAGGACATCGTGCAGGAGAACCAGGGCTTCGCCTGGAACCCCTCGATCACGGGGACGAAGTCGGAAGACACGATCCTGGCGACGGCCCAGGGGGCGGAGCTGATTACCAAGCCTGTCTTCTACCCGGCCCTCTCCTGCGAGGCGGTGGGGAGCACCTTCGTCCGGCCGAACATCCTGGAAAAGGATTGATAGACCGGCTTTCCATACTCACCTCACCCTCCCCCAGCCCCTCCCGTCAAGGGAGGGGATAAAGGAGAGGAGGGGAGGGCTGGGGTGGGGGTATCATTCAACTCAGCGATGCATGGAAATGCCCGGCGGCGACGTAGGCAGTCAGACGATCACACCGCTCACCCCCTCAGCCTTGGCGATCGATTCGCCCGTCGTCAGTCGGTACGCTGAGCGTCACCCACGAATAGCTGAAGCCCGGAATTCCCGGAAAGGCTCAGCCATCGCCACGGGAAGAGCATGGGCACGGTCCGCTGATAATTGCGGTACTGGTCTCCGAATTCGCGCACCAGTTTCAACTCCTCCAGATAGGAACCGACAACGAAATAGCCGCTGATGACCAGGTTGTTCATGATGGTCGGGAGGCTGAGCTCCTGAGCCCATACGAGCAGGATGCCGCCCAGGTACCAGGGGTGGCGGGCGATCCGGTGGATGCCCGAGACGACGAGTGATGCCGCCCGGGCGGGAGGAGCTGCCGCACCGCCCTCCCGGATCTGCGCAATCCCCAGGAGCCGGGCCCAGCTGTAATGCCGGCCTCCGACGAAGAAGAGATAGAGCGGCAGCGCGATCAGGAGAAGCTGGACCACGGCCCACGGACCGGTCCAGGAGAAGAGAGGCTTTTCGCCGCCCCCGTGGGAAAAATAGATCAGCGGGATCAGGGTCGCGACGGAGAAGGCACAGTAGAAGAGGCGGTAGAACCTGAACCCGCCGTCCAGCACCCGCTTCATCCGCTCCGTCACGGTGATGGAGATCAGGGCGCTGTGGAGCGCGCACCAGACGACCCAGCCCAAAAGCACATAAAGATGCCTCGCCGCAAGTTCCATCGCTCACCTCCCCGGGGAGCGGTCGTGACGACCGCTCCCTTCGCATGCATGGCTCCGCGTCCTCATGATGCCTTTTCCGTTCCGCCGGTCTGGGCGGCCGCCTTCGGCCCCATCATGCCCCCGCAAAAGGCCAGCATCTTCTCCATCATCGCCTTCCCCTCCTCGGCGGAGAACGGCTTCGTCCCCATGCACGGGCACATCGCAGCCATCTTCTCCCCGCAGAGCGCCATCATCTTCTTCCGCTCCTCATCGGACATCCCTTTCATGCACCCTTCCATCATTCCCGCAAACGTCGTTTCCATCTCATGCCTCCTGTCTTTTTCCGTCAAAGTGGTTTCCCGTTTTCCTCCGACCGACCCCTGGTAAACGAGCCACGCGCCAAAATGGATCATCGCTGCCGGCCAGAAGGGAAAGCCGTGCAGCCACGAAAAATCGAGCAGCCCCGTGATCGATCCCAGCCAGATCGCGCCGACTGCGATCATCAGAAGGCCGATCCTCCCTCTTGACGCAGGATGCCCGTGATCGACCCGGGGGCCGCAGCACGTTCGGTCCATTTTCTTGCGTCTCTCCTGATCTCCTGACATGGTTCCCGTTCCTCCTTTGTCTGTTAATCATATGTTCATATGATTTTAGAAATATCATAATGAAAAAAATCGGTCTGTCAAGAGATATTTTCACAAATATGATAATGCTATGAATTACAAGATTAAATTTAGATGTTTTTTGGCCTTTTGAAGCAGGGAGCCGGACGGAACCGTCCGGCTCGGATAGGGAATCGGCGGTCGAAATCACTCCTTCGGAGCGCCGGTGAGGTATTGAACCATCATCCTGATGGTTTCTTCGACCGGCTGTCAGAGGATGGTCTGGCCGCGCCTCTCGCACCGGACCAGGCCGGCGTTCCGGAGCTCCTTGATGTGATGGGAAATCGTGGAGAGGGAGATGTTGAAATTGCTGGCCACGTTGCAGACGGACGGGCGCAGCTCATCGTCCACCGAGGCCTCCCCCAGTCCGAGCCGGATCTGCTCGAAGACTGCCAGGCGCGTCTCATTCGAGAGCGCCTTGAAGGCGGCGACGACTCGCTTCAAGTCTTCCGCCGATGTTCCATTCCCGGCCTTTGCCATAACCCCTCCGGTAGGAATTGAATTTAGACATTCATGCAAATGTCGGAATGTATCTACAGCGATTTTGTCCGGCTGTCAATCCTTGAAACGGCGATGAACCACATCTCCTCGCGATGGGGATCTGCCGGTTCGACGCGTTCGACCGCGAGGCCCGCTTCGTTGATCAGGGCAGAAAGCTCTGCGACCGAGCGGTAGTTCGGCTGGGCCTTGGCTACGGCCAGGCGCCACATCTCGATCTGCCGGAGCCAGGAGGGGCGTTTCCAGGAGGGGATCGTCGCCCGGAGAATGAGCCGCCCGCCCGGCTCCAGCCTCTCCCGGATTCTCCGGAACGTCAAGCGGAGCGCTGCGTCGGAAATGAGGTGGATCATGTCCAGCATCAGCACCGTATCGACCTTTTCCGGAGCGGAAAGGGGCAGATCGGGCGCCCCGCCCACT
>JAJFTY010000140.1 GCA_021372695.1 Deltaproteobacteria bacterium
CGAAGCACCCATTAAAAGGCTCTTTGTCAAGAGATAATATAGTCCTGCTACAGAAAGGGTCGTCCTTCTGCAAAGTCAACGTGCCTTCAGAGGAACAGCCGACCGGTTGACATTGTCTTTTCTTATGCCGACGTTACATTCCAGGCCGGTGTCAGTCTTCACTGCACCACGCACCCATCGGGATCCAGGCTGTAAGAGTATGGCAAGCAGCCCCTACCGCCGCTTGGCGGCCCAAATAATCGTCGGTGCCATGTCGTGTCCAAAAGGTACAATCTCACTGGTTTGAGCACCAGCTTCGTTGTGGCTCACGACATGGGCAGTAAAGAGACGAGAACCGGTGCCGGATGGAACGGTTTCCAATCAATCTCTTGGGAAGCCCAGCTTCGTTCTCTGGTTCCCCGTTCCGGCCGGGCTTTTCATGCATAGAGCTTTGCCGCATCAAAAGGGACATTGTCCCGCAGGATATAATAAGCTGCCCTGGCTAGTTTGTGGGCCAGAGCATTATGGGCCACCATGAGGTTTCTCTGCTGCCTCTTGCGTTCGTAGAAGGCCCGGCTTTGAGGATCATAGCGCCGGGCATGTTCGGCGGCCTCGGAGAACGCCCAGGCGAGATACTTGTTGCCGTTCTTTTCGTTGCCCTTACCCTTGGCCTTTTCGTTGCTGACCCAGCGGCTGATCACCTTGCGGCAGTAGGAGGCGTAGTTTCCGACCTTGGCAAAGCGCTCGACGGGTCCGGTTTCCATCTCGATGGTCAAGGCCAGGATCTTCCCCACGCCGGGGATGGTCATCAGGTTGCGGTAGGAGCTCCGATCCTTGACGCGGCATTCGATATGGGTCTCCAGCGCCCGGATCTGGCGGGTCAACTGATCGATGAGGTCTTTGCTGACCGTTGCGGCAAGGGTCAGCTCCGGATTGGAACACAGATGGCTCTCGATGGCGGCGGTTTTGCCCTTCAGGGTATCGCCGCCCACCTTGACGCCGCAGTTGCGGGTGATGATGTTCTGCAGACTCAGCAAAAGCGAGGTCCGCAGCCTCACCAGGTGTTGGCGCTTTCTCATCAGGTCCCTCAGGGCGCGATGCGCCTTGGGGTAGATATAGCCCTCGGGCAGGATGCCGAGCCTCAGCAGCTCTGCGAGCCACCGGGCATCGTGCTTGTCATCGACATACTTGAGGCCGGAGTACTTCCGGATGGCCGCTGGATTGGCCAGGTGGACAGGGTAGCCCGCCTCCATCAAGGCATCTACAAGCCAATACCAGTTGTAGGTGGACTCCACGGCGATCCCCGCCGTCTCCGATCGATAGGGTGCCAGCGTCTCCAAAATGACGCGGGGATCGTTGCGAAGTTTCTTCATCATGATCGGTTTGCCGTCCTCCGAGATGGCCGCTACATAATTATTCGTTGAATGCAGGTCGATCGCCATGTACACTTTCATTGGGCACCTCCAGGGTAGAGTTGGTAGCTTTCCCCTTAAGCATAGCAGGAGTCCTTCTCTCCTGACCATGTGAAGTGAGGTGCCTTTTTATGGTTATCAATCTCGTGCATAGAATCCCGGTTGCTTCACGCCGTCCCCAATGTCACAATGCCCTTATGACCGCACTGATTTCCCCCAAAGACGTCATCCGCATCCTCGAAGAGATCGGCGTGCTCCTCGAACTCAAGGGCGAGTCGCCCTTCAAATCGATCGCCTACGCCAATGCGGCCAGGCGCCTCGAGACCCTCGACGAGGACCTCGAGGTGCTGGCGAGGCGGGGCGACCTGAAATCCGTCAAGGGCATAGGCGACGCCCTCAGCAAGAAGATCACCGAACTCGTCACCACGGGATGCCTCGAGTACTACGAGACGCTCAAGGCCTCCGTCCCGCCGGGCCACCTGGAGATGCTGCGCATCCCCGGCCTGGGCCCCAAGAAGATCCGCGCCCTCTACGAAAAGCTTGCCATCGAGACCCTGGGCGAGTTGGAATACGCCTGCATGGAAAACCGCCTCGTCGAGCTGCCCGGATTCGGGGCCCGCACCCAGCAGAAGATCCTCACGGGCATCGAGCACCTGAAGCGGTACAAGGAGCGCCACCTCTGCAGCGAAGCCCTGGAGGCTGCCGAACCGCTGCTGGCAAAGCTCCTGACTCACCCCGGCGTCGTCTCGGCAAGCCTCGCCGGCTCCCTGAGACGCGGCAACGAGACCGTCAAGGACATCGACCTGGTTGCCGCCTCGAACGATCCGGAGGCCCTCTCGCAGTGGTTTTCCTCCCTTGCCGGCGTGGAGAGCATCATCGCCCGGGGCGACACAAAGGTAAGCGTGTTCCTCAAGGCCGGGATCAACGCCGATCTGCGGATCGTCTCCCCGCGGGAGTTCCCCTTCGCCCTGCACCACTTCACGGGCAGCAAGGAGCACAACGTGGCCATGCGCGGCCGCGCAAAGCAGCTGGGGATCAAGATGAACGAGTACGGCCTCTTCCGGGACGAGGCGTTGCTGCCGTGCAAAAGCGAACAGGACGTCTTTGCGGCCCTGGGGCTTGCCTGGGTGCCGCCCGAGCTTCGCGAGAACATGGGCGAGATCGAGGCCGCCGAGACGGGGGAGATGCCTTCGCTTGTACAGATGCAGGACATCCGCGGGATCTTCCACATCCACACAACGGCAAGCGACGGGGCGAGCACGCTCGAGGCGATCGTCGAGGCCTCAAAAAAGAGGGGATTGGACTACATCGGCATCACCGACCACAGCGAGTCGGCCTTCTACGCCGGCGGCCTGACCCCCGAAGATGTACGAAAGCAGCACCGCGCCATCGACGAAATGAACCGCAGGGACCCCGCTTTCCGCATCTTCAAAGGCATCGAGGCCGATATCCTGCCCGACGGGCGGCTGGATTACGACGACGCGACGCTGGGAACCTTCGACTTCGTGATCGCCGCCGTGCACTCGCACTTCGGGATGAGCGAGGACGAGATGACCGAGCGGCTCATCCGGGCCCTGGCAAACCGCCACACCACGATCCTCGCCCACCCCACGGGCCGTCTCCTGCTTGCCCGCGAGCCCTACGCACTGGATCTCGAGCGGGTCATCGACGCCGCCGCGGAGCACGGCAAGGTCATCGAGCTAAACGCCAACCCCCACCGGCTGGATTTGGACTGGCGCCACTGCAAGTACGCCAAGCGCCAGGGCGTGCGGATCGCCGTCAACCCCGACGCGCATCACGCGGATGGACTTGCGGACATGCGGTACGGGCTGAACATCGCCCGCAAAGGCTGGCTCGAGGCACAGGACATCATCAACTGCCTGGGACTGGAGGAGATGAAAGCGTTTCTCGCAAAAACCAAGCAATAGAGCAACGGACGGGCCTCTTCCTTTTTCTTGACGGAACAGACTAAACAGACAGGACAGACCGACTAGGCCTTATTTCATCGAGCGCGCAAATACGATGCCCAGGATGAGCCAGAGGGGAATGGAGATAATCAGGGCCCAGGTTATGCCCTGGAGGTGACGGAGCCTCATCTTGAGACTCTTTTCGAGGATAGCTTTGTCGATCTTGTGCTTGATCTCTTCGATCTTGAAGGGCTTGGTGATGTAATCCTGGGCGCCCCGCCGGATGGCTTCTACGGCCGAATCGATGGAGGGGTAGCCCGTGATCATGATGAACGCTGCGTCGGGATCGGCGTGCCTTACTTCCTGCAGAAACTCCAGCCCATTCATCTCGGGCATCATGAGATCGGACAGGATAATGTCGAAGCGCCTCGTTTTACACAGCTCGATTGCAGTGCGCGGGTTGTCCGTCGTCTCCACGTCGAAATTGAAGGCGTTCATGTAGCCGCCGAGGACCTGGAGCACGCTCGGGTCGTCGTCGAGGACAAGAGCTCTTCTTTTCTTTTTTCCGTTCCAACCCATGGCACAGAGTAGCCATGCAAAAAGCATACGCAACGCACCGCGATGCAAAACAGAATATATTGCCTTTATATCGAATACTTACGAATCTGGCAAGCATCGCCTGCAACAAATTATGGAGGGGATTCCCGGCAGGATGACGGTTGACTGACTATTCACCGCGGTGATTTGGGCTTCACCGGCTCACAAAAAAGGATTTTCGATTACGATTCCTTCAATGACCTGCCCATGGTTCAGATCCTCGGACAGGACCCTATCGGCACCGGCAAACGATGCCGATGCCACAATGATGGCATCCCAGAAAGAGAGATGGTTCCCCTCTTCCTGCTACTTTGCCACTTTTGTCATTGTCTTCCTGCCACTGCGGCGCAGCGTCATTTCATTGCGAGCAGGGCCCGGGTCCTCTTTAGCATTCTCCTTCAACAATTCAAAACTCAACACTCATAACTCAAAGCTTTGCTCTTCTCCACGTTCACTTCTTCCACCTGATATTCCTGACTTCCCTCACGAGCCGCCTCTGTTGGGCATACAGCACAAACGTCAGGCCCATCAGCAGTGCGAGCACTCCAACATATACGGCCAACCGGTGCTGGATGCTGAAAATCAGGGGCTTGAGTGACAGGCGCGTCGCCCGCCTGAGCAGATCGTCCTGGCTGATGAAATCGGCAATCGGGGGCGACACGCGATAGTAGAATTGCACAAACAGCCTCCCCGGTTCGCTTGCCAGGAGAATGCGATCCCTGAACTTCTGCAGCAGGATAACCTCCGGCGCATAGTAACTGCCGAATGCTGCCGTGGCGATGAAGCACCCACCGCCCCCGCTGCTCGCCGACCCGCCCGAAGGCGCAGGACTGGGTGCCGGGGCCTGGGGCACCGTGTAATCGACCGCCGAGGAATAGTCGCTTTCATTGCCGTCGCCGTCGTAAGCCGTTGCAGCAAAGTAATAGGTCACCCCCTCCAGCAGCCCGGAGATGACGAAGCTTGTCACATTTCCAACATCGACGTGCGACGTGTAGCTCCCTGACACCGTCCCGTAGTGCACCCGGTAACCGATGACACCGGGATCCGAGTTGGCATCCCAGGCAACGGTTACCTGCGCCGCGTGGGCGGTTGTCAGGAGGCTCAGTATGGCAACAAGCACAAGGACGAGGCTCGAGAGTGCTGCCAGAAGAAATGAACTATGCCTGGAAACCAAGGGGAAAGGATGTGCCTGCGACATGGCATCACCTCCGCATGCAGATTGTCCCTGGGTGGGCGAATCTGGGCACGGGAAGTGCTGGTTCGCCCTGGCAGCCCTGCCGCCCTATCCTTCACAAATGCGGGGACTTAGGCCAGCGGCTTTGCGCCCCACCCTTTCGGTGTGGGTTGCCTTTTTCAGGTTTCTATCCGTTCATAGTATCGGCCCCCGCGGTTTTTTCTTTAATTGTTCCCCCATTTCCATCATAATCCTCTCTCAATCGAGGGATTCATCCATGCACCCACTGACGTCAACACGGGTCATTACGAGCAACGGGCCCCGAACGGGTTCGGGGTTATCGATGGAAGAAAAAAGACCAGTAAAATCCTCCCCAGCCCTCCTTTTCCAAAGGAGGGTTCTGGGAGCACCCCCCATTGAAAGAGGGGAATCCACCCACGTGTCCCCCTTTGTAAAAGAGGAATCCTCCCAGACCTCCCCCTTTGAAAAAGGGGGATTGAGGGGGATTTTCTTCAATCAATTCGAGTTTTTGATCACGAACCGAGCCTCGCGAGGCGTAGTAATCCACGATTCATCCTCGCGATATTTCAACTGCACACCACCGGGAAGAGCGCTGCAATATACGGCATTTCTCTTCATCCTCGTTTTATCATCCCTCCTTCCGCAGTTCGCCCCTGTCCCGTATGCCCATGCCTACACGGAATCCGAGCGCAACGTCAAGCTCGACGCCCCCTTCGTGCCGACCCCGAATTACGTCATCTCGGAGATCCTGTCGAAAGCCCGCGTGGGCAAAGATGACATTCTCTACGATCTTGGCTCAGGCGACGGCCGCATCGTCATCGAGGCCGCCAGGCAGACGGGCTGCCGTGCCGTGGGCATCGAGATCGACCCCGATCTGGTCGAAGACAGCCTCAGGGCAGCGGAGCGGGCCGGCGGGCAGGATCGCGTCCGGTTCATCGTAGCGGACATCTTCACGGCCGATTTCAGGGAGGCCACCGTGGTGACGATTTACATGGGGGGCCACGTGAATCTCAAACTCCGCCCGAGGCTGCTTCGGGAACTCAAGCCGGGCACGCGGGTCGCATCCTACTGCTTCGACATGGGCGATTGGAAGCCCGACGCCGTCTCAACCTTCGGCAAGGAGGATGCCTATTTCTGGATCATCCCCGCGAACGCCTCGGGAACATGGCAGTGGACGGAAGGCAAAGGAAAGACGAGCACCTCATGGCAACTAGAGATAAAACAGGTGTTCCAGGAAATATCAGGATTCGTCACCTGCATGGATAAACAGTACCCGTTGCGGGATGGAAAGGTAACCGGTGAAGGGATTCGATTCGCTCTCGACGGAGAAGCCTTTGGAAAAGCATCCCCTGTCGTGTTCTCAGGTCGAATACAAGGCAACGAAATTGAGGGTACCATCGGCGGCAAAGGTTCTGCGCACCTTACTTGGCGAGCCACACGACACACCGATGCCCCTCAGGATATCGCCAGGTAAATAATCCCGGGTAAAGAGCTCTGCTGCCGTTTTTCTTGCTTGCCATACTTTTCACTGCCGCGAAGCAGCCCTGCGTTTCCTCGCAATGACCGCCGCGGGGATCGCCACAACTATAGCAAAGACCGCCAGCGGGTGTTTCACGGCATAGACGATGGGCCTCAGGCCCCACCTGGCTGCTGTCTTCACCAATGCGTGCTCCGCAATGAAGGCAGCTATGGGCGGAGATACCCGGTAGTACCACTCGACGAATGCCCGACCTGGGCTGTTGGTCATCAGCACTTCGTCCCTGAACGCCCGCAGAATTGCAACCTCGGGTGCAAGATAGCTTCCGAAGGCTGCCGTTGCGATAAAGCATCCGCCTCCACCGCCGGAAGAAGACGGGCTGGACCCCGGCACCGTGTACGCTATTTCACCCGAAAAGTTGCTTTCATCGCCTGTACTGGCATACGCAGTGGCGGATATAAAATAGGTCACACCCGGCACTAACCCCGTTATGGTGACGGTGGTCTGGCTACCCACATCGATGACCGCGGTGTAATAAGAGCTTGTTGTTCCATAATACACCCTGTAACCCGATACCGTGGGTTCGTGATTCAGGTCCCAGGCAAGTGTGACCTGTGCTGCGGGGCAGATCGATGGCAGTATCAGAAGGATGTATAGAAGGGTGATGAAAGATGAAATGACCAGGTAAGGACGAACGAGCGTAGCCGCCTTGCTTGAAACGATGCAGAACGCGCTCACGTTCCGGGGCCCTCCTTCAAGATGGAAATCCCCCTCATCCCGATGTCAGGCGGATACGAACCCCATTTTGACCGGATCCGCCCTGACCGATGATTTCGTATCGCAAAACAGTAAATCTGTCAAGTCATTATATTTTCTATGATTTATGCCTCCTATCTTTTCTGGTTCTCCACGGCAGGACGCGCGGGCAAAAAAAGCAGGGCATAACAAGCCCTGCTTCCGATGTCGATGTGCAAGACCTCTATTTCATTTTCCTGCGGAAAATGCCTACCCCGATCAGGCCCGTCCCCAGCAGTATCAGAGTCATCGGCTCGGGGACCAGAGCCAGCTGATCCTGTTTATTTCCGCTTGCCCCGACCAGGTTCATTACGCCAACGTCACCCGTACCGTTCCATTGATCAATTAAGGACTGATTAATAGCATAATTGACAAACTTATTATTCTCATCCCCATTACCGTATTGCAGTTGCCATATCGCTTGCTGAAGGAGCAGATCGTCGGCTCTTCGCGCATTGGCATCAACATAATTGAAGATGCCCGCGACATTCCAGCTGTTGTGCGCGAACTCATGGTAGAGATACGCTACGAGGCTGTTCAACGCAATCGGCGTCGACCCGCCGTTGTACATGATCGTCGTTCCGACGGACTTGACGGTCAATTTCTCGCCGAGGTAGAAATACTCGTTGGGCTCGACGCAGAATGTCGTGAACAAAGCCGCCTTTGTTGCATAGTCGGACACGGTGAATTCGCCACCCGAGGAACCGGTGTTCCACGGCGCCCATGTAAGACTTACGGTATCACCCGCCTGGATGGCCTCCGCATGCTGCAGGGGAAGAATGGCAAGCATGACAAGGAAAAACCCTGTGATTACAGCTGCCTTCCTCTTCGTCATGATAAAACTCCTTTTCTTTTTCTTATAACTTTCTTTGACCCATATTGAGCAGATACCATGCCACAGAGAGGATTCTGATCGAGGGGAGAAAAAATATCAACTAAGCACCCGTTTTCATGCACTTATTGTCTAGATCAACGCGTCTGCCCATACGGCGCCTACGAAGTTGACCGCACCAAAGTTGTCAACAATGCCGACGCCTCGTTCGTCACATTTGCAACCATTATCCCATTTAGCACATGTTTATAAGCACTTACAAAATGAATCTGATGAAACGCAAATGTAAAACATGTTTACAATTCCCTGTGCTCTCCCTGGAATTCTATTGCACTTCAATTGCTATCCGTGAAATTTTCGCCACTAGAGATAGGATGGACACAAAAAAGCGGGGATTCATGCCCCGCTTGAAGTTCGAAATTACTTACTTATTGCCTTCTTCTGGCTGCCGCAATACCGAACAGGCCAACCACCAGAAGCAACAGCGTTGCGGGCTCGGGAACACTCTCCGCCGATCCGCTGCCAGTCAGCACAATCCTGCCGCTTCCCAGCGTTCCAGTGTACAGCATAGTCAGGGTGGGCGCGGGGATTAGCGAAAACTCCACATCGCCGGAGAACAACATGCGCAGGATGGCAGGCGTAAAGACATTCCCAAATTGAGAGAAGTAGGCATCGGGCAACGACTCTGCAGCAGCGGGATTGAATATTCCGTATCCGATATAGTCCGTATTAAATAAGTAGCCTGCCGCCCTTGTCCAGCCGTAATAATCGCTCGTCGGAGAGAGCAGAAGCGAACCGAGCACCAAATTGCCGCCATCAAGCCGCCCTGCATAAAGCGACCAACTATCGGGTACGACAAGCGCGGACGTTGCCGGGTCGTTCCACAGTCGAATCGAAGCAATGGCCGGATAGCTTCCGTCGACTAACGGAGACGTGTTTTCCAGGGTCATCGTCAGCCGATCGCCGGAGAGGTCGACAGCCATCCGTGCCGACGCCGTCCCGTAAGGGGTATTCCCTGAAAAGGTATAGTTGTAAATGATCGCCTCCGATCCCGATGCCAATACCAACGACAGGACCAGGCCCATAAAAAGCGTGATCGTCTTGAGCATAACGGTTCCCTCCTTCACTCCATGCCCGGTTCAATAATGCGAAGCGAGTTAATGAGCCGAATGAGATCAGCTGCCGAACTATTTTATTTGAATGGATTTTCTGGATGCAAAGGCTTCAAATGAATTTTTCACTACCATATTCTCGTGTCGACAACAATACTTTCTTCTCACCCGGGCATGCTTATGCAAAAAAAAACGCCGCAATCGCGGCGTTTTTTCGAGAGATCTCTCAATCGGTCATTTCGTTCTTTTTCGCATCCCAAGCCCGATCGCCAGAAACCCGAAACCGAGAAGGATCATTGTGGAAGGCTCAGCCACGGCAACGGGGGCTTTATCAATCAACCTACCCTCGGCGTCACTGAAAAGGACAACGAAACCGCTGATTATGCTCTCAACCGAAATGCCGCGATCAGCATTAAACAAGGGCTGGCGACCGGTCCAAGTATCGCCCAAACGTACCAGCCCGATCTCCGACATTGCGCCGCCGGGCAGCACATACCCCGCGATGAAGAGGGTATCGTTTGCGCTTGAGTTTGTAAGGCTGATGATCAGCCACGGTGTGGCCGTGCTAAGGCGATCGAAGCTGTACCCGATGTCGACCGATCCCGTGACCCCCCCTCCGTTCATGCCGGTTCCGGAAACGGGAAGGGCGTCAGCACCGACCGGCATCAGCGCGAGGCAGACTAATGACATAAAAATCATGAGATTTTTCTTTTTCATATGACCCCTCCTTTTCTCTCTCGGAAAGAACAATAGGCAAGCTCCATACCATCGTCGAGAAACGGATAACCCATCCGCCCAGGCTTCACCATATATGGTTGTTATTCTTTGATTTTTCGGATTGGAGCGGTCGGCATACGGAGGGTATCCGTAAATTGAGTGAGCTAAGACGAAAGTCTGATTTGTAAGATATACCGACGATAATTCGATAGCAAAAAGCTATCAACATTATTTCTTTTAAAGACTATTATAATTCGAGATATTGCATCAATTTCGTTGCACAAAATGCAGTGTAACGAATTCCGACATGCACATAAAAAAAGCCGCCCGCAGGGGCGGCTCTTTGATGCAATTTTGTAGCTATCTGGATTTGCTTCGCGTGGCAATACCCAATCCCAAAAGGCCAACACCAAGCAGCAACATCGTACCAGGCTCCGGGACTGCCGCAGCGGAAGTCACATGGCTGATTTTGTAGATGTCAAATTCATATCCGGGGGCTACTGTGGCCAAGTTTATCACCCCCCAAGCCGACGAAGACTGATTTCGGAACAGGAATGTGTCCGGAGTCGTAGTATCTTTGCTGCCGGCTGCAATATTCCCCAATTTGATCAGAAAATACATAACATTCTGATCGGAAAAATTGATCGCATAGATTGTGGGCTGATTGTCAACCTGCTGCCAGACCATGCCTCCATCTTCATATTTTGCGTTTATCTGAAGGGCTGGATCAGAAAGAACATTCCTTATCCAGCCGATTTCCGTAGCGTCACCGCTGTTGCCGAGATTTGTCGAACGAATCAGAGTGTCGACCTGACCCACTGTCGACATCGGGATCGACCAAGCGTGACCCGCAAGCATTAACAAGGAACAAAGAGCACATAAAATAATCGACGCTCTTTTCGCCATCACATCCTCCTTCACCCGCTTACCTGTATCAATAAGCGAGCAACCCTCGTGCCACAATAACCGACAGCCCGACCTATTCTCTACTTTGTTATAATAATTAAATATTTAAACAATTAAAATGATGAATAAAGTGCCATAATCTTTTTTCGAAACTCAGAATTGTAAATTATTCCGACAGAAAGACTTCAAACTCCAATCAGTAAACATCAATTACAGAATAATATCTTTATTTATCTATATATTATAAATATTATGTTGCACTTGATGCAAATGTCGAATTAGTTTACAGTCTTTTCATGCAATAATTTATCTTTATATTCTAATTACTTAAAGAATTCCCAAAAAATATTTTGCAATAAAAAAGGGCCGCCAGGTATTTGGTTGCAATTGTTTCACATCCTGTTTAATTCGTCGGAATGTTTTACGATGTAACCATATTACAATAAGTTCCTGTTACTAAACATAGTATTTTTAGATACGCTTTAAATCAGCACCGGTACTGTCCAGATATTTTACGAATTTCAGTTTCATTGATTACATCGGTTGAAAATGCATTAACAAATAATGTAAATAATATCAATTCATTATTTGCTATAAAACCCGTATCATCGCAACATGGTATCTGTCTTGCTCATGTAATTTTCATTAGTTTGACATAGGCAATTTGAGTTAATATCGGACTGGAAAGGAGGAGACAATAATGAAGAGGCGAACCGTAATCGTGATGCTTGCGTGTGCCTTGGTCTGCGGACTCTCTGGGCTTTCATTCGCAGCAGTTGTACCAAATCTTATCAGCAATGGAACCTTTGATTCAGGCTTGGTTTCTTGGAATCCATCGGGCGATGTTGTCGTAGGCACTGGTGGGACAGGTGTGTTAAGCGGCAACTACGCTCTCCTGGGTGCTAATTCCACAGACGGAAATAGTTCCATTAATCAGTACTTTAACATTTCAGATGGTACCACCCAGCTTGCAGTTTCCTTCAGTTATCGTTTTACCGGTGTCGACACCAGCTATTTTTCTTCTGACAGGGCATTAGCGACCCTCACTCAATTCATCGGAGGATGGAGCGCAACAACGGAAATGATCAGTGAACGGAGTTCCGAAGAGTTTATAACACAGGGAGTATATTCTGGTATTGTCGATGTAGCTAACTGGCTCTGGTGGGACGCGACTTCAGGCAACTTACGTTTCACGTTATCTGAAAGCAGTCCATATAGTGGATGGTTCTGGACGGACGGTGTGACGAACAGTTCTTTCGCCATAGATAACGTCAGCGTAGCCGCAGTGCCCGAGCCCACCACGATGCTCCTTCTTGGGCTGGGTCTTGTGGGCCTTGCTGCCTCGCGCCGCAGGAAGTAACACCAAAGATCTGACATTACAACTAAAGAGGCAGAGCCGATTTGGCTCTGCCTCTTTTCTTTTCCCAGGCTGCCTTCCGATATCACGCCCGCATTGTCAATGATATTTTCTAGATCAAGACTTTCGCCCAGAGGCGGCTTCTAAAAATTACTCCCTGCCCTACTTGACGCGACAAGTCGTTTATTAAGCAGGATTTTCTTGCGGAATAGAAGACTCCACAACTTTCATTGTGACCGAACAGGCGGAACAACGGAACCGACCGAAAAGACGGAATTGACTGGCTTGTCCTACTTTCTCGCAATCCCCAATTTCTCCATCAACTCATAGAGCGTAGGTCGGCTGATTCCCAGCTCCTCGGCGGCGCGGGTGATGTTGTCCTTCTGACGGGCAAGGACCTTCAGGATCATCTCCCTCTCCAGCGTCTCCCTCGCCGCCCGGAGGGTCATCCCCTCGAACCGGCCCGCAGGCTCCTCCAGCTCGAGATCGGCGGGCTTCACCTTGCGGCCCTCTGCCATGATCACGGCCCGCTTGACCCGATTCTCCAGTTCCCGGACGTTTCCCGGCCAGGGATAGGCAGAAATCGCCGTCATGGCCGGCTGGGTGAACCCGGTGATCTTTTTCTTGTTCTCCTTGACAGCCCGCTGCAGGAAGGCATGGGCCAGAACGAGAACATCGTCGTCCCGCTCCTTGAGTGCCGGCAGGTAGATGGATACCACGCTCAGACGGAAGAAAAGATCCTCCCGGAATTTTCCATCCTGCATGGCCTGCTTGAGGTCCTTGTTCGTGGCCGCCACGATCCGAACATCCACCCGGATCTGGTCGCGACCGCCAACCCTCTCGATGACTTGCTCCTGCAGGAAGCGCAGCATCTTGACCTGCAATGGCAGGGACAGCTCGCCAATCTCGTCGAGAAAGAGCGTCCCGCCGTTCGCCAACTCGAACCGGCCCTTGCGCTGCATGTGGGCCCCCGTGTAGGCCCCTTTTTCGTGACCGAACAGCTCGCTCTCCAGGAGGTTCTCCGGGATGGCCCCGCAGTTGATGACGACGAAAGGCCCGCTGCGGTACTGGCTCTGGCGGTGGATCGCCTGCGCAACGAGCTCTTTCCCCGTCCCGCTCTCTCCCGTGATCAGGACGGGGACATCCGTGCTCGACACCTTGCGAACCGTCGCAAAGACCTCCTGCATCCTGGCGCTTGTCCCCAGCATGCCCTCGAATGCGTCATCCTGCGACTTCATCTGGAGCTCTGCGTTTTCCCGCTCGAGCGTCGAGACGTGCTGCGCTCGTCTCAGGATCGTTCTGAGCTCGCCGATGTCGATCGGTTTGTAGAGAATGTCGTAGGCCCCCCCTGACACCGCCTTCAGGGCATGCTCCTTCTCGGCCCGTCCCGTGACGATGACGACCTTGAGGAAGGGGTCCATCGCGAGGGCCTCGGAAAGCACGGCAAACCCCTCTTCAACGCTCGCCGGGTGCGGCGGCAGACCGAGGTCCAGCACCATGACGGACGGTTTGTGCTCGCGCAGTTCCGCAAGAGCGCTCACCCGATCCGCTGCAAGCGTAATGTCGCACTCCGCAGCGAGTGCCCATTTCATCTGGGTGCGCACGTCCTCATCGTCTTCGACGATAAGCAGACGGAGCCTTTGCGCGGGCAGCGTAACGCGTGAAGCCTGGAGATCATTCTCAGTCAAAACGTTTTCCTTTGCGAATTCCCCGGACACGTCTCTTTCCTCCTCTGCGATTACAGATTGCCGCTGACAGGACCAGACCCGTCACTCTTGTCACTCTTGTCACTTTTATCACTGCCGCTCAGCGGCCCTGTTGTCACTCTTGCCACTCTTGTCACTTCTGTCACTGCGGCGCAGCCGCCTTGTCACTCTTGTCACTTTTGCCACTTTTGCCACTGCCGCGCAGCGGCCCTGCCCATCTTGCCACTTTCTTCCTATCATTCTTGTCACTTCTTCCACTGCAGCGAAGCTGCCTTGCCACTCTTGTCACTTCTGCCACTGCGGCGCAGCCGCCTTGCCACTCTTGTCACTTTTGCCACTTTTGCCACTGCCGCGCAGCGGCCCTGTTGTCACTCTTGCCACTCTTGCCACCTCTTGTCACTGCGGCGCAGCCGCCTTGTCACTCTTGCCACTTTTGCCACTTCTACCACTGCCGCGCAGCGGCCTTGTTGCCACTCTTGTCACTTCTGTCACTGCCGCGTAGCGGCCCTGTTGTCACTCTTGTCACTCTTGCCACTTCCTCTACACGCCCTCATCTCTTCCCCGGCAGAAATACCCTGAACGTGCTGCCTTTCCCTTCTTCGCTCTCCACCTCGATCCGCCCTCCATGGGCCTCCACGATCGTTTTGCAGTGAAACAGCCCAATCCCCATGCCTTTCGGTTTTGTCGTCTGGAAAGGTTTGAACAGGCGCGTCTCGACGAACTCCCGAGACATGCCGCAACCCGTGTCGCTTACAGCCAGCTGCGCCCATCCATCGCTCATCGAAGTCGCTACAGTGATCTTTCCATCCTCCGATACGGCATCGCTTGCATTGACCAGCAGATTTCCGACGACCTTCTGCATCTGTTCGGCATCGACATACAGATCGTGCACGCGGCCCAGCGAACATTGGACAGGCACCTTGAGCAACCCTTCGAGGCCCTTCACGGATTCGGACACGATCTGGTCGAGGTTGGATTCCCGGGGCGACACCTTGCTCCTCTCACTCAGCAGCGACAACCGGCTGCACATGCTGTTGATCTTCTCGACGCTTTGCGTAACGGAGCGGATCGCGTCCTTGCGGAATTCCGGGTTTTCGAAATGGACGGGCAGGTTCTGCATCACCAGGGAGAGCTTCGAGCCGAGATTTTTCAAATCGTGCATGAAGAAAGCCGACATCATCTGTAAGGCCTCCAGGGCCTTCGCCTTGTTGAGCTGGTCCGCCAGGCGCAGGCGCAGCAGGCTCGAGGCGGTTTGGTCGGCTATCGTCTTCAGCAGCTCGCTGTCCTGGTCCGTGAGAGGCGATGCCGAACCGCGCCCGGCCAGGGTGAGGACACCAATCAGGCGGCCGGCTGCGCGCAGGGCCACGACATAACGGATGCGCGCCTCCGACAACGCAGCCGCGTGGCTCTCCCTGAAATCCGGGACCCAGTCCTCGTTCGAGTCTTCAAAATCCACCGGCATCTCGCGAGCCCAGAGGGCGAGCATCAGTTCTGCGCCGGCCTGCCCCGTCATTCTCATCTTCCGAGCCTGCTCTTCCGTCAGGGCTGTGGAGGCGACGAACACAAGGGCGTCCCGGCTCTCCTCCGCAACCCACAGGCTTACGGACAGACAATCCAGGGTCTCCGAGACCATGTTCACGACCGC
>JAJFTY010000142.1 GCA_021372695.1 Deltaproteobacteria bacterium
CCCTCGCGGCAGGGAACGCACTTGCCGCAGGATTCCGAAACCAGGAAGTTGGTGAAGTACCTGGCCACATCGACCATGCAGTTGTCCTCGTCCATGACGATCATGCCGCCGGAGCCCATCATCGAACCGATCTTGGTCAGGGCGTCGAAGTCGACCTTGATGTCGAGGTACTTCTCGGGGATGCAGCCGCCGGAAGGCCCGCCCGTCTGGATGGCCTTGAACTTCTTCCCGCCGGGGATCCCGCCGCCGATATCGAAGACGATCTCCCTGAGCGGCGTCCCCATGGGGACCTCGACCAGACCCGTGTTGTTGATCTTGCCGACCAGGGAGAAGATCTTGGTCCCCTTGCTCCCCTCGGTGCCGATCGAGGCGTACCAGTCGGCGCCCTTCTCGATGATGAACGGGACGTTCGCCCAGGTCTCGACGTTGTTGAGGTTCGTGGGCTTGTCGTAGAGGCCCTTGTGGGTCGCATGGATGTACTTCGCGCGGGGCTCGCCGGCCCGGCCTTCCAGGGAAGCGAAGAGTGCCGAGGACTCGCCGCACACGAAGGCGCCGCCGCCGCGGTTGATCTTCACGTCGAAGGAAAAGCCGCTCCCCAGGATGTTCTCGCCCAGGAGGCCCGCTTCGCGGGCCTGCTTCATCGCGAGCGTGATATTCTCCACCGCCAGGGGGTATTCATTCCTGACGTAGATGTAGCCCTGGCTGGAGCCGATCGCATAGGCGCCGATGATCATGCCCTCGAGGACCAGATGGGGATTCCCCTCGAGCAAGCTCCGGTCCATGTAGGCGCCGGGGTCGCCTTCGTCGGCGTTGCAGATGACGTACTTGGGATCGCCTTCGGCCTTGCGGGTCTCGTCCCATTTCCAGCCTGCCGGGAATCCTCCTCCACCACGACCCCTGAGGTTCGCCTTGATCACCTCCTGGATGATCTGCTCGGGCTTCATCCCCGTCAGGGCTTTGCCGAGGGCGCTGTAGCCGCCGATGGCCAGGTAGTCCTCCAGGCTCTTCGGGTCGACCTTGCTGTTCTGCCCGAAGACCATGCGGGTCTGTTTCTTGTAGAACGGGACGTCATCCTCGTGGACGATCTTCTGCCCCGTGGCGGGATCGACGTAGAGCAGCCGGTCGATGACCTCGCCCTTGAGGAGGGTCTTGTCGATGATCTCGCCGGCATCGGCCAGGCCGACACGCTGGTAGAAGACCTTCTCCGGATGGATGACCACCATCGGGCCCCTCTCGCAGAAGCCGTGGCAGCCGGTGGTGCGGAAGTCGATCTTGTCGGCGAGGTTCCGCTTGGCCAGTTCCTCACGGAAGTTGTCCACCAGTTTCTGTGTCCCGTAGGCGAGGCAGCCGGTCCCGACGCAGATCGTGATGCAGGGCTTCTTCGGGTCGCGGCCAGCCTTGAACCTCTCCTGTACGCTTTTCAATTCATTGAAGGATTTAATCTTGGTCATCAGCAGCACCCTTCTTCCCTAAATTCTTGAGGAGCTTTGTCGATTTGGCGATATTCATGTGTCCGTGATACTCACCATTCACCACGATAACCGGCCCCAGGGCGCAGGCCCCGAGACACCCCACCGTCTCGAAGGAGAACTCGAGGTCGGGCGTCGTGTCGCCTTCCTTGATGCCCAGGATATCTTCGACATTGCGGGCGATCAGATCGGCGCCCCGGACGTGGCAGGCGGTCCCCATGCAGAGCATCAGCTGGTGGCGTCCCTTGGGCTTGAGGCTGAAGGCCTTGTAGAACGTCACCACCTCGTAAACGCGGCTGATCGGCACATTGAGGCTGGCACTGACCGCGCACAGGGCGTCCTTGGGCAGGTAGTTGAACTCCTTCTGGACATCCTGAAGGATGGGGACGAGGTAACTCTTGTCCCCGCTGTATCGCTGAACGATCTCCTTAACCTTTTCTTCCATTCTATTTAACCTCATCTAAGATGGTATTCTTACCCTGGTTACTTCGCCTTCTCGGCCCTGATCTCTCCCCGGGACTTGGAGCTGTTCATCTTGATCATGAGCATCTCATACTCGACGTCGACCCGCTCCTGGATGGCCTTGATCTGGTCCGGAGTGAGGTGGCGGAAACGCCCCTGCCCCTTCAGGTACTCGGCGACGGGGCGCCGCTTCGCGGGGGGCTCCATGGTCATCCGGTACTTGCCGTCCTCGACCTCGTAAATCGGGAAGACCCCTGACTCCATGGCCAGACGCCCCAGCTTGATGCAGGTTTCCGACGTGGAACGCCAGCCCGTCGGGCAGCTCACGAAGCAGTGGATGTAGGAGGGTCCCTTCACCTTGCGGGCCTTCTTCACCTTGTTCATGAAGTCGATCGGATAGGCCGGAGAGGCTGTCGCGACATAGGGGACGTTGTGGGCGACGATGATCTCGGGGAGATTCTTCTTCCAGACCTGGTTTCCGGGGACCGCCTTGCCGGCCGGAGCCGTCGTCGTGGAGGCCAGAAAGGGGGTCCCGCTGGAGCGCTGGATGCCCGTGTTCATGTAGGCTTCATTGTCGAAGCAGACATAGAGCATGTCATGGCCCCGCTCCATCGCCCCGGAAAGGGCCTGGAAACCGATATCCATCGTTCCGCCGTCGCCGCCGATGGCGACCGACTTGATGCGCCGGTCGGCAATCTTGCCCTTGCGGCGAAGCGCCTTCAGGCCCGCCTCCACCCCGGAGCCGACGGCCGCGGAGTTGGGGAAGGCCACGTGGATCCAGGGCAGGCCCCAGGCCGTCGTGGGGTAGTTGCTGGAGATGACCTCCATGCAACCGGTCGCGTTGGTGATCACGGTGTCCGGCCCCAGCGCCTTGCACATCAGACGAATCGCCAGCGACTCGCCGCATCCCTGGCAGGCGCGGTGGCCGCCGACGAAGTACTCGCTCTTGTCGACCAGCTTTGGGGCGTAAAGGTCGAAGCTCTCGACTAAATTCTTGGGATTCTTCATTGCCGTATTCATTATGCCCTCACTCCGTAAATTTCATACCGTTCCGAAAGTTTGCCCTTGGCCGCCCGCCTGACCATGTCCATGAAGTTTTCCACCTGGACGTCCCGGCCGCCGAGGCCGATGATGTAGTTGACGATCTTGGGGCGCTTCGGCACATCGTAGAGGGCCGAGCGGATCTCGGAGAAGACCGGGCCGCCGGGGCCGCCGAAGGAGATGGCACGGTCCGCAACCGCCAGCACCTTGATCCCCTTGGCCGCCTTCTTCAGGTCGTCGAAGGGGAAGGGCCGCCAGAGCTTGATCTTCAGGAGGCCCGCCTTCACGCCCTGCTTGCGCAGCTCGTCGACGGCGATCTCCGCGGTCTCGCCCATCGACCCCATGGTCACGAGGGCCACCTCGGCGTCTTCGGTCCGGTAGGACTGGACCGGTTCATACTTCCGGCCGAAGAGCTTCTCCCACTCCTTCCAGACCTCCTTGACGACCTTGATGGAGTTGACCAGAGCGTCATCCTTGGACTTCTGGGCCTCGGTATAGTACTCCGGCATGGCCAGGGTCCCCATGGAAACGCAGTTGTCGGGGTGAAGCGCCGCGAAGGGCACGTAGGGGGGCAGGAACTTGTCCACCTCTTCCTGGGAGGGCATGATGATCGGCTCGACCATGTGGGTCAGCTGGAAACCGTCCATGTTCATGTTGACCGGGAGCATGACCCGGCGATCCTCGCCGATCTTGAAGGCCTGGATGGTCATGTCGACCACTTCCTGCCCGTTCTCGGCGAAGAGGGAGATCCAGCCCGTGTCGCGCATCGGCATGATGTCGCTGTGGTCGTTCCAGATGTTGATCGGACCCGACACGGCGCGGTTGGCGATGAGCATGACCACGGGAAGCCGCATCGCGGATGCGATCGGCAAGACCTCGCTCATGTAGAGGAGGCCCTGGGAACTGGTCGCCGTCACGGTGCGGGCGCCCGTCGCCTCGGAGCCCATGGCGGAACTCAGGGCCGAATGCTCGGATTCCACGGTGATGAAGGAGGCGTCCACACGTCCATCAGCGACGATGTCGGACAGGTGCTCGGCCACATGGGACTGAGGCGTGATGGGATATACGGATGCTACGTCAAACCTGCAGAGTGCGGCCGCTTCCGCGGACGCAATCGCTACTTCCATTCCAACTCTCTTGCCCATCCTCTTATTCCTCCTCGTTGACCATGACGATAGCCTTCGGCCAGCATTCATGGGCGCAGATCCCGCAGCCCTTGCAGTAGTCGAGGTTCGCCGTGAAGAATCCGTCCGCATCCTCGGTAATGCATCCTTCCGGACAGTATATATAGCAGACACCGCACTTGATGCACTTCTCGTTTTCCCAGATCGGGCGCTTCGCCCGCCAGCTTCCGGTATGGTATTCCGAAGCGCTTCCCGGCTTGAACACCATGCATCCGGGATTGATCTCCTGCCAGGTCTCTGGCCCTTTTTTCTCTGCCATCATGTTACCTCAAGAGTTATTTAGATGCTTAGTTGATGAATGTGACCTGATCGTAGGCTGCCTTGGCAGCCGCGATGTTCTTCTGCGCAATCCGGCCGAACCGTTCGTTGATCGGGTGGGTCAGGGATTCGAATTTCACGGCACCGGTCACCTTGACCAGGGCTCCCAGCATGGTCGTGTTGGTGATGGGCACGCCGAGTTCCTTCCAGGCGATCCCGGTGGCGTCGACGGTCGCGATCCGGCCCGGGAACTTGATGTCCTGCTTCAGCTCGTCGAGGCTCTTGGTGGTATTGACCAGCAGGATCCCTTCAGGCTTCAGCCCCTCCGCCACGTCCACCAGGGCCACGAGGCTTTTGTCGAGGACGACAACGACGTCCGGATGGTAGATGCCCGAGCGGATCTTGATCTGCTTGTCGTCGACCCGGTTGAACCCCGTGACCGGCGCCCCGCGTCTCTCCGTCCCGAAGCTTGGAAACCCCTGCGCGAACTTCCCCTCTTCGATGGCAGCCAGCGAGAGCAGCTCCACCGACGTGACCGCCCCCTGACCGCCCCTTCCGTGCCATCTGATTTCTAACATTCGTCAAATCTCCCGTTGTGATTGGCTTTTTTTGAAACGGTGTACTTTCTATCTCATTCGACTGTGGCTGTCAAACACTAATTTGGTGAAAGGCGTCCCAGAAAATCCGCTGACGCCGCGAATGAGAAAATCCACAGCAATATCAATGCCAGATCCAAGGCTGTTCCTCTTTGGACCCGCCAAATTTCATTTGATGAAACAATACCGACCGTTATGGATGGCCGGCCTGCTCCCGGCAAAAATCGGCCGCCGGCCAAAAGAGTTCGCTCCGCGCACGGGAAGGGGAGGGCAAGGGCCGGAAACGGGCGATGACTGGAAGGGGGGACGCCTCGTGCCGGATTTGCACGCCCGTGCCCAATCGGCACGGCGCACCCCTTCTACACGCCGCGCCGGAATTCGAGACATTTGGCGAGCGTCATCCGGTCCGCATATTTGAGATCCCCGCCGACGGGGAGGCCCAGTGCGATCCTGGTCACCTTCACGTTTCGATCCTTCAGGAGCTTCGAGATCAGGAGGGCGGTCGTCTCGCCGGGCACGCTGGGGTTGGTCGCGACAATCACCTCCTCGACGGCATCGGAGGCCACCCGGTCGATGAGCTCCCGGATCCGGAGCTGTTCCGGCCCGATCCCGTCGAGCGGCGAGAGCGCCCCGTGGAGAACGTGGTAAACCCCGCGATATCCGCCGCTCGTCTCGAGCGCGATCAGCGAATCGGGCTCCTCGACGACGCAGATGAGATTGCGCTCCCGCGCCGGATCGGCGCAGATCTCGCAACGTTCGCCCTCGGCGAGGTTGAAGCAGACGGAGCAGAGGCGGATCTTCTCCTTGACGTCGAGGATGCTCTGGGCAAGCTGCCTGGCCTCCTCCGCGGAGACGCGGAGAACGTGATTCGCCAGACGCGCCGCCGTCTTCTCCCCGATGCCGGGGAACCTGGCGAACTCCTTGATCAGGCGCTCTATGGGCTGGGCGTAGCCGGACATGTCTCCCCCTACATCAGGCCGGGGATCTGCATCCCGCCGGTGATCTTCCCCATCTCGGCAGCGGCCATCTCCTGGGCCTTGCGGACCCCCTCGTTCACCGCCGCCACGATCAGATCCTGGAGCATCTCGACATCGTCCGGATTGACGACCTCCTTTTCGATCTTCAAGGCGAGGAGCTCGAACTTACCGTTCACCGTCACGGAAACCATCCCGCCGCCCGCGGTCGCTTCGACGGTCTTGGCGGCAAGCTCCTCCTGAAGCTTCAGCATCTTCTCCTGCATCTGCTTCGCCTGTTTCATGATATTTCCAAAATTCTGCACCGATACGACCTCCTTATTTCAATCTTCCGTCAGAGACGGGGACGAATCCGCGGACCCATCCTCCTCTTTCTTACCTTTGGATTGCGGAACCGACCGGCGCGCCGCAGACGCCTCGAGCACCCTCACCTCCTGCACCTCGGCGCCGGGGAAGGTGTCCAGGATCTTCCTGAGAAGCGGATGGGAAAGCGCTTCCCGGCGGATCTCCTGAATGCGGAGATTCTTCGCCCGGCCGTTTCCGTTTCCGTTGCGGCCGGCCGTCGCGCCTGCTGCGTCGGACGCCTGCGTCTCGACCTGCAGGGCCGTCTCCCGCCCGAAAAACTGCCGGCCGAACTCTGCCAGATCGCTCTGCCGTTTGAGCACGTCATCGAAGAAGAGATACCCCTTTTCGAAGCCGATCCGGAGACGGCCCTCCTCGCAGCAGAGGCACGTTCCGGAGTCGAGCTTGGCGCAGAGGGCCGGGTCCTGGCGCTTCACGTACGCCTTGAATCCCGGCCATCCCCCTCCCTGGGGGCTCCCGCCGTTCATCTGCGCGCCGGGGAGGGTGTGAGGGGCGCCGTAGGGGGCCCGCTCCTCCGCGGCCGGGGTAGCCGCCCCCGTCTCCCCCGGTGCCGGCGAATCCGCATGACCATATCCCGGCCGCGATGCGGAGCCCTTTCCGGAAGCCCCGCGATCTAAGGCCGCGCCGGACGACACCGGCACCGGCCCGGCTTTCGGAGTCGTCCCCGCGCCGGACCGCTCTCTTCCGTGGGGCGGGACCACACCGGAGCCGCCGGCCCGCGGGGCTCCACTCCCGAGGCGTCTTTCCAGCCCTTCCATCCGGGCGAGGACCGTCTCGATCGGGATCAGGGGCTCCAGGAAGGCCAGCCGGCAGAAGACCGCCTCCAGGTTCAGGCGCGGGTTCATGCTCCGGCGGACGTTCTCCTCCTCGGCCATCAGGATCTCCAGATAACGCTGGAGGGATTCGACCGGCTGCGCCGCCGCCTGGGCCTTGAGTTTGACCGTCTCCTCCGCCGGCAGATCGACCAAGGGGTCCTTCTCCCCGGCGATCCCGATGAGGAGCAGGTTGCGAAAGTGCCCCAGGAGCGTCTGGTAGAAGAAGCGCATGTCGAGGCCCGCGTTATAGGCCTCGTCGATGATCGCGAGGCAGCGGCCGGCGTCCCGGGCGATGACCGCCTCGGAAAGGGTAAAGAGGAAACGCCGGTCGGACCGGCCGAGGATCTCCTCGACCGCCGCGTCCGCGATCTCGGAACCCGCATAGGAGATCACCTGGTCGAAGATGCTCTGGGAGTCCCGGAGGCTCCCGTCTCCGGCTTCGGCGATCCAGGCCAGGCCGTTGTCGCTGATCCGGATATTCTCCTGCGCAGCGATCTTCTTCAGATTCTCGGCAATCTGTTTCAGCGGGATCCGCCGGAAATCGAAGCACTGGCAGCGGGAGAGGATCGTCGCCGGCACCTTCTGGGTTTCAGTCGTCGCGAAGACGAAGATCACATGGCCGGGCGGCTCTTCGAGGGTCTTGAGCAGGGCATTGAACGCCTCCCGGGTCAGCATGTGGACCTCGTCGATGATGTAGATCTTGTAGCGGCAGGAGGCCGGGGAAAATTTCACGTTCTCGCGGAGTTCCCGGATCTCGTCGATCCCCCGGTTGGAGGCGCCGTCGATCTCGCGGACGTCGATCGCGTTTCCGTTCGTGATCTCCCGGCAATGAACGCACTCGTTGCAGGGGGCCGGCGTCGGTCCCTTTTCGCAATTGAGGGCCTTGGCAAGGATCCGGGCAATCGACGTCTTCCCGACGCCGCGGGGCCCGCTGAAGAGAAAGGCGTGGGCGATGCGTTCCTGGGTGATGGCGTTTTGCAGCGTCCGGACCACATGCTCCTGCCCCAGGACGTCTTCAAAGACCTGGGGCCTGCATTTTCGGGCCAGAACACGGTATTCCACGGATGCTCCTGCGGCGTGGCGGGATAAGGGATAGCCGGGTTGACCCGCAGCACACTCCGGTGACTGCTGCCGCTGCTTCCTTCCGGACCTGACGGGGTTCACAGGCCGTCGTCGCACGGGGCCCGGCTATCTTTTCAATCACGGGGTCGGGTCCCGCACACGAAAGAACCCGACCCCGTTTCATCTGGCGGAGAGAGCGGGATTTGAACCCGCGGTACACCTTTGAGGGCGTACACACGATTTCCAGTCGTGCTCCTTCAGCCGCTCGGACATCTCTCCGGTTTGCCCGGCTCTAAAACCGCGGCATTATAGAGGGGTGAAAATCGTAATGTCAAGGAATTATAAAATGAAATGATATTATGAAGATGTCCGCGGCAGCGCGCGGACGCTGCGAAACGGCGGGCAAACCGGCGGCCCCGGCACCTTTCGAATCAGGAGGTGAAATCGCGCCGGAGGTATCTCTTCCGGCCGGCAACCTTCACATATTGTTCATCGGGATATCCCAGGGCGATGACGGCATGAACCGTTTCGTCGTCCGGGATGTTCAGGAACCGCTGCATCCTTATATCTTTCGTCAGGGCCGCCACGGCAAATCCGATCAGGCAGGTTCCCAATCCCATGGCATGGGCCGCGAGGAGAATGTTCTGTGCGGCCAGGCAGGCGTCCTCCTGGGCGGTGCTGCCCCCGGGCCGGGCGCCCACGACGATCGCGGCCGTCGCTCCATGGAACAGGCGGTCCACACCCGCGCTTTCCCTTTCAGCCAAAGCCTCACTGATCGTGTGATGGTGATCGCGGAAATAGTCGGCGAGTTCCGGCTTGCCGATCCACCCGAGCAGAGCGCGGAGCCAGCCCTTTTCGGCGAGCGCGTTGAGACGCCGGAAAAAGAGGGCCACCCGCTCCCCGAAGGCGATGACCGATTCGCGGGTGGGGAGGATCGTGAAGCTCCACATCTGGCTGTTGGTACCGGAAGGGGCGGTGGCGCCGATTTTGACCAGGTCTTCGAGCAGGGCAAGTGCTACCGGCTGCTCTGTGAAATTCCGGCAGGAGCGCCGGGAGGCCATCAGTCGGACCAGTTGCACGGCATCGAATTCACCGGGCGGCAACCAGCGGGGGTCGGCCGCGAAGGTGGCAAACCGGGAAGCTTCCGGATCGATCGCCCGCACCGTGATGGCGTCGACCGGGCAGGCCGCGGCGCAATGGCCGCAGGAGAGGGAGCGGCCGCCGGTGACGGCCGCTTTGCCTGCCCGCATGGAGAGGGTCTTCGCCGGACAGACCCGGACGCACAGACCGCATCCGATGCATCTATCCGCATCGATCACCGTTGAAACGGTCCGGTCCAACATCCGTCAAACCTATCCGGTCTTGTTCTTTCGCTGGATGCTGCGGATCAATGGCTGACCATGCCCCTGAGGACGGAAGAGGGTTTGAAGGTGACCACCCTCCGGGCATCGATCATCAGGGCCGCGCCCGTTTGCGGATTCCGCCCTTTTCTCTCCTTCTTCGACTTGACGGACCATTTGCCGAATCCGGAGATCATGACATCATGACCCTCGTCGAGATCCTCCTTGATGATTTCGAAGACGCTCTCGACGATACGGATGCACTCCTTCTTGGGGACGCCGAGTTTCTCGTAAATGGAGTCGATAATGTCAATCTTCGTCAGACTCATGATGCTCCTCCTCTGCCAAAAAGTTGTCACGATCAACCGGACCTGTCAGTCGAGGGCCGGCGTGCCGCCCCTACCCAGGTCTTCATGTCTATCCTACTCCCCAAGCTCTCTTTTCTTCCGGGCCTCCCTGGCCGCAGCCAGTTTGGCGCCCAATCCCCTGTCCAGCGCGGCCTGGCGCCTCCTGGCGACATACTCCACGGCGGCCAACGGCTGCTCCCTGGGGATCTTGAACTGCTTCCGGTACTGGCCGGGCTTCAATCCGTGGGCCGAGGCCAGATGGCGCTTCAGCGTGACCATGCCGCTCTTGCCGCAGATCATGCAGGCCACCTGATCGGGCTTGAATGCCTCTTCGACGGTCATGGCCGGCGCCGCGGGGGCGGCAGGTTGCACCTCCGCCGGCGCCGCAGGCTCCTTCGCCTTTCCGGGCCGCTTCCTCGGTTCCCCGCCGGGCGGCTCCGCGATGACCGATCTTCCGCCCTCGGCGATCGTCTCCAGCGTTGCGTAGACCCGGTTGATCTCCCGGACCAGGTCGTCCGACGTCATTTCGGTCACGGAAGCATGGGCACTCACGATCTCCGCCGTCAAATCAAGTAGATTGATAGCCACGGTCCTCCTCCTCGTTCTCTGTCATGCAAATGGGGTTTTCAAAGGCTTCCTGATCTCGCTCCGCTGGTTCCACCGGAGCCAATTGCGCGCGATTATAACACAAGTTTCAAGAAATCCTAGTCCGATCTTTCATTTACCCCTTGATTCCTCTGAAAAATCTTCAGGGGCTCTTCCTCTATCTTTTTCTCGACGCCTTCCATGACCTTCCTGCCTGCGGCTCGCGTCGATTCCCCAGGCCGGCCGGGGATCGTTCCCCCTGGAATGGGCGGGCGCTGACCGTCCGTTGTCCGGACGGCGTCTTCAACGGATGCGGTCCGGGGAAGGGGAAGTCATTCAGGTTTGATGAAGAGGTAATAGAGCTGCCCTTCGCGGTATGTTCCGCCGGCGAGTTCGCCCGCAGGGTCGCCCGCTCCCATGTAAACATCGCATCTGCCCGCGGCGCGGATGGCTCCCCCCGTATCCTGGTCCAGCACAAATCCCACGGGCCGGTCCAGGTCGGCCGAAACAAAGGCCAACATCGCCCTGGGGTAAATCGTCTTGTCGGTTGCGATCGTTCTGAATGGCGTCACCGGCTCGTTGAGCGAACCCCGGGGATCGCCTTTCCCGGACGTGAAGAAGACGAAGCGGGGATTCTCATTGATGTACCGGTCGATTTCATCGGGATGGGCCTTGAAATAGTCGATCATGGCCTTGAGGTTGAGACCCCGATCGGAAAGCTTTCCGTCGGCGATCATCTTCTGCGCGATGCCCTTGTATTCCCACCCGTTATGAGCCACATAGCCAACCGCATCGAGCCGTCCGTCCGGCATGCGGATCTTGGCCGAACCCTGCACGTGGGCGATATAAACCTCAAAGGGATCGCCGAACCATACGAGCTCATTGCCGGAAAGGATGCCGGAATTCTGGATCTCCGTTCTGCTCGGGTATGGCCGGACCTGGCCATCCGGCCTCAGTTGGCCCAGAATCGTCCCGTCAGGCCCTTTCAGCAGATCGGGAGGCTGCTTGTAGAGAGGATACTTGAAACGGTCCGTCCGCACGGGGGACCCGTCAAAAATCGGCGTATAATATCCCGTAAACAGTACGGTTCCACGATCATCGCAGCCGACGGAGATATAGGTGTCGAATCTTTCGCGCAAGACCGTGTTCATCTGCCGGGGGGACAATCCCGAGGCAGCGAGATTCTTCAACTCCCGCAGGCTTCTGAGCGCCTGTTCATAGGTGATCCCCCCATAGGGATAGAACTTCTTGCTGGAGGGTTTGGCCATGTAGCTCAGACTGTTGGAGATCGCCTCCTGCAGCCGGTCCATGTCCGAACAGGCCTTGGTGTAATCGGGAATCTGGCTGGGATCGGTAATCTTCCTCAGGGCCAGCTCGCCCGGCGGCAGCTGACGATGATAGTCTTTCCGGGCCGTGGGGGGTTTCGGGTAATCCTTCTGGACGAAAGAAGTGCGCTTCTCGCAGCCCGCGGAAAAGGAAAGGACCACGATCGATAACAAGCCGAGAAAAACCGTCTTGATTTTCATGGCGAATCTATAAGGCAAGAAAGTCCCGCATGTCAAAAGAAATCTGGCGATGATGCCGCCCCCCCCCCGACGGAAAATGGCACAGGGCAGGGAGAAACGGCGGGGTCCCATGGGCAGGGTCTCCCCGCTTCGGCCGCGGGACCGCAAGTTCCTTGGAGCCGGTAACGACCCATGGTGGTCGGGACCTTCCGCGGTTTAGTTTTTTATGTACTTTTCAGCTCCCCTGATGCATCCCTCAAAAATATGCAACTAATCGTAAATTGTAACTATTTACTCATAAATATTTTGCTTGACCTTTTATATTTTTGGGAATAAAATCCCAAACTATGGACACCGAGATGAATCGCGCGCTGTCAGCCGCTGTAGTGAGAATACTCGTCCCGCTCGTCAGGATGCTGTTGCGGCAAGGGGTTTCGTACGGCACCTTCGCCGACCTTGCCAAATGGGTTTACGTGGATGTGGCAATGCAGGAATTCGGAATCGACCGCCGCAAACAATCGACTTCCCGGGTTTCAATCCTGACCGGCCTTTCCCGCAAGGAGGTCACCCGGGTTCGGCAGATTCCGCGACCCGACGACCTGGCCAATGCTGAGCGTTACAACCGTGCCGCCCGTGTCATCGCTGCGTGGCGCAGGGAGGCGGATTTTCTCGACGCGGACGGCCGGCCCGCCCTGTTATCCATGTCGGGCCGGGGCGCCACGTTCAGCGAACTGGCGCGTCGGTTCAGCGGTGATGTTCCCGCCAGGGCCATCCTGGACGAGCTTATTCGCAGCGGATCGGTGGAACGATTGAGTGACGGCCTGATCCGCCTGTGCGACCGGGCCTATGTTCCCAAGGCCAGCGAGATCGACAAGGTTCACATCCTTGGAACGGACGTAGGCCACCTGATCTCCACGATCGATCACAACCTTGAACCTGCCCCCTCCCTCCCCCTCTCCCAGCCCCTCTTCCAGCGCAAGGTGGCCTACGACAATCTCCCGGACGAGTTTCTCCCGCGGCTGCGAAAGATGACGGCGCGCAGGGGGCAGGCGTTCCTGGAAAAAATGGACCGCTGGCTTGCCGGACATGATCGCGACACAAACCCCGACGCAGCCGGAACGGGCCGGAATAAAGCCGGTATCGGCATTTACTATTTTGAAGAAGGCGCTCGGCAGGAGGATACATAGCATGGATGCATCACGTATACTCCGCACCATAGCAGTGCTCGCTGCCTCCCTCTTATTGATCACCTGCGGCGGTGGCGGCGGCGGTTCGGGAACGGTTGCCGGGGGCGGCATCGGCGGTACGGGCCGCGTCTCAGTCGTCCTGGCGGATGCCCCGACGGATGAATATCAAAACATATGGCTCACGATCACCGAGGTTTCGCTCATCCCTGCTGGCGATGGTTCCCCCGTGGTGATTTTCCAGTCTGCGGCCGGGCTCAGAGTGGATCTCCTGGAGTATCAGGACAAGGACTATCTGTTCAGCGTGAAGGATGTGCCCGCCGGGCAGTATTCCAAGATCAGACTCCGGGTCAGCGACGTCGAGGTGACGCCGAAGGATCCCCTTAATCCGCCGCCTTGTGCCGGGTTCGAGATCAAGCTTCCGAGCGGCAAGATCGATCTCAATCCACGACAGCCCTTTAAGGTGAACGCGGGAGGGAAGGTTTCGATCCGCCTGGACATCGACGCGAACAAGTCGATCAATCTCCATGCGGCCGGCAACTCGGGAAAGTGCGTCTTCCGTCCTGTGGTGTTTGTGGATATCCGAGAGGGGATGCCGGGCGGCCGGTGTCCCGAGATGCTGAGCGGAACGATCGGAAAGTTGACCTACAGCGGCGGTCAGGTCGTGGGGTTCACCCTGGACCTCGGAGCCAACCGGGGAACCGTCGACGTTCGTCTCCTGCAGGGAGCAGCCATCATGAATGCGGCTGGGGAATGCGCGGCCCCCGCAGACCTGAAGGCCGGAGATGAGGTGAGGGTAAAGGGAGCGCTGGCCAATGACCTGGCGTTCGAGGCTTCACTCGTCGCGATCGGCCAACTCTTGGACGTCATCGGAACCGTCACCACCGACCCCGCCCTGAACGGCGCTTCCTTCACATTCACCTTCAATCCGTCACCCGGCCAGGCGCTCGTCGGACCGTTGACCGTGCAGGGTCAGCCATGCACACTCGTCCTGAAGGGCTGCGACACGGGCGTCGAGCCGGCCAGCATCAAGACCGGCATGACCGTACAGGTTTCCGGAAAGTGGATCAGTCAAAGTGCCGTGCTTCGTGCGGCGGCTATTGTTCTCAAGGATGAAGAGGTCGTCGGGAGCATCACCTCCATATCGCTGGAGGCCGATGGACAGAATCTCACGATCGATAGAAATGGCGGCCTCGGCTCAGTCGACCTCTTCATCCCCAATGGAACGCCTATTTTCCTCGCAGGAGATGGTGTCATCCCGGCGGATCTCCTCTGCACAGGCCAGCAGGTGAAGGTTCCCCTGGATCCCGACATTCCGAGCCCGCTGACGGCCGTGCAGGTCGAGGTCACCCCCGAAAAGCGGGAAGGAACCGTGAAGATCATCGATCTGGGCACTCGCGCGCTGACGGTGGATCTGAACGGGGTCCTGACCACCGTGAACGTCGCCAGCGGTGCGACGCTTCTCAAGAGCACCAGCGACGTCCAGGAGCTGATATCGTTCGAAGATATCCAGGTGAACGACTATGTCGTGTACTTCGGCCTTGCAGCATGTGACGACAACACGACGTTCAACGCGTTTCTGGCAATCGTAACCGAATAAGAGGGCTTCCATCACGACTGATGACTGCCCGGACCGGAAGCCGGCAGCCGCGGGATGTTTTTCCCTCTGCTGCCGGGGAAAGAAGGGTGATCGGCATGGAAACGGGAACTTCACTGGATGCGAGAGCCGGCGAGGCCTTTATCGAGGCATTGCGCCGAAAAGCGGGTCTGGTCTTTTCCGAAGAGGAGGTCGTCATCTCGGAAAGGATGAATATCGGCGACTCGGTCGTCTGCACGGTCGAAGCTCGCAAGGTGAACGGCGAATCATCCCAGGCCGTCGGAAAAGCGTATGTCTATCATGATCTTGTCGTCGTCTGCATCGAAAGCGTGTGCAGGAAATGGAGGGAACCGACCTTCCCCCATCATTACGAATATCTCAGCTACTGATTTCGATCGTTTTGGATTGCTGCGGGGAAGCGCTCGGCCGGCCTTCCGGTATCCGGCATCGGTGAAGAGGAATCATGGATTTCATATCTTTGGATCTAGAGACGGCCAATGCGGACATCTCCTCGATCTGCCAGATCGGATTGGCGGGTTTCAGAAACGGGTTGCTGCGTGAAGAATGGAAGACTTACATCGACCCGGGGGATGCCTTCGATAAAGCGCACGTCTCAATCCACGGCATTACCGAATCCGCAGTGAAAGGTGCTCCCACCCTCTTGGACGTCGTGGATATCTTATACCACTACCTGGACAATCAGATTACGGTCTGCCACACGCCCCTCCACCGGGCGGCTCTCCAGCAAGCCTGCAAGAAACATCATCTGCGATTGCCCTTCTGCACATGGCTCGACTCTGCCGATGTGGCCAGGCGGGCATGGGAACCATCCCCGGGGCGCGGGGATGGACTCGCAGATACGTGCGCAGCGATAGGATACCAATTTGCGGAGCATGATGCCCTCGAGCGTGCAAAGGCGGCGGCATACATCCTTCTGGCGGCGATCGAAAAGACGGGGATCGATCTGCGGGGTTGGCTGCCGTGCGAAGAAGAGCAGCGGTATTGATGAGGGGTTCCAAGCGGCGCCCGAACAGGACATGACCGGGTAAGACGCGAAAAGGCAGGATCATTAAATGATCCTGCCTTTCTTTTGGCTTGGGAGGATTTTGCGTTCCGCTATTTCTTGAACTTTCTTCGGGCACCTGCCAGTCCGGCCAAACCGAGTCCAAGGAGCAACATGGTGGCGGGTTCGGGGACGACATTGTGACCGACCGCAAGGTTGTCGACCTCGAACGCATAATTGGTGCTGGTCAACCGGACAGCGTTGAAATCGGGCATCCCGTAAAAATTCACATATTTGTTCGTTTCGGCCAGGTCCTGGGCGCCGGAACCGGAGCTGAACGTGGTGCCATAAACGGTGTCGACCACGGTTGTACCATTCAAGAACTCAAGCGTGTTGTAGCGGTCCATCGACCCCCACCAAAGGCCGAAGTAGTTGTAGACGGCGTCGTTGAAATCGATGGTCACGCTGATCCCGTTTGAAAGCGGCTCTTTCGGCACGGTCAGGAAATAGGAAGCGTCGCGTGCTCCGCCGGGCGCTCCCCCATTATCCCACCAGGGAGCGGCTGCGGGGGTAATGCTTCCGAGGCGGATCTCGTAATTGCCCGTCAACGTCCAACCCCGATTTGAATTGGCATTGGGATCGAAGGTTTCAACGATCGCACCGGCGTATGGCGATGTATAACCGCCGAGCCCATCGGCATGGTTGAAGTCGTAAACGTATGCGCCTGCCGGGGCGGCCACCGCAAGCACCAGAATCAAACCGAAGATCGTCCAATATTTTCTCATGATTCCATCCCTCCTTCGCGGAATTGATCAGATCGGCACTGCTCTTTGACAGTCATATTGCAAGATGCGTACCAACGGCACAACCACTGTTCAAGTTTATGAATTCATTGCGTCTTACGATGAAGCCGTCTCCGCGCATCCCGGGAGGATTTCGTTTCTGTAAAGTTATCCGGCACTCCTGATGCGCCAAGGTGACGCTAGATGAACAACAAGTAACGTAAATACAAGCTTTTAAGCTAACATATTGTCTGATCGTGGGAACCGACGCCTCTCCTCCCTTCCGACAATGACTTTTCGCAGGTTCGCCGCCATGGCGGTTCGAAAAAATGAATAATATATTTGATATGTTAACAGCTGCACAGGCTTTAGGATGGATTCGCAGGCCTTTCGATCGATGTCGGATTATTTTACAGAGCGCCGTGCATTTGTAATACAACGTAAAATGACTCAATTCTCATCATCCCGGCATGATCGTCGTATTTGAAAATTCGCGTTATACTTAATGTTTTTACGATTTTTAATTTCCTATCTAAAAATACTACCCCTGCATGATCAACGCGATTTGGATCGATTTGGCCGATATGCAACTCCGATTGAACGAGGGAACGATCCCTGGCGACTCATTCGCTTTACGCTGTATTACGATGATTTGACAAAGGGTTACCGATCCCGGACCAATGGGAGATGGAAAAGGCCCGGAAAGCGACTGACCAAAGGGGAGGGTTTTTGAAAGCGTTGACCAGAACGTTGGAAAAGCACTCCGAAAAAAAAAGAGGGCTAACCGGTCAAGCAGTTAACCCCCTGTTTCTCTTATGGTGCCGAAGCCGGGACTTGAATGCAAAAAAATCATTTTCAACCCAATATGTGGATGTTTCAGGCTTTCCCTTTAATTTCAATAGACCACAGCATGTTTTCTGACTATCCAATAGTCAAGATAAGTGCAATATTTCCATCCATCATTGAAAAAAAGTACCCCAGAAGTACCCCAGGAATCAAGAAGAGATGTCGTGCCGAAATCCGGCCTTCTGTTTTCCGTTTGTCTGTCAAAAAGCACTACCGACACTACGTTTTGTGTCCGCTTTGCGTTCGCTTTTTTGGAGAGCTCCTGTTTATTGCAGGGGGCTTTTTCATTTGAAATTAGGAGAAAGGAGATGGTGCTTATGAGGGTTTAACGGTCGAGCAGTGAATATCAGCGGCCGTGTTGTTGTCCATTCCTACAAGGAGAATGGCGAACCGATTTCTGGAAACGGAGATCGGTTTTTTTGTGCCTGAAAACAACCAACCAAGACAAGAAAGAATGAGGTCTATTGTATGTCTGAAGAAACGAAAGAAACGTCACAGGAAGAAGTCGAAAAGAACAATCCCTATCCACCTGCCGCCCGTCCATCGGCCATTGCCAACATTGACTTGGAGGCGCTCCGACGAGTCTACGGCGAGAACTTTGGTACGTCCGGATACGGCATCATCAAAGCCACTCCGGATATGGGCAAGGTCAACATGCTCAAGCTGACGGCCTGGGCCAACGAATGCAAGAAGGACGATGCAGATCCCCAAATACTGCTGCCGGAGGGAACCATCATCCTCAAAGAGTGCTTCGCGGATTACAATTCTTTGAAGCATCTTTTCGGCCAGTATGACGCCAGATGGGCAATCCAGTTGGGCGAGATCTTGATCACGCAAAAAGATATCGTACGGAAGGCGAAGCTGGAATGGGGGCAATGGGCCGCTGAGAAGTTGCCTTTCATTGGGAAGAGGACCCGGGAAAAATTCATGAATCTAGCCAAGAGGAATGATTGTCATCAGTATTCCTTCCTCGGTGTCGACCGGCTTGATGTGCTCTGCAGTGCCACGAAGGACAATGATGAAGATGATCGCATCGGCGCCTTCATGTCCAAGTATGAGATCCTGTTCGACCCCACGAAAGAGTTTGACCCGCAGGAGTTCAAGATACTGGTCGACACTGCACTGAACAGGGCACGATTGATCAAGCACGATCTTCCGGCTGACAAGGACTTCGTGCGGGATCTGACAATTGCCGGCAAGGAGATCAACGGCAGTCTGATCAAGAAGATGCAGGATGTCAGAGCATGCGGTGGAGATCCTGCCGAATATCTGAAGAATCTTACTGCCACAGCTGGTCAAGATTCAAAAGACGACGATGATGACAAAAAAACGGTGACCGATTTTAACAGCCTGTCCAGTCGATTGATCAGAACGATCGACTATTTGGTCAAGGATAAAGAGGATGAAATCGCCATGGTCGATTCTGACATGTTCATTAAGCTTCTCAAGAAGTTGAGCAAACTACAGAAGCTTGCCTCGATCAATTTGGAACCTGAGAAGGCAGCGTGATCCCCGAGACGGCATAGACCACAAACTGGTGCCCCTCATTTCGACCTTTGGGATGAGGGGCATCACTGTTTTTCAGGAGGAACCAACATGAAAATTTACCAAGCATCTCTGTTTCTTAACGTGCTCAAGAGATACTCCGAGCTCTTTCCAGACGAGCCACTGAACGTTTTGATATCTCTGGCTTACAATGAATCCGAACGAAAAGGATTCATAAAAGACTACCGGCATCTCATCGCGAGTCTCATCGCTGATTCCGGAGCTTGGTCGGTGGCCCAAGGGAAGTCCACGTTGACGCTCCGGGAAGTTGCCTCTCATCTACTGATATGGGGTAAGCATTACGATCACTATTTCAATTTTGATACCGATTTCAGCACGGAAGGGTTCAACAATAACATCGCCAACCAAGTTGCGTTGGAGCATGTCGGGCTGACTCCTGTTCCGGTCGTCCATAATTTCCATAACAATGAGATCGAGTTCTACGTCAAATCCCGGAAATACGACTGGCTAGCCTTGGGATCGAGTCAAGCCTCGAATTTCAAAGACATCAAATACGCCGTCGACAAGATCAAGAGGTGGGGCAACCCAAGCATCAAAATCCACTGGTTCGGAGGATCGAAATTCGATTGGCTGTGCGAGCTGCCCATCGCTTCCTGCGATACCACCTCATGGGCGGCTACCGGGATGTACGGCTCGATCATGTACTGGAATCCGGCAAATCCCAATATCAATAAGGCGGACCAAATTTATATCGGCGGCCGGATCAAGGAATTGAAGGAGAGC
>JAJFTY010000149.1 GCA_021372695.1 Deltaproteobacteria bacterium
TTCACTGCAATTTTCATGAGCAGCCGGTCAAGATTGGTTTCATTGAGGATTTGTCCGGCGATCTATCCATCTATGGAATATCCAAATGGCATGCCGCGCAACTTGCGGTCAAGGAGATCAACGCTGGGCTCAGATTGGTGGGAAGTCACCTGGGTGCACCGGGACGAGGCCTCCTGGCCCAGCATGCCTCCAAGCCCCCCCTCCTGCAGCCGAAAGGGTGCGATCTCGCATTTCTGGACCGGGGAGGCGAAACGGACAACCGCAAGCTTCTGTACGCGGAGGAGGACAAGATTCTGGTCCGCTCGAAGGACGGCAAGGGCCTTCTGGGACGAAAAGTGGAATTGAAGACCTTGGACGGACGGTCAGATATCGAAAGCTGGAAGCTTGCGGCCACCCGTCTGATGGGTCAGGATAAGATCGATGTCCTGGTAGCGGGTTTCACCAGTGCGTCCCGCGAGGCGATTCGCCCTATCGTGGATGAAAATCAACAGCTTTACTTCTACACCAACCAATACGAGGGAGGCGTTGCAGACAAGAATGCTTTTTTCACGGGTGCGGTTTGCGAGCAGCAGGTCATCCCCGTGGTCGACTTCATGGTCCGCGTCTATGGCCCTCGTATTTACATCATCGCGGCAGACTACAATTTTGGACGCCTGACGGCGGCTTGGACGCGGACGTCAGCTCCATTGGTGGGTGGGGAAATCATCGGCGAGGAATTTATTCCTTTAGGTGTTTCTGCCTTCGGCGAAATCGTGGAGCGAATCCGAACGGCCAACCCGGACTGGGTGATGACGCTCCTGATAGGAGCAGGGCAGCAAAATTACTACCCGCAGGCGGCGGAGAGAGGACTCCGTTTCCCTATGGCCTCCACCGTGAACATGGCCCAGGGTTACGAGCATGTCAAGTTTAGACCACCAGCTCTTGCAAACCTACACAATGCCGTCAACTACATGATGGAAATACCAACGATACGCAATCGTGCCTTCGTAAAACGCTGGTTCAATCTCTTCCCCAAAGATTCCTACATCGGTCAAGAGGCACAGAACACCTACTTCAGCATTCACCTTTACGCCAACGCCGTGCGGCTCGCCGGTACGACGGAACAACCAGAGGTCATTCTCGCACTGGAATCGGGGCTTCACATCGAGGCACCGGAGGGAACCGTCTTTCTGGACCCTGCCACCCATCACGCGGCACACTACATCCGGCTCGCCAGGGCGGACAAACATCACAACATCACCTTCGTCCAGGAATGGCCTATGATCAATGCGTGGTGGCTCTCCCGCCTGGGCGTGAATCTTGTACGCCATCCTGAATACCGGCAATATGTCCCGGAGGATGACCTTCACTTCGCAGGGATCCAAAAGAGGTGATTAGGTCACGTCCTACCCGCTTCCAATGAACACAAGTTATGCGGTGAGATGTTGCCTTGATTAGTGTGCTCAATTCATAGGGTCAAAATTTTCAAAAAAATTTGTCCGCCATGTAACCGCACCCCCCCTCCTCCTCCGCATCATGTCGATATTTAATGCCACCCCCCGGTCGACATCCTTCAGATGGTGCGCGCCCTGTAGAGACCATGGAGGGCGCGCTACCAGTTCCCCGTCGCAAGGATCGTGCGACGGTTGTCTATTCGGATGCGTCCCAAGGCTCGTGGGACGCGTTCACAGGAGCGCCCCTTGTAAAGATCATAGCGGGGGCGTCAGAGTAGGTGCTCCGGTTGTCATACCGCATGCAAGGCGTACCCGCATGCGTCACGCCAACCTCCGCACCTTGTGGCAAACGTCGCGCCAAGGTCCCGTCATGATGCCGGAGGTACAAGCCTCACGCCGTGCCCTCGTCACGACGTTTGCAATGCTATGCGCCGCAAGGATCCTGCGTCGCATGCGCGATGGACCGGGCGCGGCCGGCCCTCGAGAGGGGAGGGACGGCCGGGAGGTACTGGTCGTCTGTTCTTGAGGTCCACAGGGTATGCAAGTGAGAAAGGCAGGGACATCCATGATTCGTCATTTCGTGGCCGTGCATGTCTTGATGCGCCGGGGAAAGAAGTAAAGCAGAATGTTTTTTCCTATCTCTTTTTGTAAATACATCCTCTCGTTCCGATCATGAGACGCTGTGAACGGACAGACAGCACACCATCCGCAATGCCGACATCGCCTTTACCCAGGTGGAAGGAGTAGCGGCCCCGGGTTCTCTCCCTCCCCGGACTCCGCGCTTCTTCCGCCTGCTTTTGATTTTCATGGAGCCATGACAACGGGGAGATCATTCATGGTGACACGTGTGTTGTCGCCTACTCAGGACAATCCGTGCCAAAAAACGTAATCAAGAATTAAACAAAGGAGGAAAGACGAAGTACCATTATTTCGCGATTTTCGGGGAAGAACTGGCCATTTTCAGGTGGCCGATCGGGGAAATCTCCGACAGCAATGTCATCAACGCCCTGACCAATCGAGTCATTCAAGACGAAATTCCCTTGGAACCTCTCATTGCCGGGAATTTGCTGATCATGGACGAACCCGGGTCAGGTAGGAAAACATCGGCCGAACTGCTGGTGGATGCATTCGCGGGCGAAGAAAGTCTGCTGCGACAGTTCGAGTTATACGATTACAAAGAGGGGAGGTTCAAAAAGGTCAAACGGAAGTGGCGAAAGAAGAAACCATCGTTCCATTGAGGAAGGCCTGAGCGTCACGGTCCGCGCATCACGACGCTGTAGATCCGACTATTCGGATACAATGTCGTGACACCCATCAGATCCCTGTTACCAACGATCCACAAGCACATCGACAGAGATACATTCAATCCAATCTACGGCAGCCTCTCCCTGCCAGGCGGGGGATGACTATGGTTCTGGGTTTCTCCCTCTCCAGTGCCATAGCATCTCCCGCTTTTATCGACATGTGATGGGAGCATAAAGATCGATTCGCGGTCAGCAGGCATAGACCGAACAAAACGAATCGAAAGCCACTACTCAAGACAGGCAATGCCAAAAAACGAAGTTTCAGAAACCGCCCCATTATTATCGACGAGGAGAAACACATATGAACGAACATGAACAAGAAGTTTCCATCACCTGTCAGAAATGCGGCCGTTGCTGCAAAGAGGACTGGCATCTACGGGAAGGTTTTGCATCGATACAGGACATTGCAGGATGGATTGCGACAAGACGATACGATATTTTGGACTGGGTGGATCCTGTTGTAGATCCTCTCACCCACGAGCTTATGTTCGACATCTGGATAAGTCCGAAAACCCATGATGACGTTGATAGGTGCCCATGGCTTCGAAAGAAAAGAGGATCAGACTTGTATGGCTGTACCATCTATGATGTCAGGCCGGTAGCATGCAGGGAATGGCCGGCGAACCTGAGGGATGGAGTGGATACCGGATGTCCGGCGTGTCGGGACATACTTCAGCGTAAGGGTGGGCAGGTGATCGAGTTTCCGAAAAAGGATCCGGACGAATCTCCGTAGGATCGCAGTACACGCTTTGAAAACCCGGCGACCCAAGAGCAGCAGATCGATTTCCTCTATCTCTTTTTGAAGTAGCTGGACGCAACATCCGAGATACACCAACCGAACCCACACAATCAAAATCACATGCCCGGCAGGCGAAGGCGTGGCTCCGGGCACTCCCTCCTCGGTCCGACGCTTCGCCTGCCGGGTTATGCCAGTGCCAAAAAACAAATTCAATTAAAATAAGGAGGTCTTATGAACCACAAGTATCACATTATTCTTGGTGAGCAAATGATCCTCATGCGGTGGCCATCCGAGGGTGTCGATCAGGGCGCCTTTATGGATGCGGTGAACAAGAAATTGGACACGTGCCAGACGGGGGTGGACCTTTCCATCGTCGGAGACCTCGTACCCACAGACGATCCCATCGAGAACAAAAAATACTCGATCAAGTACCTGGAGGAAGCGTTCGATAAAGGGATCGATAACTTGCCCGAATTTGCGTTATGGGATTATCGGGAAGGGCGATTTGTGAACCTCAACGGGGCAGGGAAGAAGGGACTGCAGTATCGGTGACCGAGGAGTTGAAATGTGAGGGGAAGTTTTTAGGAGAAGCAGTCTTCGCTTGTAAGGGCAGAGGAAATGCTTTATCTAACTGCGGCCGTTACGGGATCTGTTTCTGAATGCGTATATGGCGACACGGGGCCGAGACAAAGCTTGGATAATGACCAAACCCATTGCATTTTAAGGGGAGATGAAAACATGGGGCCACAACGCCGTACTAACAAGGGACTCAATAATCATGGAATTTCGAAGAAAGATAAGAAAAAAGACGGATTGAACGAGATCGAGAAGCGTTTTTTGTCCGCCATGCGGGCAGATCCACGAGCCCCTCAATTATATGATGAAAATAGTCCAGAATACTGGCCTGCACTTCGCGAACGTATGAAAACTGTGGCTTACCATGAGGCCGGGCACTTTGCGGCGCAATGTTTTACACAAGATCGGCTTTCCCATATAAAGAGTATTTCAATCATACCGAATGAGGGGCACATTGGGTCCGTGAAGTACGAGGGTTTGCCCTTAGAACACCTTAAGTCAAGTATACCTCCTCTTCTACGTATCGATGGAACGATGTCGTTACTTTTTCATTTTGCTGGTTACGGCACAGAAATAATAATGCACCCTTCGAAGGATTGGGAAAACTTCGATGAAGATTGGGAAAGCTTCGAGGGCGATTCGGATGACGAATATTCCTTTGATAGAGATCATGATTATGTCCAAGCCAACAAAATTGCTGAGGTAATGGCTAACACCTATGTGCCGGCCAACAGGATTCTTACGCAAGCTAAAAGATGGACACTGGAAATGCTCATGATCCCTGAAGTGTGGAACGCAGTAGAAATCATGAGTAACAAACTGATCGAATGTGGCGAATTCAATGCCGGAGAGGTTCGTAAAATAGTTCGTGATTTGAATGTCCCGTGGGCTTATGGTTTTCCAAGATGGAAAAGGCGACTTTTCTTTACGCCCTTGGAAACCAAGAAATACGTGATGAATGCGGATGAAGATGACAAATGTGATCAGGGCCTTTAAAAACTGCCGATACATGATGAACATATTGTGAGCAGCACACTATCCATACACAGAAGAGGAGAGGCATCGCAACCGCGAGGCAAAGGCCCGGCGGGAAACGCGCCTGGCGGAAAAGAAAAAGGAAAAGGCCTGCCAGATAGCGGCGGACAGTTGTTCATGATCCGGCCAACCAGGAAAGCGATCTGAAGACGAAACTCTCAGACTAATGCCGGCCATCCTCGTGCTCATGCGCGGAGATCCTGGCAGAGGCTCGTTCGCGCATCTATGCACAGAGTGTGTGCAGGACGAAGAAGCTACTCCGGTGACGTCTCCAGAAGATATTATCGGGTTTATTTGCCAGAGCAGAGAAGCCCGACGAAATCCCAAAAGCGGTAAAATAGCGGTAAAAATCGACAAGACAATGAAAAAGGGATTTTCCGTAATTCAGAAAATCCCCATTAATTTCATTTGGCTGGGAGACGTGGATTCGAACCACGATTCACGGAGTCAGAGTCCGTTGTCCTACCATTGAACGATCCCCCAACGAATGCGATCCCATTACCACAGCGGAAATGGATTATCAACTGGAAAATTGTTCTTCGCCGAGAGAAAAATATGGACAAGATCGGGCCGTTTCAGATAGATGAAAACTCGCCTTTGCAGAGGTTGCACGCGGAAAGAGCGACTCGACGGCATTGTGGATCGCACTGCCTTCGATTCCCTGCCCCACATCAAAAGGGCGAAGGAAGGGGTTCTTATGGCCAAGATGACTGAGAAATCCGACCTGGACGGGTTGACCCTGCTCGGCCGGGGGGATAAGCCGGCGAAGAAGCTCGAAACATTTCCGAACCACCATCCGGAAAGAGATTATGTCGTCACTCTTCGGACGGAAGAATTCACCTGTGTCTGCCCGGTAACCGGACAGCCTGATTTTGCCCGTCTGACCGTTCAATACATTCCTGACCAGAAGATCCTGGAGTCCAAATCGCTCAAACTATACCTCTGGTCCTTCCGGAACCGCGGGGTCTTCCACGAGCATGTCGCCAACGCAATCCTGGATGATCTGGTCAAGGCGCTGACGCCCCGCTGGTGCAAGGTTAATGCGGATTTCGCGGTGCGGGGGGGGATATCCATTTCCGTCGAAGCGGAACACGGGAAGCGAAATGGCTGAAAAGCAGCGCTGGTTGCCCACCATTACCGCCGTCTTTGTGACGAGCCTGGTGGTCTCGAACATCATTGCCGTGAAGTTGGTCTCCGTAGGCCCGTTTTTTCTGCCCGCCGCGATTCTGATCTTTCCCGTCTCCTATATTTTCGGGGATATCCTGACCGAGGTGTACGGCTACGCCACGGCGCGCCGGGTCATCTGGATCGGATTCGTCTGCAATCTCATTGCCGTATTCGTTTTCTATCTTTCCATCGAATTGCCGCCGGCCCCATTCTGGAGAGCGGGCAGCTTTGACGCCGGTGCATCGCAGCAGGCGTATCGGGCCATTTTCGGGTCGACGCCCAGGATCCTGGCCGCCTCCTTTCTGGCCTATCTGGCGGGAGAATTCCTCAACTCCTTTGTGCTGGCCAAGATGAAAATCACGACCCGGGGGCGTCATCTGTGGATGCGCACGATCGGCTCGACGGTCGTCGGCCAGTTTGCCGATTCCGGCGTTTTTATCCTTCTGGCCTTCTACGGCACGGTGCCGTCCGCTGCCCTGATCGCGATGGCCGGGAGCCAATGGTTCGTGAAATCCGCCTATGAAGCGCTGGTGACCCCTTTCACCTACCTCGCCGTGAACTTCCTGAAGCGCGCTGAAGGCGAAGATTTCTACGACCGGAAGACGAACTTCAATCCGCTGCGCTGGAAGGATTGAGCGGGAGGGCAGCCGAAAGGTCACTGATGAAAGCCATCGGGTACGGCAATCCACCACGGTCTCAGCGGGGCAGAATCCGGTTGAAAAGCCTGTCCGCCTTTGCCGGATCGAGACGGCGCAACTCCCGAACGGCATCCAGGGCGGCGGTCCAGTTCCCGGACAGATAGTGCGCCAGACCGATCGCTTTCCAGGTTGCGGCGTGCTCCGGACGGATGCGCAGGGACTGTCGGTAGGCCCCTATCGCCTCCTCATGGGATTTGAGTTCTTCGTAAGCAGCCCCGAGGTTGTTCCAGGCGTCGGCAAATTCGGGATGGATCCGGACCGCCCGGCGATAGGCTTCGATGGCGTCGCTGTGGCGGCGAATTTCATCATAGGTCACGCCGAGGTTGTTCCAGGCATAGCCATTCTCGGGATCGACGAGGATCGTCTGCCGGTAGGCTTCGATGGCATCCTCGTAGCGTCTCAGCCTTCCATACGTCAGCGCGAGGTCGTGCCAGGCCCTGGCAAATTGGGGATCGATGCGGATCGCCTGGCGATAGGCCTCGATGGCATCATTGTGGCGGTCGAGGTTGCCGTACGTGATTCCGAGGTTGTGCCAGGCAAAGGCATACTCCGGGTCGATTTGCAGGGCTTTTCGGTAGGCCTCGATGGCATCGTCGGAGCGGTTGCGTTTGCCATACAGAACGCCGAGATTGTTCCAGGCTTTTGCAAACTTGGGGTCGATGCGGAGAGCCTGCCGATACGCTTCGATAGCATCGTCGTCGCGCCCGAGCAGCCCCCAGATGATCCCGAGGTTGTGCCAGGCGCAGACATATTTCGGCTGGATCCGGATGGACTGCCGCAATGCTTCGATGGCGTCGTTGTGGCGGCCCTGTTTGCCGTAAGTGACCCCGAGGTTGTTCCAGGCCTGGGCAAATTCGAGATCGATCCGGATGGCCTGGCGATAGGCCTCGATAGCGTCGTTCGGGCGGTTGCATTCGCAATAGGTGGCCCCGAGGTTGTTCCAGGCGTGGGCGAACTTGAGGTCGATGCGAATGGCCCGCCGGTAGGCCTCGATGGCATCATCGTAACGATTGAGGTTTCTGTAAACGAGGGCGAGATCGTTCCAGGCTTTGGCAAACTTGTGATCGATGCGGATGGCCCGCCGGTAGGCCTCGATGGCTTCATCATAGTGCGCGAGCTTGTTGCAGGCGAAACCGAGGTTGAACCAGGCATTGGCATTTTGCGGCTGGCTCTTCGCACACTTCCGGTACCAATCCAGCGTCTCCGGCCAATCCTTCACGGCCGGCTGCGCACCGGTGCGCTCCCCCCGTGCAGCCGTCATGCACTCAGTCCCCCCTCATGAAATCCGTCAACCTTTGCCCGGACGAACCCATGATCCACCCGGCTGAGTCATATCACAATTGGAGGGGGAAGGACATCAGTGATCATGGGTTAGAGCCATCTTTCCGATTAGGAAAAATGAGGATTGACGGATGGAGAATGACGATGTTTTCGAAGTCAAATTCGTTTGACATGCCGAAACGGTTTCCCTATACTCCGCGCATATCGTTGTCCGGAACCGTCATAACTTCTTGCATGAATCCACCCGCTTGCTTCCCCGCGGCTTGCGTGGGGTAAAAAGTAAGAAACGAAATGGCTTTCCTCTTGGGAATCGGAGATCTTCGCGGCTTTGCCGCTCAGACCTTCAACAGGTCATCTTGATGGAGTTCCGTTGATCCGCATTCGGCATCTCTACAAATCATACCATGGGAAGTCCGTCCTCCATGATATCCAGCTTTCGGTGAGGCGTGGTTCCATCATGGGGCTGCTGGGTCCGAACGGCGCGGGTAAGACGACCCTGATCTCGATCCTGACGGGCGTCATCGAAAAAGACAGGGGCGAGATTACCGTCGGCGGCCTGAATCTCGGACGCGAGACCGGCCGCATCCAGTCCATGTGCAGCTATGTTCCCCAAACCCTTGCCTTTTATCCGCGCCTGTCAGCCCGTGAAAATCTGGAGTACTTCGGCTCCCTCTGGGGCCTGAAGGGGAAGAGACTGGAGGAACGGATGGCGTTCTGCATCGATGCCGGGAGCATGGGAACTTTTGTCCACAAACGGGTGGACACCTTCTCAGGCGGGATGAAGAGGCGTTTGAACCTGGCCATAGGCCTTTTGAACGAACCCGATATCCTCTATCTGGACGAGCCGACGGTCGGCGTCGATGCACAGTCCAGAAACTACATCCTGGAGACGATCAGAAAGATCAACCGGGAGAGGGGAACGACGATCATCTATACCTCCCACTACATGGATGAAATCGAGCAGGTGGCCGACGAGATCACCGTGATCGACGAAGGAGAGATCATCCTTCATGAGAGCAAGGAGGCCCTCCTGAAGTTCGCCGACGCCGTATTGATCCGTGTCGAGCCGATGCCGGAGAATGCCCTCGCGTTGTTGCGGCAGCGAACCGATCTGAGGGCGGAGGCGGATGGCATTCATGTCGAACGGGATGAACGCTTCAATGAAAACATGGCCGCGGTATTTGCCGTCCTCAACGATCAGGGTGTCCCTGTGAAGGATGTCGTATTCGGCCACAGGAATCTGGAGGCGCTTTTTCTCAAACTGACCAGCAGCCGGCTGCGGGATGGAGAGGGGCATAACGGGCGGTGATGATGAAGCTGTTGTACACCCTGAAAAAGGAATTCCTGCTGATCTCCCGCGACATACACGCCGTCACGGTCCTCTTTGTCATGCCGGCTGTTTTCATCATGATCATGTCCTTGGCGATGCGGGACCTCTTCGAGCTCCACAGCACGGTCCATATCGATGTCCTTGCCGTGAACCGCGATGAGGGGAAGAGATCGGCGGAGTTCCTCAAGGCGCTGGAGGAGCTCCGCACCTTCAAGTTTCACCTGCTCGCAAGAGATCTCTCCCCGGAGAAGGTGAAGGAACGGATGCTTTCCGAGGACTATAAGTTCGCGCTGCTGATCGGGGAGAACTTTTCCGCTTCGGTGGAGGAGATCGAAAAGGGGGCGGATCAAAAGCCTCTGACGCTGCTTGCCAACCCCGCGGTCAGCCTCCAGACCCAGATGATCCTGAGCAGCGCGCTGGATGGAATGTGGGCGAAGTTGAGGAAGGATGCCCTCATCGACCGCATTCCGGAGCTTCTGGCCGCAGCCCGGATCGACGGGCAGAAGCTCAAGGCAGCGGAGGAGAGCCGGGTGGAGGTTCAATATGCGTACAGGGAGGCCCGCGGCGCCAAGGTCCCCTCCGCCGTCCAACAGAGCGTCCCCGCCTGGCTCGTTTTTTCCATGTTCTTCATTGTCATTCCGATCTCCAACACCTTTATTTCCGAACGGGGACAGGGTACCCTCATGCGCCTCAAAAGCATGAATGTCTCGCGGCTTTCGCTGATCATCGGCAAAATGGTCCCCTATCTTCTCGTCAATGCCATCCAGGTGATCCTGATGATCTTGATCGGTGTCCATGCCGTTCCCCTTTTGGGCGGCACCCCCCTCACCGTCGGGCATTCATGGGGAGGCCTTGCCCTGATCGCCGCCTCCGTCAGCTTCAGCGCCATCTCCCTGGCGCTCCTGATCGCCTCGCTGGCCCGGACGACGGAGCAGGCCACCACGATCGGGGGGGTCCTGAACATCATCCTGGGCGCCCTGGGCGGGATCATGGTTCCCAAGTTTGTCATGCCCGGATTCATGCAGGATGTCGCCCGTCTCTCCCCCATGTCCTGGGGGCTGGAAGGTTTTCTCGACATCTTCCTGCGGAACGGCAATGTCTCCGACGTCTTCCCGGAAAGCTTCTCCCTGTTCGTTTTTGGCATTGTCATGTTGGCATGGACGATGATCACGTTGAATAGACAAAAAGAGGTCTGAAAAGCGATGCAAGGTTCCCTGGATGAAAGGCTCAAGACGGAGCTCAAGAGGCTGATCGTCGAGGAGTGCGATCTGATGATCGATCCCGGCGAGATCCATGACGACGATCCTCTGTTCGGCAGTGCCGCCCCTCTCGGCCTGGATTCGATTGACGCGCTGCAGATTTCGATCGCCATCCAGAACCGATACGGCCAACTGATCACCGACAGCAAGCAGATGAGGCGAATCATGAAATCGATCAATACCTTCGCCGACTTCATCCAACCGGGATAGGGCATGGGGATAAAACCGTTCGTCACGGGAAAGGCGTTGACCTGTTCCCTCGGGGATTCCCTGGAGGGGATTGTCGGGGCCGTACGCGGCCAGCGGTTGAGGGTGGAACAGCTTCCCTTCACCCTTGCCGGTCTGCCCTATGCCAGACCTTATTACCTGATTTGCAGAGGCGAGCAGGATCGGCTGGAGAGCCGCTCCGAGGCCTATTTTTACGAGCTGCTCTTCTCCACGGTATCCCGCGCCTTTGCCGACGCCGGGGTGAGCGGCGCCGAGATCCGGGAGATGCCGCTCTTCTTCGGTTCGACGTCGATGGATGTTCCCATATTCGAGGGCAGATACCGCCTTGGCCCCTCCTCCGTGTCGGAGTCGTTTCTTCAGGCATCCAGCGGGTATGGCAAAATCGCCGGTGCCGTGACGGAGAGATTCGGAATGGAGGGGAGCGCCTATTCCTTCATTACGGCATGCACATCGAGCGCCAATGCCCTCCTCTACGCCGCCTCCATGATCGAAGCGCGCTGTTTCGAGAGAGCTCTGGTGGTGGGCTATGATCTGTACAACCATCTCGGTTTTTACGGCTTCGAGGGGCTCAAGGCCATCGCCTCTTCCGGGTGCAGGCCCTTTGACAGGAGAAGGGACGGCCTGATTTTGGGCGAGGCTTGCGGTGCCGTGATTCTGGAGGCGCAGAATCGCAAGGGCGCCGTCGGGTTCCGCTGCCTTGGCGGGGCAAACCTCTGTGATCCTTTCAGCGTGACCAGTCACGACGAAGAGGGAACCGCCGTTGCGGAAACGATGAAGAGGGCGCTTGCGCGGGCGGGAATCGATCCGGAGGAGATTTGCGCCATCAAGGCTCATGCCACGGGAACGGAGAACAACGACAGGACCGAGTGCGCAGCCATGAGACGGGTCTTCGGGCGGCATCTCCCCCCCGTAACGGGCCTGAAGCCGTACATCGGCCACACGGTCGGCGCCTGCGGCGTCAGCGAGCTGATCCTGCTGACGGAGGCGATCGGGGCGGGATTCATCCCCGCCACGCCAGGATTCCAGGAGAGGGACGAAGCCCTGGACCTGGTGCCGCTGACGGAAAACAGGCAAACCGGGGAGGGGATTTTCATGCTGAACTACTTCGGCTTCGGAGGAAACTGCACCACCCTGATCCTCTCCAACAGGGGCGATGGAAAATGAACGAGATCTACATTCACGACTTCTCCGCCTATGCCGGCGAACCGGATGTCGATCTCCAGCGGCTCAAGGAGGCGGTCTCACGCTACACCCGGGTGAATTTCCGCCGGGGGAACCGGTTCATCCTGCTGGCGCTGCTGGGCGCCTGCCAATGCCTCCGAGGACGCCCCGTCGCGCCCGAAACGGCGATCTATCTGACGACGGAGCATGGCAATCTCGGTGAGACGGCGGCGGTCCTGGACGAAATCTATGCGGCACATTCCCTGCCCAAGCCTTACGGATTCATCAACACGATGAGCGGTACGGCCGCCTTTTACCTTGCCCAGACCCTGGGTACCCGGGGCCGAAGCATCACCGTTTCCAGCCGGGACCTCTCCTTCGAAAGGGGGCTGGAACTGCTGAAGTCGGATTTCGCCGGGGGTGCGGAAAAAAGTGCCCTGATCGGCGGCGTGGATGAGGCTTCCCTTTCCGGAGAAAACGGGGCGCAAGAGGGGCATCGCGGTTGGAGCGCGGTCGACGGGAGCGGATGGTTTCATCTCAAGGTCGAGAGGGAAGGGGCCTGCGGGGCATTCGGGGCGAACAGGTCGTTCTGGGATGCCCCTTCCGGCATCGAATGGATCCGGAACCGGGGAGCGGCTCCGGATCTCCTCTCCTTCGGCGCCCTTGTCGGCGAGGATGAGGCCGCGGCATGGACCGCGGCGTTGCGCCCCGCCGCAGGGTTCGATTATCTCCGGGATGCCGGGTATTGCGGGTCGGCCACCGCATGCGGCATCGGCAGATTCATGGAACGGTTTCCGGGAAGGTCCCTGCTGCACATCAACCGGGACCGGCGGGGAAGTTACGTCCTGCTGGAGGTGGAAAGGTACTGAGTCCCTGGATCAGAGGTTTCCTGATTTCAGTTTGGTATAGACCAGCCGTTCCTGCACGGCGCACTCCTGCAACCGCCGGACGATCCCCCCGATATCCGGGTCCGCTGTTTTGTTTTTGCAGGCCCTGGCGCAGGCGAGCGCAAACTGGCGCCAGGTATTGCCCGCCTCCGTCATCATCCGCGACGCCTCCCCCAGGGCGGCGAGGCCGAGACGATCCCCGGCCTCCTGGAGAAACGCCGCATACATGAACCGGAAGCCCCCTCCTCCTGTCCCGATCTCCTCCTGCATCCGGACGATGTGGGCCAGAAGCAGGCGGGTGTATCTCAGATCCCCGCTCGCCGAGCTGCGTTCGATTTTTTTGGCCATGTACCGGATCCCCTTGACCCCGATGAACGGCACCGGCGCATGGAGCATCATGTGCACCGTCCGGCGGATGGCTTTTCGAACCGCCCGGTTCAAATCGATCTCCGGACGGATGCGGACGGGGTAGTAGATGAAGCCTTTAGGGGCCAGGGCTCCCTTGGCGAAGCGGGCATTCTGGAGATCCTCTGCGCCAATCCGGACGGGGTGTTCAAAAATGGGATCGCTGACCAGGAATTCGTCTCCCTCCCTTCCGTAGACGATCAGATTGTGCGCATTGAACTGGAACCGCATCTCCGGCGGGAAATAGGGGAGCCAGTAGACCGACGTCTGCAGGCCGACCGCCTCCCCGCTGTCGACCAGGGCGATGAGTTCGGCCAGGGCCTCTCCCCTGTCTCTGTACCTCCGGGTGCGGAAACGCGCGTCGAGGTGTTTCACCGCCCCCTTGATGATCGCCCCGGGGAACATGCGGTATGAGATGATGGGCATCCCGGTAATCTTGATCAGGGGAAGATAGGCAAAGGTCAGGCCGCCCGTGATGCCGAAGACCATCGGCTCGGAGAGATCGAGACCCTGGCGCCTCAGCAGCGCGGCGACCACGCCGCTTTCACAGTGGGCGTATTGCCGGTGTTCCAGCGGCAGCGGTGCCATTGCTCACCCCTCTCCGCGGAAATGCCGCACCGTGTCAACGGACACCCTGAAGATCCGGGCATACTCCGTGAGCGTCTTCTCGTCGAGTTTCCAGAAAACGCCGGGTTTGAAATGCCGCCTGACCTGCCAGCGGCAAAGTCCCATGGCCTGGGCCAGCGTCAGGGGGTCCATCCAGTTTTTGAGCATGAAGTATTCGATCGGGGACGTTTCTTGACGCTTTACCCGGAGGGCGGCCCTTCGGGCCTGCTCCTCAAAGTCGTCGATCACCTGGTGAAGGGCGATCTCCTCCACCTCCCAGCCCTGGGTCGTGGTCTGGGCATAACGCCCCTCGTCATCCACGGCATACAGGGCCTTCCTCTCTCCCCCGAGCGTTTTGACGTCATCCTGGGGCACTTCGGATATCTTCATGGCGTTCCTCAAGACCCTACACCACGGAGAGCATCATGTAGGCGATGGAGAAGCGGCCGCTTTCCGGAATGAAGCAGAGCAGCTTCTGTCCTGGGCGGAGCCGATCCGAATGGAACAGCTCCTCCAGGATCACGTAGATGGATGCGGATCCCGTATTCCCTTTCCAGGTCAGGTTCGTGAACCATTTCTCGTAGGGGATCATGAAGCCGATCGATTCCATCGCCCCATAGAGCTTCTCCCTGAAGAAATCCGAGGAGTAGTGGGGAAGAAACCAGTCCACATCCGCCGGCTGGATTCCTCTCTTCCGGATCACCTCTGAGAGGGCCCAGTCGACGGCCACCTTGACGATCTCCTGATTCAGAAGCGCCGCATCCTGTTTGAGCGCCAGGTAGTTCTTGTCGAGCGCCTCCCGGATGGAGGACAGATGGCGCCAGAGGGCGATGGAGCCATCCTCCCTTTTCACACCCCCGGCGAACATGCACGTTTCCAGCCGGCTCGCGTAGGAAATGTGGTCGATCCAATCCACCCGCAGCGCCTTTCGGCCTTCATGAACCTTGCGGGAAAGAAACACCGCACCCGCCGCGTCGGAGATCATCCAGCGCAGGAAATCGGATTCGAAGCCGAGAATCGGCTGGTGCTCCAGGTCGGGATTGCCTTCGAGATGCTCGAAGAAATTGGCGCGGATGACGGCCGAGGAGAGTTCGGAACCCGTGGCAACGGCATTTTCGCTCAGGGCAAGGGCCACGTTCATATAGGCGTACTTGAAGGCGGCGATTCCCGAGAGACAGATCCCCGAGGTGGAGATGACCTCGCAGGGGGGATTCCCCAGCTCCGCATGCACCATCAGACCATGTCCGGGGGCGAGCAGATCCGCCATGGTGGTGCCGCAGCAGAGGCACTCGATTTCTGCCGGCGTGAATCCGGGGTAGGGGGAGAGTCCCCGGATGGCCGCAGCCGTCAGTTGGGCGTTGGTGTGGGTAAGCTCCCCGGTGGAAGGGTCTATGGCATAATAGCGTTGCCGGATCCCGTTGTTGCTGAGGATCCTCTTCTTGGTCCGGGACGGCAAACCGTGAATGGTGCCGACCACATCCTCGATGTGGTCGTTGTCGACGGGGGCATTGGGCAAGAACGCAGCAACATCATTGATGAATACCTCCACGTGTTCCTCCTTTTTCCGGGTGATCGCTATACCTTTCCATGAAGCCGGCGGACCAGTTCGGAATAGGCTTCGTAAAATGCCTTTTCCGGCATCGCCGTCGGGACGACCGCGTTGGTGAAAGTGTAGTAGTCCAGATCGCGCACCGTGATCTGCCCCTTCATGGATTCGTAGAGGGGCGTTCCCGGGAGGGGCGTCAGGATGGAGAGCACGGGGATCTGGATCTTGTTCTCTATGATGAACTTCTCGACGTCCCGGAACTCTATTTCGTCATAGTCAGGGGCGATGATGAAGTCCCCGACAATCACGAGCCCCAGCTCATGGAGGATGGAGACCGCCCGGCGGATGGCGGCTTCATCGTACATTTTTTCATAGGTCCGGAGGCGCTCGGGCTGGAGCTCCTCGAAGCCGACGACCACCGCATAGAGGCCGGCCTCCTTCCAGCGTTTCAGGAGGGATGGATGCCGGACGATCGTATCGACGCGGACATCCGCGAAGAAGCGTTTCCGGATCGACGAGGCGACGATCGCGTCGCAGAGCTCCTCGGCTGCGCGGGGATTGCCGAAGGTGTTGGCGTCGACCATACGGATGAAGGGGATGTCGCCGAGGCATTGAATATCCCGGATCACGGACGCCGTTTGATGGGTCAGGTATTGTCCCCCGGCCGTCTCCGGAATGGCGCAGAAGGAGCAGCGATGGGTGCAGCCGTAGGCGGTGACCACGGAACCCATGCGCAGCCCCAGCCGTTCGATGGTGTACCCGTCCCTCCAGGACGCGACCAGGTCGTAGCGGGGAGGGTTGCTTTCCATGAGATCATCCGCGCCGTAGCGGCGGGGGGAAAAGGTCAAGGGGGTCCCCGGCGAGGTCTTGGCCACACCGGGGACGGCTGCGCCGCCACGGCCTCCGGCCAGCCCGTTTACGAGATCCGCAAAACTCTTTTTCCCCAGCCCGATGACGACATAATCGATTCCGGTGCAGTTGAAGCAGGCTGGGTCCAGCGTGGCGTGAATCCCCCCGACAACGACCAGAGCTTTCCCCCGCCTCTTGATTTCCCCAGAGAGGCGGATCACCGCATTGGCCTCGCAGGTGAGAGAGGTGAATCCGATCACGTCGGGTTCAAAGCGATCGCACTGCGCCCAGAGATACGCTTCGTCCTCGCATTTCAGATCCACGATGATCACATCATGGGCGGTCAGAGGTGCGGCGATAACCTCCAGACTGAAGGGCTCTCCGCGAAATATCTGACGAATGGAGGTGATGCCGTACTCCTCCTCGGGTATGCTGCGGCCCGCGTTGGGGGGATTGACGAGCATGATCTTCATGGAAACTCACCCCTGAGAGATTTTCGGTTCAGCCCTGCTTCCGGGAACGGCCGCTTCACCTTTCAAAAAAGGCCTTATGAAAATCGCGGTCGGTCAATATCGTGGCCACGATGTCGTCGAGCATCCGATAGGCGCGATCTTCAAGGAGACCTTTATCGACGGCTGGGAGCTTGGGCATGGTGACCGTGTACTCTTTCTGGAGGGTCAAGACTCCCTTCCGCGTCAAAAGAGCGCGGAATTGGATCTCCTCATCCGTCAATGAGAGAAATGTCAGGGAGAGTTCGGCATCGTAGATCGTCCCATGCTCTTCGATCCGGACGCCCACGCATTCGAAACCCTTTTTCAGGGCATACCAGAAATAGGAGACCACAGGCTGCTGGATTGAATGTTCGGAGGAGTAAAAGAGCTGATAACCGATTGTGCCTTCCGGGCTGTAATAGGCCAAATTGGAGGTATTTTTCGATTCGTCCCGGATGGTCGTCAGCAAGATGCTCTTCCCTTGATACCGGTTGAACTGGCCGGGATCGTTCCGGCAGACGTAACTATCGCGATTGAGCGGCACCACGGTACGAGCATAAGGGGCGCATCCGGTCATCATCAGAACGGTCAGAAGCAGGCCTCCGAGGACGATCATTCGATACGGCACTTTCATCATTGGATCTCCTTTCCCGTTGACTGGTTTATGGAACGGACTGAAATCGCGAACGGATCTCCTCCACGCGCTTGCGGTTTACGCCGAGGTCGGAATGTCCGATGCGGGACGCCGACCGCACATGGATCGTCCTGGCGCTGTCGTCTAGGAGAAATTCGACGTCATCCACGAAGCGGAAGAGGGCGGAGGTGAATTCAGCGCGAAAATACTGATCCTGGGCCACGACAATGCGGGCTCGCTTCATCTCCGAAACCGCTTTGATCAGGCGCTTCCAGGCTTTTTCCGCCGGCCCCTCGTACCGGAGGGGAGCGATGGCGTGCCTCGGGTCGGTGCTTTGCGAGGAGACGCAGTTGGGCGAGTCGGGACAGGCAGCGAGCCGGCCGTCGGTCACCCCGATCTGGGGGCGATGGCTTCCAGAGCATCCGACCATCATCACGATGAGGTACAGCACCCAGCCTCTGGACATGACCCCCTCCACTCCCCCGGTGCGATCCGCCGATCCGGGCAACCGGGCCTGCGGCCGGTCGTTGACAGACATCGTATGGTTCTATTAACACACACGGCGATCTGCAATCAATTGACTTTGTGCTTGAAGGAATCCGGATTGACGGCATTTATCGGCCATGACGATATTTCTGTCCGTACCCAGTGCTTGCGTTATAGACGGAGCCGGTGTAGAAGAGATGCCGGACCGGCCGGCCGTCAGTGAAGAACCGGTTGCCCGGGGATGCCCGGCGTCCCAGGACTCGGATAACACAGCCGTGATTCCACCGGTTTTGAAAAGGGCATCGGGGATGGTGTTCGGACCGGAAATCCGATTTGAGACGGAGGCGTCCCATGGACTTCAAAATCTCGAATTCTTCCATCTCTTTCAAGACTAGCGAGAAAACGGACGTCATCGACATCACGAGTCATGTCGCCCGCAAGGTCGCCGATGCGGGATTGACGGAGGGGCAGGTGCTCATCTTCGTGCCGGGCTCCACCGCCGCAGTAACCACCATCGAATACGAAAGCGGGGTGGTCTGGGATTTCAAGGAGGCCATAGAGCGCTTCGCCCCGACCGGGATTCCCTATCGCCATGACGCGAAGTGGGGCGACGGGAATGGTTATGCCCATGTTCGGGCGTCGTTTCTGGGCCCCTCGCTCACGGTTCCCCTGATCAGCGGCCGTCTCGCTCTGGGAACCTGGCAGCAGATCGTTCTGGTCGACTTCAACAACGAGCCACGGGAGCGAAAAGTTCTGATCACGGTTTCTGGATCATAATTCGTGGGGAAGCGCGGATCTTATTTCCCTCACAAGCCTTCCGGGAGCAGCCATGTTTGAAGGGTTGGAAAAAAGGAGATTTCAGAGGCTTGCGTGTCTTTTAAACGTTATGGTCGACATCGTAACCGTTCGAGGCGAGACGAAGGGCCTGCCGCGGCAGCATGCCAAAAGCCGGAATATCTCGAAGGGCGGAATCTGTCTCGAAATGGAATCGATTGAGGTCGACGGCGTCCATCTGCTTTCGGGGCTTCCTTTCGCACGGGAACACCGCCTTCATCTCATGATCGAGCTTGTCTCTGAAGGGCCGCCGCTTGAGGTGACCGGGGAGGTCCAATGGTATGACGTGGACCGCGACCAGCCCGGATGCATCTACCGGCTTGGCGTGGCATTCATGGAGATCCGGGGCGATGGAAAAGAGAGACTGACGAAATTCCTTAAAGAGCATCAGAACGGCGCTACTTCTTCTGCATCGCTACTGCGGTCTGTTTGGCCCGGCTGAACTCCGGCGTCGTGGTGATGGGCTTTTTCGCGGCGGGAGCGCTCATCGCCATCTCGTTCATCTGCTTCACCCGCTCTTCGCTCGGCGGGTGTGTGCTCATGGCGTCGGCAAGGCTCTTCAGGATGGTGCCGCCGCCTTTTTGGGCGTTCTTTTCCATCAGCAAAAGCTTTTCGAAGAACTTTCCCACCAGGTCTTTGTCGTACCCGGCGCCCACGGCGATCCTGAACCCGATCCGATCCGCTTCGAGTTCGTCTTCCCGCGAATTCGCCAGGAACTGATATTTCTGCACGAGCAGCCCCCCGCCGGCGCCGACCGCCCCCCCGACCAAAGCTGCCTTCGCCATGCAGCCGGCGTCGCCATCCCTGCAGAGCAGCACCCCCAGGCCGAGCCCGGCGGCCGCACCGACGATCCCGCCGCCCGCCGCGTAGAGCCAGGTTTTGTTCTGGTCTTTCTCCATCTGATACATCCGCTCCGCCGCGTGTCTCGCCGTGACGTGGCCTATTTCATGTCCGATCACCCCGGCGAGTTCCGCTTCATTGGATGCCAGGGCGATCAGAGGGGCGGTGACGAATATTTTCCCCGCCGGCAGAGCGAATGCGTTGACACTTTCAACGTCAACCACCTCAAAATCGTAGTGATAGGGATTCCCCTCCAGGTTGTTGGCCTGCACGATCTTCATGCCCAGATTGGCTATATATCTCTGGAGGTCCGGGTCCTTGGCCGAAGGATAATCCTTCCTGATTTTTGGAAGGGCCTCTTCGGTCAGACGCCGTTCGTCGGCCACCGTCAGACCCGTTTCCTGCCCCACATTGCTGCCCTCCCGGTAGCGCGAACTGGTCGTCGGCGCACATGCCGCGATGAGCGCCAATGAAGCCAGAAACCAGGGGATGATATTCTTTTTCATCGTTCGTTGCTCCATTCATCGTGCAGGACCCGGTACGGTGATACTCCCGAGCCAGGATTCTAAGCGCGCAGCGTGGCCAGGACTTTGGGTACGGTCTCGTCAGGGCTGATCTTGGGCCAGGCCGCGATGATCTTCCCCTTTTCGTCGATGAGAAATGCCGAGCGGACGATGCCGAAATACCTCTTCCCGTACATCGACTTCTCCCCCCATACGCCATAGGCCGTCGCTGCGGTGTGATCCGTGTCGGAGAGGAGGGGGAAGTTCAGGGCAAGCCTGTCGCTGAATTTCTTCTGCGCTGCCGGCGGATCGGGGCTGATCCCCACGGCGTCCGTCCCCAGGGCATTGAGCTGGGCCCGTGCGTCCCGCACGGCCTCGGTCTGTCTCGTTCAGCCGGAGCTTCCCGCTTTCGGGAAGAAGTAGAGCAGCAGCTTCCGCCCCCTGAAATCGTCGAGCTTTACCATTTTTCCCGAAGATGCCGGCAGCGTGAAGCCCGGAGCCCTGCCGCCCTTCTTGATGTCTGGTCTACCGTCCATTTCCTTCGCCCCCCTTTCTAGCCTCTCCTGAACCCGGGTGTGCTGGTTGCCGAAAATTCCATGAGGGTCTCGCTTGGTTGATCAAAACGTTGACCCAGCATCGCCCAAAAACGAAAGAGGGTCAACCGATAAATCGGCTGACCCTCCGTTTTCTCTTAATGGTGCCGAAGGCGGGACTTGAACCCGCACGGGTTGTGCCCACTACCCCCTCAAGATAGCGTGTCTACCAGATTCCACCACTTCGGCATCCCCGTCTGACCGGCGCCGCCGTATCTCGATGCCTTGCCGACGTTGCCGGGGAACTTACTCGTTTCGAATCGCTTTGTCAATACCAAAGAGCCGATCGTCGTGTCACGGCGCTGATGCATCCGGCGCTGAATCCGTCTATTTGGCCGCCTGCGGGGCGGCGGGGGCTTGAGGCGCCGGAGCTGCGGCCGGGGCCTGGGCCGGTGCGGGCGGCACCGACGGGCTCGGCGCGGGAGCCGTCTGCTGTGCGGCTGGTTTGGCAGCGCCTTCCATCAGCGAGCTCCCCTTGCGGGAAACCGTATAGGAGAGACTGAGCGAGGTCAGCATGAAGATGATGGCGATCGCCGTCGTCATCTTCCCGAGAAAGGTGCCCGGACCGCTGCTGCCGAAGATGGTCTGGCTGGATCCTCCGAAGACCGCACCCATGTTCGCCCCTTTCCCCGCCTGCAGAAGCACGACGAGGATCAGAACGATACAGGCGATCACGTGAACGATGGTTATCAGAATCTGCACTTTTTCACACCCCTTTGGTGGTTTGATATCCGACCAGTTGAACGAATGAGGCCACCTCCAGGCTGGCCCCGCCGACGAGCGCCCCGTTGATGTCCGGCTGCTGCATCAGGTCGGTAATATTCTTCGGCGTGACGCTTCCCCCGTAGAGGATCGCGATCTCCGCCGCCTTTTCGTTCCCGTACCGTCCGGCGATCCATCCCCGGATGAGCCGGTGCGCCTCCTGGGCCTGCGCCGGGGTGGCCGTCCGGCCGGTACCGATCGCCCAGACCGGCTCATAGGCGATCAGGAAGCGGCTTATATCATCGGCGGTTGAATTATTCAACCCCTCTTTTAGCTGCCGCTCGACGACATTCTGCATCCGACCGTCTTCCCGCTCCTGCAGGGTCTCCCCGATGCAGAAGATCGGCTTCAAGCCTGCGGAAAGGGCGGCACGAAGCTTCAAATTGATGCGTTCATCACCCTCGCCGAAGAGGGTGCGCCGTTCCGAGTGGCCTATAATCACATGGGTGCAGCCCGATTCGCGGACCATCCCTGCGGAGATCTCACCGGTGAAGGCCCCCTTCTCCGCTTCATGGAGGTTCTGGGCGGCCAGGCGGATGGGCGACCCCTTGAGGAGTGCCGACACGGCGTGAAGCGCCGTGAAGGGCGGGGCGACGATGACCTCCGGCTCCGGCGGTGAGGCCAGGGCGGCCCGGAGGCGCGAGACAAAGTCGACCGCCTCGGCGACCGTTTTGTTCATCTTCCAGTTTCCTGCGATGACCGGACGGACCATTTCTCTTTCCTCCCATTCATTTCGCACCGCTGGGACCGCATTCGGCTCTGAGCGGCGTCTGCCATCGATCTTGGCGGATCATAGCCATCCGGTCGATATTCGTCAATGTTTTTATTCATGGATTCGGCATGCCGTTTCAGACGGGAAGTGTGGTAGAATCCGCATCGCTCCGCAGAGCGGGAGGGGAGGGAGGTTCGGAAGATGGGAGCTGTTGAGCGGATCGCCCGGGGAGTCTACCTGGTCGGTGGTCCGGAGATTTCGCATGCAGAAGACGCCACCGCGTTTCTGATCGATTTCGGAGGCGAACTCGTCATGGTCGACTGCGGGGCAGGCCGCAGCGTCGGGCGCGTCCTCCGGAATATCGAGCAGGCGGATTTCGATCCGGCGGCGATCTCTACGCTCATCCTCACCCATGGCCACATCGACCACATCGGCGCGGCACCCGAACTCAGAAAACGGCTCGGCTGCCGCGTGCTGATCCATGACCTGGACGCCGACGCCGTAGAATCGGGCGATCCGGTCAGAACCGCGGCCGACTGGTATGGGATCGACTTTCCGCCGACTGCCGTTGACCGTCGCCTGAAGGGAGACGAGGAAGTGCTCCGTTTCGGCGAGGAGATCCTCCACTGCATCCACATCCCGGGCCATACGCCGGGTTCCATCGCCGTCTGGCTGGACCGCGACGACCAGCGGATCCTGTTCGGTCAGGACATCCACGGACCGTTTCACCCTGCCTTTGCCTCCGATATCGGCCAGTGGCGCGTCTCGATGGGAAAGCTCCTCGCCCTGAAAGCGGACATCCTCTGCGAGGGGCACTTCGGGATATTCCACCCCGGTGACCGCGCTCAGGCCTACATCCTGAGATATCTGCGCCAGTACGATTGACAAGACGCTGTTAAGATCGGCCAGAGAAGGAGGACCGAAAATGCTCGAAGCCATTAAGATCCTTATCCAAAGCAGGGATGTCTGCGTGTTGTCCACCGTCTCCGGCGGGGAGCCACACTGTTCGCTCATGTCCTATATCACCGACGAAGCGTGCAAAATGTTCTTCATGATCACCCTCCCGGGAACCAGGAAATACCGGAACCTGGAGGGCAACAGTGCCGTGAGCCTCCTGATCGACAGCCGGGAAGAGGATTTCGACCGAAAACGCAAGGATATCCGTGCTCTCACGGTGAGTGGTATCTTCCAGGAACTGAAGGATCCGTCGGAGGAGGGGAGAATCCTGGGGCTGTTGCTGGAGAAGCATCCGCACCTGAGGGAGCTGACCGAGGGGGGCAAAGCAAAGGTTTTCGCGGTGCGCGCGAAGTCCTTTCAGCTGCTCGAAGGGGTGAGCCGGTCCCATTTCGAAGAGGCGGACTGACCGGAACGCCGGAAGCGCTCAGCATCCGCCCTCCGGACGCGATCCCGAGAAGTTTGGAATTGCATTATTTCGCCGTTCGCATTAATCTCGCCCCATGGAAACTCAGGAAAAGACCCGGCCCCTGACGGCCCTCGAAATCAACCTGGAGAGGACGAAGGCTGTCGTGGATATCCCCGAGAAATACCGGGTGCTCCTCGACATCGTCAAGAACCAGTACGGGGTTTCCAAACGCACCGAAGAGATGCTCGTCGAGCTCAACCACCCCTTCGTGAACTGGGACTATCTCCTGACGCAGTTGAAGGACCTCTCGACGGGCGATTTCTATGACTTCAACCATCATGAAGAAGGCCTGTCGGCGCTGAACTTGTTCGCGGATATCTACCTGACCATCATCTCTTCGTCAGGTGACGGGGCGATCAGGGAGAGCGCCGTGCGGTACTGCTTCGAGTTTCTGAGCACCATTCTTTCCAATAGCGGCGATCTCCTGGAGCGAAACGCGGCCCTGCTCTCACCCGTTTTCAGGACGCTGGCCGATCTGTCTCTGACGCAGGAACCGCTTTTGAGCAAGTCATCGAGCCAGGCGAAGGAGATCGCAGGTCTCATCCTGAAAGACCGGGTCAGAACGGACCTGCGGGAACTCAGGCGGCTCCTTTCCAGCGCCTTCAAATCGACATACCTCTACTGGCTGACCCAACCCGACCCCGCGCAATGGCTTCCCGCGGACAGCGAAACCGCGGCAGACCGTGACGCCTACCGCGAGATGATATCGCCTCTTTCCCACAGCCACATCCGCGAGCTGCTCACCCAGCTCCGGGAGATCGATGATCGGGCCGTGACGGACGCGGATTCGCTTTTGCCCTACCTGGAAATGCCGGACCACGCACAGATCGCGAACGGTTATCTGGTGATCGCCGACGCCCTTGAAAGATCATGCGCCTTCGAAGGGAGACACTGCCTGGTCAAGCTCAACTTCCTCTTCAACATGATGAGCGTTGCCGGGCTTTCGGATCTGCACAGCGCGGGCCTGATCGAGATCAACCGGTGCCTGGGAAGAGCGTTGAAGGAGGAAGACCAGCAGACCGTCCATGAGTTCATCCGGAAAGTCTTCCGCCTCCTGAAGAGCACCCCCTCCCGGATCCAGCACCGGAGCTCGATCATCGACTGCATCACCACGCTGGCCAGGGAGGTGTTCGAAGCCAACAGCCATCCACTGGTGGACACCTTCATCGAAGAGCTCGTGGCCTTCGGGTTTCAGCATCCCGACCTCAAGGGGGCCACCGCCGAATGGCAGATCCAGGTCAATCCGGCTCACGTCCAGAACATCCGTTCCTGGCTGGAGATCATTTCCCTGAAGCCGCGCTGGACGAAGAAACTTCTCTCGGCCCTGATCATCAACCTGAAGGTGAGGGGGGTTTTCATCCGGGACACGGATTTGCTGCAGAAGGACATCTCCCGGCTCCTGAATGCCGACATCCTGCCGGCCTACAATCTGGTCAAGCAACTCCTCCGGATCTTCCCGGTCTTCTTTACGGAGATCGGCGCGGAAGGGGAGTTGCGGACGATCTCCACAGCGGTGGACGAGCTCTCTTCGAGAAACGACAGGCTCATCTATTTTCTGAGGAAACAGTCTCACGTCGAAAGCAACAGCCGGTTGGTGCGTTTCATTGAAGACATCTTCCGTTACTGGAATTCGGGAGAGGCCTCCTTCCTGCGGGAGCATCTGCCGCCGGAGGTTTACAGCGAGGTTCATCCGGCGGGAGAGTATTTCGATGATCTCCACACCATCTTCGGCCACCTGTTCCAGAAGATCCACGGCGACGTTCAGCAGCTCCTGGAATGGGACAACGAAGAGATAGCGAAAGCGATCAGGCGCGTCTCCGGCGTCAACGCACGGGAAAAAGAGCGTGCCGAGCTGATGATCCGTTTCTATCAGCTCATCTACAAGAAGTATTTCCACCAGCACGTCGATATCCTGAAGGACCTGGAGGACTCCTGTCTGCTCGACCTGCGGAAGATCCGCTCCCTCAGGCGCGCCCTTCAGAAATGCGATTACCACAAGAGCCTGACCCTCGTGCTGGCGATGCTCGCCGTCCTGCGGGATAAGATCCTCTCTCCCCAAAAGACGGAATATTTCGAGAACATCTACTACAAACGCCACATCGCGGCCGGAATCCCGTCGATGTACGGCACCTATCGCGAAGAGAAATTCGAGGCCATGGGGCTCACGCTGCGCATCGAAGGTTTTGCCACGATGCTTTTCGAAAGACTGGTGGAGTCCCTCAACCTCAAGTTCATCACCAAAAGCACCCTCCTGAAGATTCACGAATATCTCTGGCTCTACATCAAGGCCCTCGAACTGGAGGGGCTGGCGACCGAGGGGCTGGTTGCCAAGCTGCGGTACATCACGAGCGCCCTGCAAATCAGGCAGTTTTCCATCGATCAGTACATCGACATCTTCCAGTTCATCGCCAAGGGGATCCAGGACATCACCCGCGATTACTACATCGACGCCCATCGCTCCAACCTGCCCGTGATCATCGGCCGGATGCTCGACGGAGAGGAGTCCCTGAGCGGAAAGGCGATCCCGCCGAAGGACCAGAAGCTTTTCTACCAGCACTCGGAGAACTTCGTGCGCTCTGTCATCGCCTCCGCTTTCGGCCTCCAGGTCCTCGACAATTTCGTGAACGCCATCATCCGGACCCTGAGCGCTGAGCTCAAGAAATTCAAGGACAACAAGGAGATCCTCAACCTGGTCATGGCCTACATCCCGGAGCTGGCCATTTCGACCCTCCACCGGAAGAACAAAGAGGCGGACAACCAGATCCTCATCGGCAACAAGGCTTACCTGCTCAAGGAACTGATCTCCTTCGGTCTTCCGGTCCCGCCCGGGTTCATCATCACGACGGAGGTATTCCGGGGCTACGAAGGCGTTATCGGGTACAAACACATCTACAAGGATCTGAAACGAAGGATTTTCGAGCGGATCAAGGAGCTCGAACGGATCACCGGCAAGACCTTCGGCGACCCTCGAAACCCGCTCCTGCTTTCCGTCCGGAGCGGGGCGACGATTTCGCTCCCGGGGATGATGTGCTCGTTTCTCAACGTGGGGATCAACGAACAGATCACGGAGGGGTTTTCCCGGAAGGAGGAACACCACTGGGCCGCCTGGGACTCGTACCGCCGGTTCCTGCAGACCTGGGCGATGTTCCAGGGGATCGACCGGAACATCTTCGATGAGATCATGAAGAGCCACAAGAGCCGGTATGCGGTGACGAAAAAGTTCATGTTCAATCCCGAGCAGATGAAGCAGCTCGCCCTCTCCTACAAGGAGGCGATCGTCCGGCGCGGCATCCGGATCCTGGACAATCCCTACCGGCAACTCGAACATGCCATCCTGGACGTATTCGCCTCCTGGCATTCGGAACAGGCGAGGATCTATCGCCATCAGATGCATCTTTCGGACGAGTGGGGGACGGCGGTGATCATCCAGGCCATGGTGTTCGGCAACCTCAACGAACGGTCGGGATCCGGGGTGATCTTCACCCGGGACCCCAAGGGCTCCTCGCAGGATGTGGCCATCAACGGCGACTTCATCTTCTGCGTTCAGGGCGAGGACATCGTCTCCGGCCTCGTGGAAACCTATCCCATTTCCGAAAAGCAGAGGATCTCTGAGAGGCGGGAGTCGCTCATCTCCCTGGAGATGAAGTTCCCGGAAATCTACAACGAGCTGGTCCGGATCGCGGAGCTCCTGGTCTATGAAAAGGGGTTCAACCAGCAGGAGATCGAATTCACCTTCGAGAACGACACCAAGAAGGGGCTTTATATTCTCCAGACGCGGGACATGGTCCAGCGAGGGACGGACAAGGTCAGGACCTTTGTCGGCGAGGCCGATCTCGAACGCACCTTCCTCGGCATGGGTATCGGGATCAGCGGTGGTGCGCTGACCGGCCGGGCGGTCTATTCCGAGGAGGAGATCGAGTATTTCCGGCAGAAGGAGCCGGAAACCTCGCTGATTCTGATCCGCCCCGATACGGTTCCCGATGATGTCGGCATCATCCTGAAGGCAGACGGCATCCTGACCGCCCGGGGCGGCGGCACCTCCCACGCGGCGGTGACCATCCCGCAGCTCAGCAAGGTCGGCGTGGTGGGTTTCAACAAGCTCCATGTCTACGAGTCGGAAGGGTACAGCAAGCTCGACGGCAGAACGATTCGGGGAGGTGATTTCATCAGCATCGACGGCTGGAGCGGTGCCGTTTATGCGGGAAAACACGAGATTGCCGCCGACGAGTCCTACAAGATCGTCCTGTAGCCCACCAAGAAATATCCTTCGTAAACGCAGTTGAACTGGCGGGTGGCATTTGTTAAGATGAACTCGCGTTGTTGCGGCAGGTCTCAGGGCGCCCGTCGATTCTTCTTTCCTCTTCCGGATGTTCCCTCTCTTCCGTGCGTTCCTCCGGAAGAGGCCCTCACCTGAAACCTGCATGAGGAGAAGATCCCATGAAGAGTTCCCTTGACCTGGGCCTGATCGGCAACGGCCGCATCGGGGCATTGATCGACGAGAATGCCGAGATCGTCTGGTGCTGCATGCCGCGATTCGATGCCGATCCCGTGTTCTGTTCGCTGCTGAAGGAGCATCATACCGGTGCGGAATCCGGCTACTGCACGGTCGAACTCGTCGATCAGGTTCGGTCGGATCAGTCCTACCTCACCAACTCGGCGGTCCTCGTGACCCGAATGACCGATGCCCAGGGGGCCATTGTGGAGGTGACGGACTTCTGCCCCCGCTTCGCCCAGTACGGCCGCATGTTCACGCCGATGATGCTGGTCCGGCAGATCCGGCGAGTGGCAGGCGCGCCCCGCATCCGCCTGCGTGTCAGGCCAGCCTACGACTATGGCCGCCACCGCTGCCCGGTCACCTGCGGCAGCCATCATATCCGCTACGTGATGCCGGATTGGTCCATTCGACTGACCACCGACCTGTCGCTGACGGCGATCCTCGAGGAGATGCCGATCTTTCTCGAAGACCGGGCCACGCTCATCTTCGGACCCGACGAGACCGTTCCCGATACCATCGGCGAACTGGCCCGCCGTTTTCTCGACGAGACCCTGGCCTTCTGGCACGAGTGGGTGAGGGAAATCGGCATTCCCTTCGAATGGCAGGATGCGGTCATCCGCGCCGCCATCACCCTGAAGCTCAACACCTTCGAAGATACCGGCGCCATCGTCGCCGCCATGACCACCTCCATCCCCGAGGCGCCGGGGTCGGAGCGCAACTGGGACTACCGCTACTGCTGGCTCCGGGACGCCTATTTTGTGGTGAATGCCTTGAACCGCCTCAGCACCACCCAGACCATGGAGCGGTATCTGAGCTATCTGGTCAACGTGGTGGCCGGCGCTCCCGAGGGTCATATCCAGCCCGTGTACGGAATCGACGGCAGGGCGCGTCTGGACGAGGTGGAGGTCGGGTCCCTCCCGGGGTATCGCGGCATGGGGCCCGTCCGGACGGGCAATCAGGCCTATACCCAGGTACAGCACGACGTTTACGGGTCGGCGATCCTGGCGGTCGCCCATGTCTTCTTCGACAGGCGTCTGGTCCGCCGGGGGGACGAGATGCTCTTCCGCAGGCTGGAAGCCCTCGGAGAGACGGCCATCGCCGTCCACGATCAGCCCGACGCCGGGCTTTGGGAGTTGAGGGGCCGGCTTCGCGTCCACACCTTCTCCGCCGTGATGTGCTGGGCCGCCTGCGACAGGCTGGCCAAGATCGCGGTGGAGCTCGGCCTTGTGCAAAGGATCGGTTACTGGCGCGAAAGGGCAGACCGCATCCACGCCGTGATCTGCCGGCGGGCATGGAACCAGGATAAACAGTGTTTCACGTCGGTTTTCGACGAGGATACCCTGGATGCGAGCGTATTGCTCTTGCACGACGTCGGTTTCCTCACGGCGAACGATCCGCGATTCTCCAAGACCGTCGCCGCGGTGGAGCGCGAACTCAAGAGGGGCGATTACGTTTACCGTTACATCGAGGCCGATGACTTCGGCGTGCCGGAGAATGCCTTCGTCATCTGCACCTTCTGGTACATCTACGCCCTGGCCGCCCTCGGCCGGATGGAGGAGGCCTGCGGGCTGTTCGAGAACATGCTCGCCCGGTGCAACCGGCACGGGCTCCTGGCCGAGCATATCAACCCCCAGACGGGCGAACTGTGGGGAAATTTTGTCCAGACCTACAGCATGGTGGGGCTGATCAACTCCGCCATCCGGCTCAGCAGGCGCTGGGACAGCGCTTTCTGACGGAAGTCATGTGAAGATGCCATGAAGCCTCATGTACAGAGGAAGAAAATATTCCGCTCGTTGCGGCTTTCGCTGCGATTCATCGTCCCCCTGGCCCTGGCCCTGGCGATATTGGCCTATTCCGTCGTCCCTCTGGTGGACAAGCTTTACCTCCGCTGGTTCGTCCGCGACATCGACATGCGTTCGAAACTGATCGCCAGCACCCTTCAGGAGCCCCTCACCGACCTTCTCCAGCAGGGCAACAAATCCAGGATCAATGCCCTGTTCCTGCGCGCGCTCCGGGATGAACGGCTCTTTGCCATGGCGTACTGCGACAGGGAGGGAAACATCTCCATTCGCACCCCGAACTTTCCGAAGGAGATCAGTTGCGCGGATTCCCGGCTCTCACCCGACAAGCCGGGCCTCATGCTGAAATCGCCCCAGGGGTGGCTTCACATCGCAGCCAATCCCCTGACCATCGAAGGCATTCCCAGCGGCGCCCTGATTCTCGTCCACGACATGAGTTTTGCCGAGAGACGAAGCACCGACACGAGGAATTACATCATCCTGTTCTTCGTCGTCCTGGGCATCGTGACCTCCCTGATCACGGTCTTCGTGGCCCATCTCAGCTGGCGCGGGTGGATGGAGGGGGTGAGGGCGATGCTGCGCGGAGAAGGAATCCTGCGGCCTTTTTCGCGGCCCGGAAGTTCCGAGCTGGAGCCGCTCATGGGCGATCTGCGCACCCTGCTGCGGACGCTCGACGAAGAGCGGCGGTTCGCCGACGACTCCACCGTCTCCTGGACGCCCGACACCCTGCGGGGACTTCTGCGCAAGCAACTCACCGGCGAGCAGGTGCTCGTCGTCTCCAATCGCGAGCCCTACATCCACATGAAAGGCGAGGCCGGGATCGAGGTGAAGCGGCCGGCCAGCGGGCTGGTGACGGCGATCGAGCCGGTGATGCGCGCCTGCTCGGGAACCTGGATCGCCCACGGCGGGGGAACCGCCGACCGGGAGGTCGTGGACCGGCATGACCGCGTGGCGGTCCCGCCCGGGCACGGCGATTACACCCTGCGGCGCATCTGGCTCACCCAGGAAGAGGAGAAGAGTTACTATTATGGCTTTTCCAATGAGGGCCTGTGGCCCCTGTGCCATATCGCCCATGTGCGTCCGGTGTTCCGCACCCACGATTGGGAGCAATACGTGGCGGTGAACCGGCGTTTTGCCGATGCCGTGGCCGAGGAGGCCAAAAGCGACGACCCGGTGATCCTCGTGCAGGACTACCATTTCGCCCTCCTGCCCCGGATGATCCGCAGCCTCCTGCCGCGGGCCACGCTCATCATGTTCTGGCACATTCCCTGGCCCAATCCCGAATCCTTCGGGATCTGTCCCTGGCGGGAGGAACTGCTCCAGGGCATGCTCGGAAGCACCATCATCGGCTTCCATACGCGATTCCACCGCAAGAACTTCCTGGAAACCGTCGACCGGTACCTCGAAACCCGCATCGAGCACGAATCGTCGACCATTTCCCACGGCAACTTCCTGACGCTCGTGGAGAGCTATCCCATCTCCATCCAGTGGCCCTCGCCCTGGCAGGATACACAGCCCACGGTAGAGGCGTGCCGCAACTGGGTCGTGGAAACCATGAAACTGGACGGGAAACTCCTGATCGGGCTGGGCGTCGATCGCCTGGATTACACCAAAGGGATCCTCGAACGGCTTCGGGCCATCGAACGCATGCTGGAGCTGCATCCCGATATGGTCGGCCGCTTCACGTTCATCCAGATCGCCGCACCGTCCCGTTCCATCCTGGAAGACTACCGCGCCCTGGACACCCAGGTTCGCGCCCTGGCGGCACGGATCAATGAGCGGTACTCCCGCGGTTCGTACCAGCCGGTGATCCTCAAGATCGAACACCACGAACCCGAGGTGATCAACCGGTACTACCGCGCCGCCGACGTCTGCATGGTGACCAGCCTCCATGACGGCATGAATCTGGTGGCCAAGGAGTATATCGCCTCCCGCGACGACGACCGCGGCGTCCTGGTGCTCAGCCAGTTCACCGGCGCCGCCCATGAATTGCACGAAGCCCTGATCGTCAACCCCTACCACATCGAACAGACGGCCGATGCGCTGTACCAGGCCCTGACCATGCCCGATTTCGAGCAACGGGAGAGAATGCTCAACATGCGCGCCATGGTGCGCGACTTCAACGTGTACCGCTGGGCCGGCCGCATGCTGATCGATGCGGCGCGCATCCGGCAGCGGGAAAAGCTCGCTTCGCGGATCGGTCGCCCGTTATGACGCAGAAAGTCGCCACGACCTATCTCTTCAGCGACGCCGGCCTGGAAGCCCTGCGGGGATTCATCGATCCCGAGACCCTGTTTGCCTTCGACCTCGACGGGACGCTCGCCCCCATCGCCGCCGATCCCGGAGGCATCCGTGTGCCGGCCGCCGTTCAGAAGGCGCTCGCCGACCTGAGAAAGCGGGCCATGATCGCGATCATTACCGGCCGTTCCCGGAAGGATGCCCAGCGTCATCTGCGTGTCGTGCCTCAGTACCTGGTGGGAAACCACGGGGCCGAGGGGCTTCCCGGGTGGGAGCAGTGCGAGGAGGAGTTCAGGCGACTGACGGGGGGCTGGGAAAAGCAACTCCGTCGAAGCATTCCCGATGACAGCGATTCAGGCATCGTGGTGGAGAACAAGGGGATGTCGCTCTCCATCCACTACCGGAACGCGCCGGACAGGCGGGCGTCCCGGTCTCTTGTGCTCGACGTGATCGGGCAGCTGATCCCCGGGCCCCGGGTGGTCGGCGGGAAATATGTCGAGAATCTGCTCCCCGCGGAAGCCCCAGACAAGGGTGAGGCGCTCATGCAACTGATGCGTCGGGCGGGCCGTGAGAAAGGGTTTTTTGTGGGCGATGACCGGACCGACGAGGACGTCTTCCGGCTGGATGGAGACCGGCTTTTTACGGTGCGCGTGGGAACCGGTCGGAAGAGCCAGGCGCGCTTCTTTCTCCGGGGTCAGAGGGAGATCCCACTGCTTCTCCGCCACATCAACGATGCCCTCATAGGAAAGGGCACCGGCGCGGATCCGCAAAGTGCAACGGTCCGTCCCTGAGCCTCCTCCTGCCCGCTTCGAACGACCCGGCGTTTCCCGCCCGTTCACCTCACCCCTGCTGATTTTTGAAGGATGAAGATGGATTCCGGCAAGCCGATCCGGCCGTTTGCATCGGCCTCCGGCATCGCTGCCATGGCATCGGCCGGTACAGGGAGGCCGGCCATGACCCTGAGGACATTGATCGCGTCCTGCAACGTCGGCTCGGGCGGCAGAATTTCAAAAGCCCCGCTGCTCGTCGCGGATACTGACGGATCGCTGAGACTCGTGATGCGGATGCGGTAATTGGCGCCAACGGGGAAATCCCGGGGAATGACCCACGAGAAAGTGCCCGTGCCGCCGCTGCCGACGGGTTCGGCCGAAGCCAGGGTGCGAAAGACCGATCCACTTTGGAGAAGATCGATGCTCACCGTATTTCCCAGATATCCGCTGAAGGTCCACGAGACGGTCATCGTGCTGCGTGCCGGCCATGATCCGCTGCTCAGAGGGGCAAGGACGATCTTCGTGGGTTCCGTGTAGAGAGTCCATGTTCTTTCATTGTTGGCCGGATTCGACTCCTCGGGGACGCTGTTCTTGACGACGGCGCGGAACCGGTAAGTTCCCGCAACGGCTGGTGTAAACGATGCGGGCAGGAGAAACTCCGCGAATGGCTCCAGGGAAACGCCGTTCCGGGAAGCGATGAGCGTCTCACCGGCCGAGGGATCCTGGAGATGGAGTTCGAGATCGCATCGAACGGCAATGCCTCCATTTCTGATCCGTAGCGCCGCCGAATGAAGGGCGCCGGTCTTCAGGACGGTGACGGTCGGTTTGTAGACCGGGTCCGTCCCCGGCGGGGTGACGCGCAAGGCGTCTTCCGCGAAGAAGAGATCGACGCCCGTCGTGCCGCCCCCGACGGTTACATGAACCTGCGCCGAAGCAGTTGCATTGGCCGCATCCTGCACCCGGTACGTCAATGTATGGGTCCCCTCACTCAGCACGATTCCCTCGATAACCGGCGTGGTGCCGAGGGGGCCGTCGATGGAGGATTCCCACACTCCCGCATCGATCCGGCCGGACTCCACGTCAAGGGCCTCGGCGGAGAGTGTCCAGGCGAAATCAGCCGGAGCGGCATCGCCTTCCCGGGGCGAGTTGATCTTCACAGCCGGCGGACGGTTGCCGACCGAAAGTCCGCTGACCTGCATCATGCACGAACGGAGGCCGTCCGACGAGATAACGCGAAGTCCTGCGCTGGACCCGGACGACAGTGACTCCGTCGCGATGCCGAGAGATCTCAGTTCATGGAACAGGGTCGCGGGCTGCCAGGTCGTGCCGCCATCGGGACGGAGAAAAGCCATGCTTTGAATCGGCTGACTGGCATTGACCGGGGCCGACGGCGTCACGCTCCACTTGACCTGGACTCTCTCTCCCAGGGTGGTGCCGGCCGCCGGTTCGGTCAGGCTGCACGAGAGCCCGCCGCTCGGACCGGCTTCAAAAACCTTCTGTCCATCGGCGACGCGGGAGATCGTGTACCGTGCGGTTCCCTCCGGCAGATCGAAGGTCGCATACCAGACATCGGTTTCAGGAAGGGTGTCACCACTATAGGGATTGGTTTTGGTCACGTAGAACTGCCCGCTGGACAGGGAACCGCCCGCTGCGTCAAAGGCTTCCAGACGATATGCGTCGCCCGGTCCGGCCGCTTGGGCGGGCAGGCTGGGGAGCAGCGAGGAATCGACGGCCATAGCCCGGATCGATTCGGCCTGGAGTCGATAGAGGTCGGCGCCGCCCTCCGTTGTCCGCGCCGTCCTGCCCAGTACCATAACCCGCGTTACATCCGACAGGGGGGCAGCATGGCCGGCCGGCGATCTCGTGGGTAGACTTTGAGCCCCGGATGTTCCCGTGCCGAGGAGGCCGCGGAATGCCGAGTAAAAACTCGCAAGGCTGCTCGGAATGGGCCACACGGGATAATCCGAGCGCGACATCAGGTCCATCCAGTCCTGGAACGTGTAATGCGGATGATCCTTGGCGACGATATGCTGAACCCGCCTGCCGCCGTTCATCCAGCCGATGGAGGCATTCGGCGTGTTGACAAAAGCCGTGACATTCTCGACGAACAGCCCGTCCGGCGGGAACTGGTCGTACTGCTCATTGCGGTACATTCCCAGACCGTGGCCCATTTCATGGACGATGGCCGTCAGTTTGTCTTCGTCGACGAAAAGAATCTGGCGGCGGTTGGAGAAATTGGCGCCGGAGATGTCCGCCCCCATGGAATTCGCCGGAAGAATGGCCACCTGAAAATCGATCGCTACCCCGGTTCTCTTCTCGTAGAGCTTCCGGACGAGTTCCACGATGGGCGCAAGGTCATTCAAAAGCCCGGTAACGGTGTTCGATGTGCTGATCACCCGCTGCTCATCGATGTGATACAGGGCGAGGTCTTCGGGGCGAATCGGGAACATGCCGGGCAAATAGGACAGAAGATCGTTCCGCGTCTTGGTGAGGGCTCTGTCCTTCGTATTCCGGGGATCATCGAAAGGGCCGCGCACGATCTGGACGGTGTGGAAGAGGACGTTGAGCCTTCTGCCGTATGGAGAGGCAAAGTTAAGGGTTTGGGTGAGCAGCTTCGGCTGGTACGTCGGCCCGGGATCGTCGACGCCGTCACCGTCGAAATCGTATCCGGTGATCGCGGATTGATCGAGATAGATCTCCACCTTGGCGGAGGCCTTATTGACCGGCGGCAGCACGAAATTGAGGGTTGCGATGCCATTCGCAATGGCGCTCGCACCGCCTATGGAGACGCCGCCTTTGTTGGTATAACTCGTGACATCACGGCGCACGGAAGGCATCGCCATGGTCTGCACGGTGGTTCCGTCGACCTTGGCGTAGACCTGGAGGCCGGCAACGCCCCGGTTGTCATTCGTGGCCAATTCCAGGCAGATGAGGGTCTCCTTGCCCTGGAGGAGGGGCGATGCCGGGAGCGTGGCAACGTGGGGGATCGTGTTCTGGCCGATGATGGCGTTGATGAGCCAGAAGCTCGGCTGCACGCGTTTGTCCTTCTGGACAAGCGTCGGCGTGGAGGCGAAGCCGGGGATGTCGAAAACCGGGCCGGTTGTGGCTTTGTCGACGACCATGGCCCCTCTCTTCGTGAGAAACCGGTCCGGCGTTGCGTTGTAGCTGTTGCACGGATCGGCCAGCGGGACGAAACCCTGGTCATCGCCGAAGTAGTTGCCGGACCCGATCGGGATCGGGGTAGGCACTTTGGGGATGAGGCTGCATTTGTCCGGGTAGAAGAGGGCATACTGTCCATAGAAGCTGTTCTCGTCGATCGTGGGCAGGTCCGTGCCGTCCGCGTTCCAGGCAATGCCGGGATTGTACGTGTTGTTTGCAAAGTTCAACCTGCCCCAGAAGGCGTTCTTCCTGAAGGTGGCGGCCGTCCGATTGTAAAGGGTCACGTCGCTGCCGAACTCACACTCCTCGAACACCGGCGCCCCGCCGATCACGCCGACACTCAGCTTGAATTTCGAGCGGCGGAAGGTGATGTTGTTGGGTTTGATGCCCTCCACACTGAAGGAGATCCTGGTGTCGAAGAGACAGTCCTCGAACAGGTAGATGCCTCCGCCATGGGGATGAAAGTAGAATGTGTAAGCGTAGTCCTTTGGAAGCAGCACATCGACGTTCTTGAGATGGAGGGTCGAGCCCGCGCCAAGGTAGGGTGCCTGATTGGGGCCCGGCATGTTGTCGACGAGCCAGGGCTTGATATTCTCGAGGGTGAGGGTCCCGCCTTCCCATGGGAGGGTGGTGATCACGAGGTTCTTGACGTTCTGGACGAGGAGATCACCGCCCGTATGGGACAGGGTGAGATCGCTGCCCTTGGCGATGCTCGAACCGGCGGCCGTGGTGGCAAAGGAGAGTCTAGCCTTGTTGAGCTCGGTGAAGGTATGGGGGGATTGGAGGTAGATCCACGAAATGGCCTGTGTATCGCACAGAGAGGAAAGGGCGATCTGCCCGTCCACGTAAATGCTCGATCCGGTGAGGGTGGCCGGGCCGTCGAAGGTCAGTGTGGTGCCGGCGGGAACGGTGACGCCTCTGCTTACCAGGGGATCGATGCCCAGCGTGCCGGCATTGATCGTCTCGTCGAAGAGAAGCGTTCCCCAGATCGAATCGTTCAACGACATGGAACTCGTTTCGACCGTCCGCTCCTGTTCCGTCGTATCGCTGGGCAGCTTGTAGACGACCCGCAGCTCGTAGCGATACTCGCCATTGCGGTCGAGATCCGCATGACGCAGGGTGCCGCTGAAGGAGAGGGGCCCATAGGGCGCATCGACCGGGTCAAGCTTTGTCTCGCTCCCGCCGGTTTTGATGGCCACAAGCTTGACGCCGCGGTCGCCTTCGGCTGTTGCGTTATAGCTGTATTTGAGGTGGGCCTCCGCGGGCCCCAGGTAGGAAATGGTCAATTCCGCCCGGGCAAACGTTGCGGAGCAGAGAATCGCGAGGACAATCAACAACCCTTTGACGACGAAACGGTGGGCAATCATGGTCACCTCTGGCTGGCGTTCATTTCAAACCCGATGGGCATTTCATCCAGATCGGCAGGAGAAAAGCTGTCACTCAATGAAACAGGCTTTTGTGGATGTAGGCGGTCAGATCGCCGAGCCTGTTGGTGTAGCTGCCGTATTCGTTGTCGTACCAGCCGAATATCTTGGCGTGAACCACGGGGATCCGCATGGTGGAACCGGTCAGTGTCCGCAGCAGGGCATCCGGCAGATCGGGGACCTGGGAGAGGTCGATGTCGATGAAGGCCGTCCGGGTATGGTTGAACTGCCCCTCGATGACGATGGCCGCATCCATCCCGATCAGGTCGGTCGACACATTCTGTTCTTCCGAATAGACCACCAGGTGGGCGGGATCGTTCGCGGCAGCTTTCCGATAGATCTCGTTGAGCACCTCCCGGGTCAGCGGGGTCTCTCTGCCGGACCGATCGGCGGGGGTCTGAAAGGTGACGTTCAGCACGATCAGGGATTCGGTGTTGGTGGGCACCCGGATCGAATCCGCCATGAAACCGATGTTCTTTACCTCCGGGATCACCTGGCTCAAAGCCTCGGCGGCGTTGGTGGAAGTCAGGATGATGTTGTTGAGCGTGCTCCTGTTCTTGCGCAGGTCCTTCTCTCCGGACTTGGGCGTCTTGTCGAGGATGCTCTGCGAATTGGTCACCGCGTGGACGGTCGACATGGAGGCGGTCAGGATCTTGCGGGTCGATGCATTTTCGAGAAGCGGCTTGAGCATGTGCGCCAGCCCCGTCGTGGTGCAGGAAGCCGCTGAGATGATCCGGTGTTTCCTGTAGTCGAAGGCGGTGTGGTTGATTCCGTAGATCAGCGTCACGGCCTCGTCGGGCATAGAGAGACCCTTGTTCTTGATCTTGAATGCCGAAGAGTTGATGACTGCCCTGGCCCCGCCGGCGAGATGCCCCTTGAGCGAGCCGCTCTTTTCGTCCGCGGCCAGGGTGGGGTCCGCGAATTTTCCGGTGCACTCGACCACGACATCGACGCCATGGTTCCGCCAGGCGATCTCGGCGGGGTTCCGCGCCTCCCGGAGGATCGTGACCGGGATGCCGTCGACCAGCAGCGATCCCTTCTTTTCATCGACGATCTGGATCAGCCTCTCGGCCTTGAGGCCGTAGAGGAAGCGGTGGAGGGTTCCATAGGTGGCATCTTTTTCAATCAGTTGCGCAATGGCCGGAAGTCCTGTCCCGACACCCCGTCCCAGATTGACAACGATCTCCTGGAAATATTTTCTTCCGATATGGTGCCACAGGGTCAGCTTGCCGATCCTCCCGAGACTGTTGATGCCGAGGATCGGCTTCCGGTTCTCGAAAACTGAAACTGTGCTCATAGGCCTTCTCCTGGGGATTCAGAAAGTCCTGCTCCGCGCGCACGGGGCGTCCTCCCGTGCGCCGTTCATATTTTCAGGCTACTGCTCCTGCAATGCGGCGATGCCCGGCAGCACCTTACCCTCGAGGTATTCGAGCGAAGCGCCGCCGCCGGTCGAGATGTGGGTGATGCGGTCAGCGACGCCGGCCTTTTCGACGGCCGACGCGCTGTCCCCTCCGCCGACGATGGTCACGGCCTTGGATGCCGCGAGCGCACGGGCGATCTCGTTCGTTCCCTTGGCAAACGGTGCGATCTCAAAGACGCCCACCGGCCCGTTCCAGATGACCGTTCCGGCGGTCCGGATCGCCTCCTGGATCCGTTCCACGGTTTCGGGACCAATGTCGACGCCCATCATCTCCGCCGGAATCCGGTCGATCGGGGCCACCTTCGCGGGGGCGCCGGCGGCCAGTTCGGGCGCGATCACGACGTCGACCGGGGTGATGAGGGTGAGCCCGGCCATTCCCTTGAGCTCCGCCCATATGGCCCTTGCCTGTTCGATGAACTTCTCTTCCACGAGCGATTTCCCGACCTCCACCCCCTGAGCCTTCAGGAAGGTGAAGATCATCCCGCCGCCGATGATCAGGGTATCCACCTTGCGTGCAAGATTCCGGATCACCGGGATTTTCGTCGACACCTTGGCCCCACCGATGATCGCGACAAAGGGCCTCCGGGGGTCGTCGAGGGACTTGCCCATGATCTCGAGTTCCTTGCGGATCAGAAAGCCGCAGACGCCCGGCAGGATGTGCGCGATCCCTTCGGTCGATGCATGGGCCCGGTGCGCCGTGCCGAAGGCATCGTTGACGTAGAGGTCGGCGAGGGAGGCGAGCTTCTTCGCGAAGGTGGCATCGTTCTTCTCCTCCTCCGGATGGAAGCGGACGTTTTCGAGCATCACGACCTCTCCATCCGCCATTTTCGAGATGGCCCCGGCCACCTCTTCGCCGATGCAGTCGTCGAGTTTGGCCACCCTTTGGCCGAGCAGTTCCGCCAGCCGTTTGGCGATCGGGTTCATCCGCAGCCCTTCGGTCACCCCATCGGGTCTTCCCAGATGGGAGACCAGGATCACCTTGGCCTTCCGGTCGATCAGGTAGCGGATGGTGGGCAGGGACTCACGGATCCGCATATCGTCCGTGATGTTCCGCTCTTTGTCCAGGGGAACGTTGAAGTCGACCCTGACCAGGACCCTCTTCCCCCGGAGCTCTTCATCCTTGAGATCCGAAATGCATTTTTTCATTTTTCCGCCCTCACTCGATGCGCACGACGGTGCAAAAATCCTTTGATCAGAGGCTCTTGGCCACCAGCTTCAAGAGGTCGATCATCCGGCAGGAGAAGCCCCACTCGTTGTCGTACCATGAGAGGACCTTGATCAGATTATCTTCCACGACCATGGTCGATTTCCCGTCGATGATGGACGAGTGGGGATTGCCCAGGTAATCGATCGAAACCAGCGGCTCGTCGGAATAGGCGAGGATCCCCTTCATCTTGCCCTCGGCCGCCTCTTTCAGGGCGGCGTTGACCTCCTCGACGGTGGTCTTCTTCCCGACTTCGGCGACGAGATCCACGACCGAGACATCGGGCGTCGGGACCCTCATGGAAAATCCGTTCAGCTTCCCCTTGAGCTCGGGAAGAACAAGCCCGACGGCTTTGGCGGCTCCGGTCGTCGTCGGTATCATGGACATCGCGGCCGCTCTGGCCCGGCGGAGGTCCTGATGCGCAAGGTCCAGGATCCGCTGGTCGTTCGTGTAGGAGTGGATGGTGGTCATCAACCCCCTTTTGACCTGGAAGTTCTCATGCAGCACCTTGGTAAACGGCGCCAGGCAGTTGGTGGTGCAGGAGGCGTTGGAGATGATATTGTGCTTCTGCGGATCGTACCGGTAGTCATTGACCCCCATGACGATCGTGATGTCCTCCTCCTTGGCGGGGGCGGAAATCAGCACCTTTTTTGCGCCGCCCGCGGTCATGTGGACCTGGGCCTTTTCCCGGGCAGTGAAGAGGCCCGTCGACTCGATCACGATATCGACCCCCATCTCCTTCCACATCAGCCGGGCCGGGTCCCTTTCGGCAAAGACTTTCACCTCTCTGCCGTCGATGCTGATGGATCGTTCTCCGGCCTTGACCTCCCCCTTGTAGATGCCGTGCACCGAATCGTACTTGAAAAGATGGGCGAGGGTTTTCGCATCTGCGATGTCGTTGACCGCGATCCATTCGATGGACGGATCGCCCTTCGCGGCCCGGATGATGTTCCTGCCGATTCTTCCGAAACCGTTGACTCCTACCTTGATGGCCATATTCCTTCCTCCTTCCGTCGGTCCCAGGTTCGAGCGCGGGGCCCGGCTCATTTTGGGCGCGATTGTATCACCATCTCCGAATGGGTTCAATGCAAAGAAGAGGCAGGGGGTGTCTCAATTTGAGGTGCCGATGCCTCACTGGCGCTCACAAAGCTTTTTCGACCCCGCAACGACTCGCTGCGCTGCAACGGCAAAATTAGCTTCGCTTCGCTCCGCTGATTCTTCGAATTCCGCGCCTGGCGGCGCTCAGACAGTTGCCGTTGCGGCCGCTTCGCTCGCCGGCGGGGTGCCCGAAAAATCTTTCAATCGCGCTACGTGAGGCTTTTCTGCACCAGACTGATACACTACCGAAGAGGCAGGGGGCGGGGTCGGGTGTCCAAGAGGCGGTTCGATACGGCGGAGCGGAATCGGTCAGCGGCTCTTCGCCACGCCGACGCGGTCGCAGTACCGATAGAGGGGGCAGCCGCTGCACAGGGGGGATATGGGACGGCAGGTGTTCCGTCCGAATGCGACCAGGAGCGTGTTGTAGCGGGTCCAGTATTCCTGCGGGAGCTTTGCCCGGAGGGCGAATTCCGTCTCTTCGGGGTTCTTCGTCCGGACGTATCCGAGGCGGTTGGAGATCCGGTGCACGTGGGTGTCCACGCAGAGGCCGGGTTTGTCGTAGCCGAGCGAGACGACGAGGTTGGCGGTCTTCCGGCCCACCCCCTTGAGCGTCAGCAGTTCCTCAATGGTGTCCGGCACCCGGGAGTCGAAGCGTTCGATCAACTCCCGGCAGACGCGCCGGATCGTTTCGGCCTTGATTCGATAGAATCCGACGGGATAGATCGCCTTCTGAATCTTCTTTTCCGAAAGACGGAGCATCCCTTCAGGCGTCGAGGCGAGGGAAAAGAGCCGCTCCGAGGCCGTTGCTGTCACCTCGTCCTTGGTCCGGAGGCTCAGGAGCGTGGTGATGAGGATCTCGAAGGGATCGCGGTGCCTTTCCGCCAGCTCCGTGACGATGGGGAGCTCGCGCTTCGCGAGCTCCAGCTCCAGGAGGCGGATGATCTCCGGCATGTTCCTGTCGTCCATGGCTGTCTTCCGAAGCGGTCAGTCGTAGCCTTCGTCGTTGGCCAGCATATCCAGGTGGAGTGTGGCGATGTCCTCGACGTCCAGGTCCGCCTTCTGCTTGGCCTCCCGGAAATCGACGATCTTGATGTAGCGCTTGCACTTGTTGCAGACGTCGACGCGGTACCGCTCGTCCCCCTCGATCGTGAAATAGGCGAGGCTCTGCTGCTCCTCGTTGCCGCAGAAGGGGCATTTGATCCGCAGGTAGCTCCATTCGAAGCCGCACTGGTTGCAGAAAAGGTAACGGCTGCCCTCCTCGTCCCGGATCTCGCCGATCTTGGGCTCCCGGCCACAGATGGGGCAGTAGCCCTCGGTCCACTCCGCCTTCCGGACGGCGTCGCCGTAGCGCGCCGCGACCCTCTCCAGGGCCGGTCTGAGGCTCTCTTCGATGAAGAGCTCCACCAGGTCGAAGGAGGCCTCCTCCTCTTCCTGCGCAACCGCTGCCTCCTCTTCATCTTCATTAGGAGGGTTGAACGACTCATAGATCAGGTCGTTGAAGTCCAGTTCGCCATCCAGGATCTTCCTGGCCATCTCACCGGTTTCTCCGGGCGCCCGTTTCTCGGCGATCTCCAGAAGGGCGAGAAAATAGGCCTGGGGCTCCGCGAGGTCGAAGTCGACGGAAGTGAAATCGACCAGGGGGAATCCCCCTTCTATCTTGGCCGCGATCATCTTTTCATCGACCGGGAAGATCTCCCGCTGCATCCGCCGCCGGTGCTCCTCGCGCAGGATCAGGATCTCCTCGAGGATATCCAGAAGCTCCGCATAATGGGGGCTCAGCTTTCTGTGGGTCTGTATCGTCTGCAGTGCGTCCTTCAATACCGTCGCCATACGGCCGATCTCCTTGAATCCGTCAGCCGGTCATTCCCGCAGCCTGATGCGGGTGAACGAGCAGGGACAGATGGTCTGTACTTCAAAATGTCAGGCGCTCTATATCCCCTTTCATGCCCAAGTTCAAGCGATATTTGCCCGGAGACGAGATGGATTAAAAATGCATAAATTATTGAATAAATATTGAAATAACCTTCGTCCGGTGCGGGTGCACCGAAACGGGAAGCTTGCCGGGGAAGCGGCGGCCGCCGTTCCCGTCCAGGAAGCGTACGCGGCTCGGTCGGTTCCGCCCGGGATTGTGCTTGACGGCTCCGGGGAAAGCCCATACAATGCCCTCGCTTCAACTCTTGGTCGTCATAGTACGTTTAATTCATGAACAGGAATAGGGCGGAGATCCTGCTTCCCGACCGGTAGAAGGTCGTCGTGGACGAATAGGTACATGATACGAGGACGAAGGACACTCCAGATTTCTTATCTTGCGCCGACGGATAGCCCCGGAGGCCATCCGCCCCTTTCGATTCGCCGTTTGCAGAACTGCACAAACCGAAAGTGTCGCGGCACGCTGCTCGACATCCGCGGGCACCCGCATCGTTTTTTCCCGGAACGAGGGTTGCCTGCTTGACCGTCAGCCTGTCGAAACCGTATCCGGTCACCGGATGAACCGAAAAGGAGGGTGAAAAAGATGAAGAAATTCTGGTCAGTCGTGGCGATTTTGTCTGTCCTGGGATGGGCGGGGGGCTTTGGGAGCGTCCAGGCGGCAGCCTATCCCGAACGTGGAATTGAAATCATCGTTCCGTTTGGTGTCGGCGGCGGCAGCGATACGGCGGCAAGAGCCGTGGCTGAGGGGCTGAAGCCGCTTCTGAAGGTTCCCCTGATCATCACCAATATGGCCGGCGGCGGCGCCACCAAGGGGATGCTCTACGTCGCCCAGCAGCCCGCCGAAGGCTACGAGGTCCTCGCCGTCACCACCTCCCATCTGATCGACGCGGTCAAGCCGAAAACGCGGGCGCACATCCTGAGGGATTTCGATCCCCTCATGCGGATCCAGTGGGATACCTCCGCGGTCTCGATTGCCGGGGATTCCAAGTTCAAGACCCTGGCCGAGCTTGCTGATTGGGGCAAGAAGAATCCGAAGATGCTCAAGTTCGCCGGCACCTCTCCCGGAGGATGGTCCGAAATCCAGACCGTGGCTTTCTTCAAGAAGCTGGGCGTAGAGGTGACGTTCGTTCCGTTCGATTCCGGTGCCGAAATCAAGGCAGCCATCCTGGGCGGCCATATCCATGGCGCCGTGGAGGAACTGGCCGAGACGCTGCCGCTGATCGAGGCCGGCAAGCTGCGGTCGCTCGCGGTGATCATGGAGAAGAGGCATCCGGCGCTCCCGAACGTTCCGTGCACCACGGAGCTCGGCATCGACTATTCTCACGGCCTGATGCGGGCGTGGGCGGTCAAGAAGGGGACGCCGCCGGACCGGCAGAAATACCTCCACGACGTGATCAAGAGGGCCCTGGATGCCCCCATCTACAAGAAATTCGTCCAGGAAAACCACCTCTATGCCCGCCCGGGCTACCTGGGTCCCGAGGAGACCCGGAAATACTGGGACGAAGAGGTGAAGTTCTACACCGACGTCCTCAAGGACCTTGGCTACGTGAAATAGTTCCTCCCGTGTTGACATCCATACCAGACGGGCGGAGAGGACGGACCTCTCCGCTCGCCCCAGGAGCAGAGGATCATGAAAAAAGGTGAGGTTGTACTCAGTGGAATCTGCCTGGCTTTCTTTTCATTCATGTTTTACGAGGCCCTCGAATTGCGAAGTCTGGGGCGCTTCGGGGAGGTGGGAAGCGGGTTCTGGCCCCTTCTCTCCCTCGGGATGACCGTCATCCTGAGCCTGAACTGGCTGGTGACCAACCTGCGGAAATATGCCCGTGAGCGGGGAAAACCTACTGAAGAGCCGCCGACTCCGGCGGAGCGGATGGAGGCGTGGCAGAGACGGCGGAAGATAGCGCTCTGCAGCGTCTGCCTGCTGGTCTATATCGTCATCCTGCCCTGGATCGGTTTCATCCTGTCGACCATGCTCTTTATCCTGGCCTTTGTGCTGGTGCTGGAAGAGCGGAGGAAAGCGGTCCTGATCGCTTCGCCGCTCCTGATCACCGCGGCCGTCATCGTCATTTTCGCCAAATTCATCACGATTCCCCTTCCCAAGGGGGTCGGGATGTTTGCCGAATTCAGCCGTCTCTTCTACTAGCCCGGAGGTCACTCACGATGTTCGAACTCTACTGGAACGCCTTTGCGACCGTCCTCCTCCCCCAGAACATCCTGGCGATCTGCCTGGGGGGGCTCTGGGGGCTCCTGGCGGGAGCTCTTCCCGGCATCAGCACCTCCATGGGCGTCGTGCTGCTTCTGTCATTCACCTATGCGCTTTCACCGATCACGGCCTTCTGCATGCTCTGCGCCGCCTATTGCGGGGGCCTGACTGGAGGATCGATCACCTCGATCCTCTTCGGCATTCCCGGCGAGCCCTCGTCGATTCCCACCACAATCGAAGGGTATGCCTTGGCCAAGCAGGGTCGGGCCGCCTTTGCGTTGTGGATTTTCATCATCTGTTCGATCGCGGGCGGGATCTTCAGCGTCTTCATCATGATGGCGGCGACCCCCATCATGGCAAACTTTGCTTTGCGTTTCGGGCCGCCGGAATTCTTCGCCCTGGTCGTTCTCGGATTGAGCGTCGTCTCGAGCCTCTCGGGTGGGTCCATCGTGAAGGGGCTGTTGGCCTGCTTCTTCGGCCTCTTCCTGGCGACCGTCGGAACGGACGGGATCACCGGCGGGGAGAGGTTTACCTTCGGGACCACGATTCTTCTGGGCGGGATCAACTTCGTGACCGCCATGGTGGGACTGCTCGCCGTCTCCGAGATCCTGGCCGAGGCGGAGGAGCCCTTCCAGGAGTACAAGAGCTCTGTTCGCTACAGGGGGCTCCGGGATGAACTGCCCAGAGTGAGGGATTACACGAAACACTGGTTCCTGCTGATCCGCAGCGCCGTCCTGGGGACCGTCGTCGGGTCGCTTCCGGGCGGAGGGGCCACCATCGCCTCCTTTCTCGCCTACGGAGACGCCTCGCGATCGACCAAACATCCGGAGACGATCGGCAAGGGCTCGGTGGAGGGGCTGATGGCGGCCGAGACGGCGAACAACGCCTGTACCGGCGGGTCGATGACGATCCTGCTGGCACTCGGCCTCCCCGGGAGCAACACCACGGCCATGCTGATCGCAGCCTTCATGATCCACGGGATGCAGCCGGGACCCATGCTCTACGCCTCGCGGCCGGACATCATCTACGGGATTTTCGTGGCGATGCTCATGTCCAACGTCTTTCTGCTGTTCCTGACGATCATGTCGATCAAACTCTTCCTCCAGCTGAACCGCCTGCCCTATACGGCTTTTTCGGCGGCGATCATGATCCTCTGCGTGATCGGGGCCTTTGGGCTGAACAACAGCATGGACGATCTCTACATCATGTTCGCCTTCGGGATCATCGGGTATGTGATGCGGAAGTACAAGATCCCGATCGCGCCGGCGGTCCTGGGCCTCGTCCTGGGGGACCTGGCCGAGCTCTCCCTGCGGAGGTCGCTCCTGCTCTCCCTCGGGGATCCGACGATTTTCGTCAGCCGTCCCATCAGCCTCATCCTCCTTCTGGGGGCGCTGGTCTCCGTGCTCTGGCCCCTGCTGAAGAAGCCGAAGATGCTGGAGGGGTCGGAGAATGCGTGACTCATTGCGGATGAAAGCGGGCTAATTCATGGAAATGGTCACGCGGAAACTGGCGGGCTTTGCGGCCGAGCTCCGCTACGAGGCGCTCGACCCGGCGCTCATCCTCCATTTCAAGAAGCACCTGCTCGACGCGGTCGGCTGCGGGCTCCACGGTCTCTCCCAGCCCGGCGCCCGGATCGTCAACGAATACCTCCGGGAACAGGGCGGAAAAGAGGAAGCGACGCTCTGGTGCCAGCGGTTCCGCGGGCCGAGTGCCAATGTGGCGCTGGGCCTGGGCGTGATGATCCACAGCTTCGATTTCGACGACTATCACAACGCCAAGATCCATCCCGGAGCACCCGTGATTGCCGCGGCCGTTGCCGTGGGCGAGGCGATCGGCGCCTCGGGCGAGGCTGTGGTCGCGGCCATGGCAGCCGGATATGAGGCGATGATCCGCGTGAGCCTTGCCACCGGACCGAGCGCCTCCCGGCTCCGGGGGTGGCATCTGACGGGGACGACGGGTACGTTCGGGGCGGCGGCTGCGGCGGGAAATCTCCTCGGATTGAACGCGGACGGGATGGCAAGCGCCCTGGGGATGGCGGGGACCCAGTCGGCGGGCCTCTGGGCCTTCACCGCCGACGGGGCGATGAGCAAGCGATTCCATCCGGGGCATGCGGCCCAGAGCGGCGTCATGGCCGCGCTGCTGGCCCGGAGGGGTTTCCGGGGCCCGACGCAGATTCTTGAAGCGGCAGACGGCGGTTTCTGCCGGGCGACTTCGGACCGGATCGACCTTTCCCAGATCACGGAGGGGTTGGGAACAAATTTCCACTGCCTGGAGACGAACATCAAGCCCTATGCCTGCTGTGCGAGCTCCCACTCCGCCGTCGACGCGGTTTTCGAACTCCGGACGAGGCATCGCTTGGACCCCTCCGACGTCGAACGGGTCCGGGTCAAGACCGCGGAGGGGGTCAGGCTGCAGTGCGGCTTCGAATACCGCGCGGCAGGGGTGGTCCAGGCGCAGATGAGTCTCCAGTACATCGTTGCCGTGTCGCTTCTGGACGGTGCAGCGCTCCTGGAGCAGTTTTCGGAGGCGCGGATCGCGGACCCCACCGTGATGGAACTGGCCGGACGGGTCGACGTGGTTGCCGACCCCGAAATGGACAGTCTCTATCCGGGGCGTTATGCCAACAAGGTGGAGATCTTCCTCCGGAACGGGAAGCGATTCGCAGCACGGGTCGACTTCCCGCGGGGCTCCGTGGCGTTCCCCATGGCCTATCCGGAGGTGGCCGCAAAATTCCGGAGCCTGGCTTCTCCCGTCGTCGGAGCGGACCGGACGGAAGCCCTCGTCGAAGCGATCGGGAAACTGGAACTTCTGGATGACGTCCGGGAACTGACCGTTTTGCTTTCATAAGTCACCCCTTCGATGAATTCCATCAGCCTTGCCTGTCCCGTCACCGGAAAGCCGGAGCGAAACAGAAAATTTCGCACCCGTGAATTGGCCGGGCGGTGCTGCCGCGGCGCTATCGGCAGCCCGAATTATTACTTGACATCTGCGGACAGGCGCTATAAGCAATCACGGTTTCAAGCGGTTTGGCCGGGTTAAGGAGGGATCGGATCAACGGCTGCCGGCGATGAAGCGGGCGGCCAAGAATGGAGGCGGGCGTATGGATAATTTTACATTCGGAATTACAATGCTGATCTGCGGCATGGGGGGGACGATCCTGACCCTCTGGATCATGAGCCTCGTGATGGGGCTTATGGGGAAGCTGTTCCCCGTAAAGCCGGAAAAGAAGGAGGCCTAAGCCATGGTAGAAGCGATTTTCAACGGCCTCGGCGGCCTCATTATCGGGTTTCAGATGCTGGCGGTGGACTGGCGCAACCTCATCATGCTCATCGTGGGCTTTGTCCTTCTTTGGCTGGGAATCAAGAAGGACTGTGAACCGCTCCTGCTGGTCCCCATCGGATTCGGCTGCATCCTGGTGAACATTCCCCTGGCGGATGTCATGAGCGATGAGGGATTCATCCGCGTGATCTACAACGCCGGTATCGCAACGGAACTCTTCCCGCTCCTGATCTTCATCGGGATCGGTGCCATGACCGACTTCGGCCCCGTCCTGGCCCAGCCCTCGACTTTTCTCCTTGGTGCGGCCGGTCAGTTCGGAATCTTCCTGACCCTGCTTCTGGCACTGGCCCTGGGCTTTCCCCAGCTCCAGGCGGTATCGATCGGGATCATCGGGGCCTGCGACGGACCCACGGCGATCTACGTAACCTCGAAATTCGCTCCGGAACTGCTGGGCGCGGTATCGGTCGCGGCCTACTCCTACATGTCGCTCGTGCCGATCATTCAGCCGCCGATCATGCGGTTCCTGACGACGAAGAAGGAACGGGAAACCACGATGAAGCCCGTTGCCCGCCCCGTGTCCAAGACGACGAAGATGCTCTTCCCCCTGGTCATCACGATCCTGGGTGGTCTCATCGCCCCGAAGGGGTTGCCGCTCCTGGGGACGATCATGCTGGGGAACCTGATGAAGGAATCGGGCGTTGTCAGCCGGTTGACGAAGGCCTCGGAGAACGAGATCGCCAACGTCACGACCCTCTTCCTGGGGCTTTGCATCGGCGCGACCATGGTGGGCAGCGCCTTTGTCCGGGCGGAAACCTTGATCATCCTCTGCCTCGGTTTCGTGGCCATCTGCCTCGACACGGTCTGCGGCGTCTGCTTCGGCAAGGTCATGTATCTGATGACCGGCGGGAAGTTCAACCCCCTGATCGGCGCGGCGGGCATCTCCGCCTTCCCCATGGCGGCCCGCGTCGTCCAGAAGGAAGGGCAGAAGTGGAACAAGAAGAGCTACCTGCTGATGCACGCCATGGGCGCCAACGCCGGCGGTCAGATCGGTTCGGTTATCGCCGCGGCGGTTATGCTGTCGGTTCTGGCCGGAATGGGGATCATCCGCTAAGGTTCTTCTCTGTTCAAGTCTTAGATATTTGGGAAATATAGCCTTCCGTTCCTGGGAGGCGGTGCTCGACGATCCGGCTGGGCCGAATGGCCCGGCCGGATCTTTTTTGGAATATTTTGAGATCTGATCGGGAGGAACCGGAATCTTGGATTGGGGATCAATTTTCAACGTCACGCTCGATTCTTCAGTTTTCGCCAGCACGCTCGGCATCATCATCATCAATCTCGTCCTTTCCGGTGACAATGCCGTTCTGATCGCCATGGCGGTAAGGAATCTTCCCAGGGTGCAGCGCCAGAGAGGTATCTTCTTCGGGACAGGGGCGGCGGTCATCCTGAGAATCATCCTGACATTCTTCGTCTCTCTGGTGATGGAGATCAACTTCATCAAGCTGATCGGTGGACTGCTGATCCTCTGGATCGGGATGTCCCTGTTCATGGAATCGGAGCCCTGCAAGGAGGGAAAAGAGTGCACCACCATGACGCAGGCCATCCGGATCATCCTGATTGCCGATCTGACGATGTCGCTCGATAACGTGCTGGCCGTGGCAGGCGCGGCGCACGGCAGCCCGTTCCTGCTGGTCCTGGGTCTGGTCCTGAGCATTCCGATCGTCATCTACGCCAGCAACCTGCTCTCCATGCTGATGGACAGGTATCCGGTCATCATCGTGATCGGCGCAGCCATCCTCGGGAAGGTCGGCGGGGAGATGATCGTCGGCGACCGCTGGGTGGAAAGTATGTTCCATCCCGGGCCCGTGATGGAGTACACGGCAATGGCCCTGGGCATTGTTGTCGTCATCGCCGGCGGCAAGCTCTGGGCAAAGCGGAACGCCTTCCCGGCACGGGAGATCCCCGAGGGGCCGGCGCTGGCGGCCGAGGAGGTCAATGTGACAGACAAGCCGCGCAGAGCGCCCTAGCTTCGCCGGTTTCTCTATTCCCCAGGGTGCCGTTTGGCATCGGGAGGGGAAGATTTTCTGGTCAAGCCGGCCCGCATGGTCTATACTCGACCCATGATTCCCATCGTTTCCATTGTCGGAAAATCAGAGTCGGGCAAGACCACGCTGATCGAAAAGCTCATCGCCGAGCTCTCCCGCCGGGGATGGCGGGTCGCGACGATCAAACACAATCGCCACGGCTTCGAGATCGACCATGAGGGGAAAGACAGCTGGCGCCACCGAAGAGCCGGCGCCGTGGCCACGGCCATCGTCTCGCCCGGAAAGGTCGCCCTCATCGAAGACGTGGATGCCGACTATGGCCTGGCCGAGGTCGGCGAGCGGTACATCCGGAACGCGGACCTCATCCTCGCCGAGGGATACAAGGGGAATCCCCATCCGAAAATCGAGGTCTTCCGGACGGAGTTGCGCCGGGAGCGCCTTTGCGGGCCGGAGGACAACCTGATGGCCCTCGCGGTCGATCAACCGATATCCGCCGAGGTTCCCGTTTTCGACCGAAACGATGCTCCGGGGATAGCGGATCTGATCGAAAAGCGTTTCCTGGTCCGTAAGAACAGGAAGGTTTGAAAAGAGGACCGATCCGCAACTACGCTTTCAGTTTCTCCGCCAGAATATCCGCCACGTGTTTCATTCGGACGCCCGGGAGCTGCTTGTCGAGGCCGCCCTGGATCTGGACCATGCAGCCCGAACAAGCGCAGGCCGCGATCTCCGCGCCCGTCTCGCGGATGTTCGCCATCTTCTGTTCCAGGATCGGCATGGAGAGCTCGGCGTACTTCACACCGAAGATTCCCGACATCCCGCAGCACTTGTCGGCGTCCTTCATCTCCACGAGTTCGCAGCCGGCCGCCTCCAGAAGCTGCCGGGGCTCCTTTTCGATCCCGAGGACCCTCTTCATGTGGCAGGAGTCGTGGTAGGTCACCTTCGGCCCGCCGCCCGCTTTCGTCAGCCGGCCGCGTTTCCCATACTCTTCCGCGACGAAGCTGCAGAACTCCCGGACCCTTTTGGCCATCACCGCCGCCTTCGGTCCCCATTCGGGATCGTCGTGCAGGAGCTCGGCGTAGTGCTGGAGAGACTCCGTGCAGGTGGGACAGGCGGCGATGATCACGTCGGGATTCATCTCCGTGAGTGCCCGGATGTTCTCCCGGGCGATCTTCTTCGTCGTCTCCACATCCCCGAGTGCGATCACGGGCTTCCCGCAGCAGCTCTGCCCCTCGGGGAAGATCACCTCCATGTTGAGATCCTCAAGAACCTTGACGACCGATTCCCCGGTCTCGGGGAAGACGAAGTCGATCGTGCAGCCGGAGAAGAAGGCCACACGTTTGTCCGGTTTGGCGATCTTCTTCGCAACTTTCGCAATCCGGTCGCGCAGCGGCACGGCGGCGACCGCCGGCAGGCTCCGGTCCTTGGCCATGCCCGCCAGGAAGAGCGGGAGGTGGCGGATCAGCCTCCCTTCCTGAAAAGGCTTCTGGCCGACGGAGGCTAGGCGCAAGAGCGAGTGAAAGAGCTTACGGTTTGAAATCACGTGGTCGAAGGCCGCCTGGATCACGAAGGGGAGCCCCTTCTCCTTGACCTTCCGGATGCGAAGCTCCTCGATCAGGCCCGGGATGTCGATCTTCCCGGGACAGATCGTCGTGCAGCGCCGGCAGCCAATGCAGAGTTCATGGAACTGCTCGAACTCCTTCATCCCGTGGAGGAAGGCCGTCAGGATCGCCCCGATGCCTCCGGCATAGACGTGGCCGTAGACGTGGCCGCCGATCAGGGTGTAGACCGGGCAGACGTTCAGACAGGAAGCGCAGCGGACGCACTGGTAGATTTCCTTGAACCTGTCGTCGTGGGCTGCTTTGAGCCGTCCGTTGTCGAGGAGCAGGATGTGCATCTCCTTCTCCTCCTCGACCCATTTGCCGTCGCGCTTGACCATGGCGGGCGTTGGGCCCGAGACCATGGTCATGTAGCTCGTCATGAGTTGGGCCGTCGCATTCCGGGGCAGCACCTTGAGGATCTTGGCCGCATCCCGAATCGTGGGAATGAGCTTCTCGTACCCCACGATCGCCACCTGAATCCGGGGAAGGGTGGTCACCATCCGGGCGTTGCCTTCGTTGGTGACGAGGCCGATCGCGCCGTTTTCGGCGATCCCGAAATTGGCGCCGGAGATTCCCATGTCCGCCCGGAGAAATTTCTCGCGGAGTTCCTTGCGCGCCGCCTGGACCATCATCGCGATGTCCGGCGGGATATCGGTCTTGAGCTCTTTCGAGAAATATTCGGCCACCTGGAAACGGCTCAGGTGGATCGCGGGCATCACCATGTGGGAGGGCTTCTGGCCGGCCAGGGCCACGATCCACTCGCCCAGGTCGGTTTCCGTGATCGCGATCCCGGCAGCCTCCATATGCTTGGAAAGCTCGATCTCTTCGCTGGCCATGGATTTCGATTTGACGATCCTTTTCACCCCCTTCTCCTTGCAGAGGGCGGTCAGGTAGGCCTTGAGGTCGTCGCCGGTTTTGGCCCGGAAGACCTTGGCGCCTCTCTTGGTCGCCTCCGCCTCGAAGCGGTCCGCCACCTCCTCGATCCGCGCAACGGTATCGATCTTCATCTGCCGGACCGCCTCGCGGAGCTTCTCGATGTCGCCGGCATTCTCGTAGGCCTTGAGCCTCGCGCCGGGATAGACCTCCGAGAAGCGCCCCAAGGCGCCGCGGAGGGTCTCATCCTTCAGTTTTTCGGAGATTTCTTTTCGGAGGTTTCTCTTTTCGGCATCCATCAGGCGGCACCTCCCTTCAGTTCCTCATCGACGGCGATGATCACAAAACGGCTGGGGCCATGCACGCCGATGGTCAGCACCCGTTCGATATCGGCGGTGCGGCTGGGGCCGGTGATGAAGCCCACGTATCCGCGATCGAAGCCGGGGGAGATGACCTCGAAGGCCTCTTCGATTCCGGGGACGATATGGTGGCTCTGGAGGAAGACGACGTGAAGCGGCGGAAGGATCGTGACCAGCCGCGTCGCGATGTCGTAGCCGTCCTGAAAGACGCTTCCCGTTTCCGCCACCCCGAACTCCACGCCGGAGATGCCGAGGTCGGCCGTGTCCGCATGGGCCGCGATGTCGGAAGCTTCCGTATAAACGGTCACCCCGCGGGAGCGGAGTGCAGCCGTGATGCCGGCCGCCTCCTGGAGGGGGCTCTCGACGGCGACCACCTTTTTGGCCTGAACGGCGTCCACGAGCTGAAGAAGGATCGCCGTGGCGTCCGACGCCTCGGGGATCCGGAAGAGCTCGCTGGAAACCGCTTTTGTCCGCATCTCGAATTCGGGAAAGAGATGGGCGCCGAATTTCCCGGCGGGAAAAAGGCGTTCCCAGTGTTCACAGGTTTTTCTCATCGATTTTGCCTCCATGATGGCAGATGAAAATGGAGCCGGTGCACAGAAAAGAGACTTCTCGGGATGGCCCGGCCATGGCTTCCAACCCGGGTAGGGTATAGCGGAAAGGCCTTCCTGAGTCAAACGAAAACCGCCTCCGTGGCACTCGTTAGCCGGTGCGAAAATTCTGCCTGGTATATTCACCATTTGGTTGACTCGCCAACCCGCCCATCGTATACTCCGGCCGCGCCAAACCGTTCTTTCCAGAATGAATATTGATCCCCAGGAGGTGTCGTCATGCATGATGCGTTCACGCAAAGACCGTGGCTCGATCATTATGACCGGAACGTCCCTTCCACACTTTCCTATGAGGACAAGACATTTGCGGAAACATTCCTGGATGTGGTCCGGCTCTACCCCGAAAAGACGGCCTTGATCTATCTTGGCGTTCGTCTGAGTTTCCGAGAGCTGGACGCGCTGTCCAACCAACTGGCCCATTTCTTCGCCCAGAGCGGCCTGAAGCCCGATGACGTGGTGGGGCTCCATCTGCCCAACATCCCGGCCCACTATATCGCGGTCATCGCGGCGCAGAAAGCGGGGTGCGTCACCACGGGTTTGAGCCCGCTGTTGACGCCCGCCGAGATGGCGCACCAGCTTCGGGACTCGCAGGCCAAGATGGTGATCACGGCGGATCTCCTCCTGGCCAAACTGGCCCAGGTTGCCGACGAGTGCCCTTTCACCACGATCATGGTCTCGGAAATCGCCGATTTTCTGCCGCCGCTGAAGCGCTTCCTTGGCAAGCTGCTCAAGAAGATCCCCACGGCGGAGGTGAAACCCGTTCCCGGCAAGAAGATCCATCGGCTGACCGAGCGCCTGCCCGCCTTTCCCCGTGAGTTTGCGCCGGTGAGGCGCACCATGGACGACACGATTTTCATGATGTACACGGGTGGCACGACGGGGCTCGCCAAGGGCGCCGTTCTGACCCAGAGGAACTACATGCGCAACCGGCGCCAGGTCCTGACATGGCTGGACTCCGTCCCTGAGGATACGGCCCTGTCGGCGTTCCCCATGTTCCACATCGCCGGCCTTGCACTGGGAGGATTCATGATGACCCTGGGGGCGACCCAGATCTGCGTTCCCAATCCGCGCGATTCGCACTTCCTGATCGAGGCGATCCGGACGTACCGTCCCACCTGCATCGTGAATGTGCCCACCGTCTACTTTGAAATGATGAAAAAGCCGGAGTTCAAGGCGCTGGACTGGAGCGGCGTCAAGTGGTGCCTCAGTGCCGCCGCCCCTTTTCCGGCGGAAAACATCAAGGAACTGGAGTCGATCATCGGCGAGGGCAATTTCATCGAACTCTACGGCATGACGGAGACCTCCCCGGTCACCTGCTGCAATCCGCGCTATGGAAAGAAGAAGGCCGGTTCGATCGGCATGCCCATGCCCGATACGGAATTCAAACTGATCGATCCTACGACCAGAGAGCCGGTCAAAACGGGCGAGCCGGGTGAAATCGCCATCCGGGGGCCTCAGGTGATGAAGGGCTATTTCGGCCAGCCCGAAGAGACGAAAAACGTCCTCAGGGATGGCTGGCTCTATACCGGCGATATCGCCCGGATGGATGAGGAGGGCTATTTCTCCATCGTCGACCGGTTGAAGGATATGGCCATCATCTCGGGCTTCAAGGTCTTTACCCGTGAGCTGGATGAGGTCCTCTGCAGGCATCCCGACGTGCAGATGGCGGCCTCCGTGGGACTCCCCGACCCGGAGCGGCCGGGGTCGGAACGGGTGGGATGCGCCATCATCCTGCGGCCGGGCATCGAGGCCGGCGCGGCGGAAAAGGAAAAAATTCTGGGATATCTGAAGGAGAATGTGGCTCCGTACAAGGTTCCCAAGGTCATCACCTTCATGGACCAGCTTCCCACGAGCGGCGTCGGAAAGATCCTGAAGCGGGAACTCAAACAGATGTTGGCGGAACAATCACCCAAGGGATGACGCAAATGGAAGACGGATCCAAGACCAGAGAGGAATTGATTCAGGAACTCGCGCTTCTGAGGCAGAGGAGCGCGGCGTTCGAAAAGGCGGAGGAGAAGCACCGCCTGCTGATCGAAAACAGCCACGACATCATCTATACGCTTGACGTCGAAGGGATATTCACCTTCGTTTCGCCCGCCTGGACAGCGCTTCTGGGGCACCCGGTTGACCGGGTCGTCGGGAAATCATTCCGGGAGTTCGTCCATCCCGATGATATCGACCGATGCGAGTGGTCTCTGCGGAGATTGATCGAGACGGGAGAGAGGCAAACGGACGTCGAGTACCGGGCGAAGCATGCGGACGGTTCCTGGCGCTGGCACAACACCAATGCCGTTCCCCTGCGTGATGAAACCGGCACAGTTGTGGGTGTCGAGGGCAGCGCCAGCGACATCACCGATCGCAAGCAGGCGGAGGAGGCGCTCCTGGGCAGTGAAATCCGCTATCAGAGCATCTTTGAAAATACCGGGACCGTGATGCTGATCGTTGAAAAGGATATGACGATATCCTTTGCCAATGCGGAGTTTGAAAAGCTGACCGGCTACCGGCGAAACGAGATCGAAGGGAAGAAGAAGTGGACCGAATTTGTCGAAAAGACCGATCTGGAAAGGATGATCGAGCAGCACCACCTGCGGAGGACGGATAAGGACTTTGCGAAAAGAAGGTACGAGTTCCGGCTGGTGCATCGGGAAGGCCGTATCAAGGATATCTATCTCATCGCGGACATCATCCCCGGAACGGAAAAGAGCGTGGTTTCCCTCATCGACATCACCGAACGCAAACAAATCGAGGAGGCGCTGCGGGACGCCAACTGGCGGATGGAGAGCATCATCGAAGGCACCCGGGTGGGCACTTGGGAATGGAACGTCCAGACCGGAGAAACGGTCTTCAACGAGACCTGGGCCCGGATCATCGGTTATACGCTCAATGAACTGGCCCCCATCGGTATCAAGACATGGGAGACATTCGCCCATCCTGACGACCTGAAGCGGTCCGGCGAACTGTTGGAGCGGCACTTTGCGGGAGAATTGCCCGACTACGACCTGGAATGCCGGATGAAACACAAGGACGGCCACTGGGTCTGGGTCCATGACCGGGGTCGCCTCATCACCCGCACCGGCGACGGCAAGCCGCTGATGATGTTCGGCATCCACTTCGACATCACCGAACGAAAGCGGGCGGAAAAAACGCTGCAGCGCCAGAACGTCTATCTGGAATTGCTCAACGAAACCGCGCTGGGTCTAATGCAGCATACGGATCTGGCGGACCTTTTCCAGACAATCGTCGCCCGGGCCATGCATCTGTCCGGAGCGCAGGAAGGGTGGATCTGCACATACAATCCCGTAACTGACGATTTCGAGTACCGGGCTGCCGTGGGTCAGCGCGAGTACCGGGTCGGGCTACGCGTCGAATACGGCCGCGGTATCATCGGAGAGGTCTTGCGTACGAAACGGACATTGCTGATCGACGACTACCATCTCTGGCCCAAGCGGGCGAAGATCAGGGAGTACGACGCGCGCCGGGCGACGGTGGCCATTCCGCTCCTGCATGAGGGACGGCTTGCCGGGGTTCTGGGCCTGTCTCATCATGATCCTGCGAGACGCTTTGATTCCGAGGAATTGGCCATCCTGGAACGCCTGACGGAACTGGCCTCGATCGCACTGAACAACGCCTGGCTCTACGATCAGGTGAAGCGGGAACTCGCCGAGCGCAAGGGCCTGGAGGCCGAACGGGACCTGATGCAGGCCAAGCTTCTGCAAAGCGAGAAACTGGAGGCGATCGGGACATTGGCGGGAGGGATTGCTCACGACTTCAACAATCTGCTGATGGGGATCGAGGGGTATGCCTCTCTGATGCTTCTAGAGCTGGACCCCGCCCATCCCCATTATGAAAGGCTCAAAAGGATCGAGGAACAGGTCCAGAGCGGGGCGGACCTGACCCGGCAACTGCTGGGATTTGCCCGCGGCGGGCGATATGAGGTGAAGCCCGCCGACATGAATGAGATCCTTGAGAAGAGCTCTGCGATGTTCGGGAGGACCAGGAAGGAGATCACGATCCAGCGGAAATTGGATAAGGATCTCCGGACCGTGGAGGTGGACCGGAGCCAGATGGTACAGGTGTTGATGAACCTCTATGTTAATGCCTGGCAGGCGATGCCGGGAGGCGGGGAGATCTGCCTGGAGACGGAGAATGTTATTCTTACGGACGAGGAAGCGCTTTCGTATTCCGTGGCGCCGGGGGAGTATGTGAAGATTACCGTGACGGATACGGGGACGGGCATGGATGAGAAGACCAAGGCGCGGATCTTCGACCCCTTTTTCACGACGAAGGAGATGGGAAGGGGAACGGGGCTGGGGCTGGCCACGGTCTACGGGATCATCAAGGGCCACAAGGGAACCATTGACGTCATGAGCGAGCCCGGCCGGGGGACGACCTTTAGCATCTATCTGCCGGCTTCGGAGAAGGCCGTGGTGAAGGAGAAGAGGGAGGCTCGGCCGCTCACCCGGGGGAAGGAGACGATCCTGCTCGCGGATGACGAGAAAACGGTCCTGGAGGTGAGCCGTGAGATGCTGGAATTTCTGGGGTACCGGGTCTATGCGGTGGGAAGCGGCCAGGAGGCGGTTGCCGTCTACCTGGAGAAGCAGCGGGAGATCGATCTGGTGATTCTGGACATGATCATGCCGGGGATATCGGGGGGGGAGACCTTCGACCGTCTCCGCCGGATCGATCCCGCAGTCAAAGTCCTTCTGGCGAGCGGCTACAGTATCAACGGGGAGGCCAAGACCATCATGGACCGCGGCTGCAACGGATTCATCCAGAAACCCTTTCAGATGGAAGGACTCTCCCGGAAGATCCGGGAGATCGCAGGTTGAAACCAATCGGTTCAGGGAATGAGGTGCCACCGGAAGGCTCCGGTCGGCTCGACTTTCAAAGGAGGGTGTGATGTTTTCGATCATCGTGATGGTGGTTGTCGTTGTCTTGGGCCTGCTGGGGGTCAGCCTTTACAATGGTCTCGTCGGCGCCCGCAATGAGGTCAAGAACAGCTGGAGCTCGATCGATGTGCAACTCAAACGGCGTCATGACCTGATCCCCAACCTCATCGAATCCGTCAAGGGCTACGCCGCCCACGAGCGGCAGACCCTCGACGCGGTCGTCAAGGCCCGCCGGCAGGCGGAGGAATTTGCGGGAAGCGTCGAAGAGAGGGCCAAGGTCGAAAATGTACTGACCCAGTCCCTGCGGTCCCTTCTCGCCCTGGCGGAGGCCTATCCGGACCTGAAGGCCAACCAGGGCTTCATCGCGCTGCAGGAGGAACTCGCGTCGACGGAAAACAAGATCGGTTTTTCCCGCCAGTATTACAATGACGCGGCCATGCGATACAAGAATCGGGTGGAGATGTTCCCCGGCAACTTGATTGCCGGTCTGTTCAACTTCCAGGCAGAGCCCTTCTTCCAGATGGAGGAGCCGGGAGACCGTGCGGTTCCGCAGGTGAAGTTTTAATTCGGGGATTGAACAACCGGGCGGTGGGCCAACGCCGGCCGACGGCGGAAAGGAGTCGCGATGACGGAGACGATGAGCAATATCGGCTGGTCGGTGATTTTTGCGGTGGTGGGAGGCCTGGTGGGCATGGCGATGATTCTGCTCGCTTCGGTCGTGGTGACGAGGCTGATGTGCCGCCTGACCCCGAACATCGACGAAGAGAAGGAGATCGCCCGGGGAAACCGAGCCGTGGCGGACTACTACAGCAGGATCGTCGCCGCCTGCATCATCGGCGTCAGCATGGTTGTGGCAGCCGCGGTACTGGGAGGCATCCTCTCCGCGCTCTACTGACAGGCTGTTGAAAAACGCCCATCTGCTGCGTTTCCCTCATCCTTTGCCGTTCGACGTACGCCAAAAGTACGCCTCACGGCTCAGGATATCGGGGGCCTTGCATCTGGACATTTTTGAACAGCCTGGATCAGTGGCCCTTTGGCAGGCTGTTGAACGGATTGAATCGCGGATGAATCCATGAAAAAACTCGTTCTCTGGACGGCGATGCTGCTGGTGCTGGCTTCGTCTCCGGCCTGGGCCCGGGGCGGGGGCGGCTGCCTGGAAAAGGGAACCCTGATTCCGACGCCGGCGGGCACTGTCGCGATCGAAACCCTTCGCATCGGCGATCCGGTCTGGAGCGTTGCCGGGGGAAAACTCCGGGCAGGCACAGTCCAGGCGCTGACTGAGGTAGAAGCGGACCGTTACCTGGAGATCTGCGCAGGAGAGGCCCGGGTAGCGATCACCCCGGAGCATCCGGTGATGACGGGACCGGGCGAGTACCGTATTGCCCGGCTCCTCAAGCCTGGCGACCGGATCTACCGGATGAGCCGCGGCCAACTGGATCCGGTTCCCATCCGCTCCATTCGGGAACTCCCCGCCCGCTTCCCGGCCTACAATCTGCTCGTGATGCCCGGCGGAACGTTCCTGCCGGCCGGCACCGTGGTCCACAACAAGGGGTGCTTTCTTCCCGAGAGTCTGATCATGCAGGCCGACGGGAGCGAAAAACCGATCAGCGCCGTCCGGCCGGGCGATCCGCTGCTGGCCTATTCGCCCGAGGGACAAATCGTCCGGACCCGGGTGAGAGAAATTCTCCGCCACCAGGTCGATGAATATTTCATCCTCACGACCGAACGGCAAACCATCAAAGCCACGGCCGAACATCCCTTCTATGTCGGGCACGGCGCCTTCAAGACGCTGGAGATCCTCAAGGCGGGCGACCTCATCTTCGCCCGGGAAGGGGCAGCCCTTACCGCACAGCGCATCCTGTCGCTGCAAAGGGTTCAGGAGCGGGTCCCCGTCTTCAACCTTCAGACCGATCACCCGAACACCTTCTTTGCCGGAGGCGTCGCGGTGCACAACAAGGGCGGCGGAGGCGGTTGTTTCCCGGCCGGAACGATGATCCGGACCCCCTCGGGTGAGATTCCCATTGAAGAATTGCAGGCGGGGGAGAAGGTTCGGGCGTTCAGCCCGGGGGGAGGGACGGTCGAGGCGCGCGTCGAAAAGAGCTTCGCCGCCCGCGCTTCGGTCATGACGGTCGAAACGGATCTGGGCCTCCTCCGGACAACCGCCGAGCATCCCGTCGGCCTGCCCGGAGGCATATTCCTCGAGGCCGGGAAACTCCGGCCGGGTCAAAAAGTGCTCATCCGGGGCGACGGCGCTTCGCCCGGGAGCACGGCGGGGGGAACGGACCGGGGTCATGAGCGGGCGGCCTCCCGGCCGGAGGACCCCGGCCTCCGTGCCGCTGGCTTCGAAACCGCGACCGTCATCAGGATCTCGACGCAGGAAAAGAGAGAGGTGGTCTACAACCTCAGCGTCGGCTCTCCGCACACCTTTTTGGCGGGCAACTTCCTGGTCCACAACAAGGGGGGCGGAGGGTCCCATTCCAGCTCCGGCCATTCCCATTCCAGCGGCTCCGGCAGCGCGGGCGACGATGGTTTCGCCGTTCTCTTTTTCTTTCTTTTCACAACGTTTTTCATCATCTTCGTCGTGGCGGCGGTGAAGGGCAAGACGGCCAAGAGTGAAAACCTGGACTATCTCTATCCTGCCGCGACGGTGGCGAAAAAGGCCGTGAAAACGGAGAAGCTCCTGGCCTTCCTCAGCAAACAGGATCCGTCGCTCTCCCCGCCGGAACTGCGCAAGTTCGCCGAATCGACCTTCCGCAGACTCCAGGAGTGCTGGGAAAAGCGCGACTATGGCCCCATGGAGCCGCTTCTGATGCGGGCCCTGTTCCTTCAGCACACCGTGCAGCTTCACGGTCTGGCCCGGAATCATGAGATCAATCGGATCGAGCAGCTCCGGGTGGAGAGGGTGGATCTCGTCAACGTCCGCTACACCGAGAAGAGCGATCAGCGGGAATTCAGCGCGCTGATCACCGCCTCGGCCCGCGACTACTACGTGGACGACCGCAATCAGAGATTCCTCAGGGGCGACCGCTCTCCGGCCCGGTTCCAGGAGTTCTGGACGTTCCAGCGTGCGGGTGCGGGCTGGCTGCTCAGGGAGATCGAGCAGGCGGGCGAGTCGGATCTTCTCAAGGACGAAAATTTCGCCGAGATGCTCACCGATCAGACCCTCCGGGGGATCTACGCGGAGGCGGCCGGAAAAGAGGGAGAGGCCGGGCCGTGGCTGGAGAAGGGGACCGAGAAGAAAGCGACGCGCATCGATCGCCTGCTGAATTTCCTGGTCCGGACAGACAAACTCTGGGATCGGCAGCAGATGCTCAGCCGGGCGCGCCATCTGTTCCTGAACGTCTATCTGGCGCGGGAGTCCGGTGATCCGGCGCAGGTGCCCGATGCGGATCTGTTCAAAACCGTTGCAGACAGTCTTCGCGGGCAGATCCGGCAGTGGCAGATGGATGGGACGAGGGTGGAATACCGGAACCTCTGCGTGCGCAAGGCGGAGCTGATCCTGATCCGCAATTTCACCGATCCGGCCAGAGACGAGTTCTTCGTCCGCATCAGCGCCCATGCCCAGAAGATCGTCCGCAAGGGGAACCAAATCCTGAGCGGACAGCAGTATGTCACCCCCTTCGAGGAGTACTGGACCTTCGGCCGTCTGGACGGGGTCTGGAAACTCAAGGAGGTCCTGCCGCCTGCCCGGGGTGAAACGCTGATCGCCCAAGAGAACGTGGATGAGGAGAGTACCGCCGGACAGATGCAGTGGTACTACCGGCAGACCCGCGCCAACTGACCTACCGCCGCCGCTTTTTACCTCCCATAAATTTATATAAATTTTTGGTTGACGGCCAATAGATATTGTGGTTATAAGTTCTCCCCATACAATATATGGTGTTTTTTCATCCAACAGCCGTTCACTTATCCTGAACCTGACCGGATAACAAGGAGATATCATCATGTCCGCTCGTCCCCCCATTGTTCCCCAATTGACCAAAAATGCACTGACCGTTCTGGAGAAGCGCTATCTGCGAAAGAACCAGAACGGTGAGGTCATCGAAGAGGCAGCGGAGATGTTCCGGCGCGTTGCCGAGGCGATCGCCCATGCCGATCAGAAGTTCGACCCCAAAGCCGACACGACGCCGCTGGCCGACCGGTTTTACGATGCCATGGCCAGCCTCGCCTTCCTGCCGAATTCCCCCACCCTGATGAATGCGGGGCGGGAACTGGGCCAACTCTCCGCCTGCTTCGTGCTGCCCGTTGGGGATTCGATGGATGAGATCTTCGATGCGGTCAAGCACACGGCCCTCATCCACAAATCGGGCGGCGGCACCGGTTTCTCCTTTTCCCGGCTCCGCCCCAAGTGCGATGTGGTCCAGTCCACGAAGGGGATCTCGAGCGGCCCCATCTCCTTCATGCGGGTCTTCGACATCGCGACGGAGACGGTCAAGCAGGGCGGCACCAGGCGGGGTGCGAACATGGGGCTCCTGCGGGTGGACCATCCCGATATCCTGGAGTTCATCCGCTGCAAGTCCGATCAGAAGCAGTTGAACAACTTCAACATCTCCGTGGGGGTGACCGAGGCCTTCATGCAGGCGTTGGAAAAGGATGAATCCTATCCGTTGATCAATCCCCGTGGGCATGAGGTGACCGGAACGCTGAAAGCCAGGGAGGTCTTCGACCTGATCGTCAAGCAGGCCTGGGAGAACGGCGAGCCGGGGATCATCTTCCTCGACCGGATGAACCGGGACAACCCCACCCCGCAGATCGGGGCAATCGAATCGACCAACCCCTGCGGCGAGCAGCCCCTGCTCCCCTACGAATCCTGCAACCTGGGTTCGATCAACCTGGGGTTGATGGTGAAGGAAGAACAGGTCGACTGGCCGCGGCTGAAGGAGATCGTGCATCTGGCCGTCCACTTCCTGGACAATGTGATCGAACTCAACCGCTACCCCCTGCCGCAGATTGCCCAAATGACCTACGCCAACCGGAAGATCGGCCTGGGGGTCATGGGGTGGGCCGACATGCTGATCTCCCTGGGGGTTCCCTACAACTCCGAGGAGGCGATCGAACTCGGCGGAAAGGTGATGGCGTTCATCAGCGACGAGGGGCATGCAGCCTCTGCGGAACTGGCAAAGCAGAGGGGCGCATTCCCGAACTTCGAAGGCTCCCTGCTCGCCAAGCAGGGAAACCCTGCGGTCCGCAACGCGACCGTGACGACCATCGCGCCGACGGGCACGATCTCCATCATCGCCAACGCCTCGTCCGGGATCGAGCCGATTTTCGCCGTCTCCTTCGTCCGCCAGGTCCTCGACAACAACATCCTGCTCGAAGTCCACCCGCTCTTCGAAAAGATGGCCAAGGCGTGCGGCGTCTACTCCGATCCCCTCATGGAGAAGATTGCAGAGCACGGCACGATTCAGGGGATCAAGGAGATCCCGGCCGAGATCCGCAGTCTGTTTGTGACCGCGCACGACATCACGCCGGAGGACCACATCCGGATGCAGGCGGCCTTCCAGAAGAGCACCGACAATGCCGTCAGCAAGACCGTGAATTTCCCCCGAACCGCCACGATCGAGGAGGTCAGGAGGGTCTACGAACTGGCCTACCAGCTCGACTGCAAGGGCGTTACGATCTACCGTGACGGATCGCGGCAGCATCAGGTTCTCTCCACCGTCGGGACGCCGCAGGAAGCGGAGGCGGGGGCGAAGAAACCGGTCCGGGAGCGCCCCATGACGCTCAAGGGCTGGACCTACCGGATGCAGACCGGCTGCGGGCCCCTCTACGTGACGATCAATGAGGATGAGGAGGGCCTCTTCGAGCTCTTCACGACCATGGGGAAGGCGGGCGGCTGCGCCGCTTCCCAGAGCGAGGCGATCGGCCGGATGGTTTCCCTGGCCTGGCGGAGCGGCGTTCAGCCGAAGCAGGTGATCAAGCAGCTCCTGGACATCTCCTGCCATTCGCCCTCCGGGTTCGGCGAGAACAAGATCCTCTCCTGCGCCGACGCGGTGGCCAAGGCCATCCGCAACCACGAGTCCTCGGCCGGCCACATGGAGAAGGTGGAAAAGAAGGCGCTCTTCAAGGGAGCCTGCCGCGAATGCGGCGGCAAGGTCGAACACGAGGGGGGCTGCTCCGTCTGCCACTCCTGCGGCTTCAGCGAGTGCGTCTGACGCTGTCGGCGCTCTGGCCTGAAAAGGAGCGTGGAAGCGCGATGCTTCGGATCTAACGCTGCGGGGATGCGGCGATGTTCCGACGGGCCGCCTGCCACCACAGGGCCACGGTCAGCGGCAGGAGCGATGCCGCGGCTGCCGCCAGGGCCATGACCCCGTATCCGCCCGAGGCATACACAACACCACTCACAACCTGGCTGAATGCCGAAGTGAGGTTCAGCAGCAGGTCGTTGAAGCCCTGGGTCTTGGCCCTCTCGCCGGGAGAAAGCTGGTCGGCCAGCAGGGCGGACCCGGCCACGTAGGCGAAGTTCCAGCCGAGCCCCAGCAGGAAGAGCGCGACCGTCAGGGCCAAAACGCCGGTCGAAGGGGCGGCCATCAGGCAGGAGACGATCATCACGACCATTCCCAGGATGATCGTCCGCCCCCGTCCCCACCGGTCGGTCATCCGCCCGGAGAGGACGGAGAAGGCGTACATCCCCAGGGTATGGGCGGAAATCACCACCGACATCGCGCTCAGCGGGTGGTTGGAGGCCTTCATGTGGACGGAGGTGATGGACATCGGTACCATCATCACCATCTGGGCGAAGACCACACTGACCATGGCCACGATCACCCCCGGCTGCCGAACAATCTCGGTAAGGGGGCGGGTTTCCCGGTGGAGAATCGATTCGGGATACAGGCGGGCGAGTTCGCGCCCGACGTCTCGCGGGTCCGGCCTGAGCCCCGCAAAGATCAGGATGGCCGCAAGGATCAAGCCGATCAAGCCGACGCTGTACGGCCCGGCCAGCTCCACAAACCCGGCCCATTGCGCCAGTGTTCCGGTGGGGCCCACGAGCAGAGGCCCGAACACCGCCCCGACCGTGCTTCCGAGCACCACATGGGAGATGGCACGCCCCCGCTCCGCAGGCAGGTGGACCTCCGCCGCGGCGAAGCGGCCCAGATCGACGGCTGATCTGGCCATTCCCACCAGGACAAGACCTGCCAGGAAGAGCGTGAGCGAGCGGCCGACCACGGCGCTCATCGCGACCACCGAACCGATCACCCCGAGGACCTGGCCGAGCGCAATGCCTCCCCGGCGGCCGATCTTCTCCATGCTGAGGCCCCAGACAAGGGCGCCGAAAGCCTGTCCCAGCACGTAGACCGCGCCGGGCACCCCTGCCATGGCCCGCTGGCCGCTCAAATCGACGCCCACGAGCGCGTTGACGGTGAAGGCGGCGATGAATCCTGCCGAGCTCAGGCTCTGGGAGAGGAAGAGCACGATCGTTATCTTCCGGGCGATCCGCCGATGATCCTTCATGGGTTTCTCCATTTTCGTTCCGGATTTCCGGGCCAAGAGGTACGGAATATGGCGCCGGATGTCAATGGGAAAGGAGGAGAAGACCCGTTCTTCTCCGGCGGGCTGCGGGTGCGGATGCGGGGGCAACGGGTTGCATTGGCCGTGGCAACGGGCTATAGATGTGCCCTATCGGGGCGGAACAGGTTCGATCTCCTCATTGATTGCAGTTGCCACCGCCCCTGTCCTCTGGAAAAGTGGATTCGGGATAGCTCGATGGGAAAGATTTTGATCATAAACGGCTCCTACCATGAGACCGGCGACATCGCCTTCCTGATCGACCGGTTTGCCGAGGGTGTTCGGGAAGCCGGCTGCGAGGCGGAGATGGGAGTCGTCCATCTGCGCGATCTGAGAATCGAATATTGCCGGGGATGCTGGGCCTGCGGCAATCCGGAGAACATCGGGAAGCCGATCGGCGATTGCCCGATCGAAGACGATGTCCGGGCTCTCCTCGAGAAGTCGCTTGCCTGCGACGTTCTGGTCTACGCCACCCCGGTCTACGAAATGGGGCCGACCGCCCTGATGAAGAAATTCCTGGAGCGGAACCTGCCGGTGGTCGGCGGCATCGGGATCGCCGGCTTCAAGGGCCGGCAGCCCGTCATGAAGGGCAAGACCGGCGTGGTCATTCTCTCCTCGGGTGCCCCCTATCCGGTCAATCTCCTGTTGGGATTCACAAGATACCCGAAAAGGATTCTGTCTCTCTTCTGCCGCTTTTACGGCTGCGGCAAAACCGTTCTCTTGCCCGCGGGCGGCCTCGGTAGCAGCGAAAAGCCGCGCCTCTCCTGGGGCCAGAAAGCCTACAAACTGGGTCGGCGCCTCGCTGCGTAGCAGTGGGGATCGTCCGGAGGAGGAGACCTCAAGAGAGTCCCTCCGCAAAAACCGGCACTCCGCAGTCTCCAACTCATTGGAAGTCACGTGAATCGAGCATATCCGATATCCGCAGCACCGGCTTGATCGTGTCGCCCCTGCGGGCGTCGGCGACGGCGCGGTTGATCTGGGTGAAGGGATAGAATTCCACGAGGCGGTCGAAGGGGAAAAGCCCTCTCCGGTGGAGATCGATCAGCTGGGGGATGAAGCGCTGGGGGACGGAATCGCCCTGAACGACGCCGATGGCCTTCTTCCCTCCGGGGTAGGTCCGGTCTGTCATGTCGCCGGTGAGGAGCGCCGCCCGGCCCCTGGGCCGGAGGATCGAAACGGCCAGCCGGGTCAGCTCCGGCTCGCCTGTCGTGTCGACGACGAAATGAACCCCTTTTCCGGCGATTTCGGCGATGCGGACTGCGATCTGCTCGCGGCGGGCGTCGATGACATGGGTGGCCCCGAGTTCCAGAGCGAGGCCGAGGCGCCAGGGTACGATGTCGACGCCGATGATCGGCGTAGCGCCCACAATCCGGGCCGCCATCACCGCGGCGAGGCCCACGGCCCCGGTGCCGAAGACGGCGATGCCGGCGCCGGCAGAGACGGCGAGCGAGTTCATCACGGTGCCGGCCCCGGTCTGCAGGCCACACCCCAGGGGGGCCAGCAGCTCCAGCGGCAGGTCCCGGGGAACGACGACGGTATTGCGTGCCGTGGCCAGGCTGTGGGTGGCAAAGGAGGACTGGCCGAAGAAGTGGCCGCGGACGCCGCTCCGTTCGAGCGCATTGCTGCCGTCAAGGCGGGCGAACCCGAAGTTTGCCTCGGAGAGGCGGTCGCAATCGGCGGGGCGGCCGTGGCGGCAGGGCGAGCAGCGACCGCAGGACATGTAGGAAAGTACGACGTGGTCGCCCGCAGCGACTCCCCTGACCCGCCTGCCGACTTCCGCCACGACGCCTGCCCCCTCGTGGCCCAGAACGACCGGCTCCTCGGCGCTGTCCCAGTCGTCGATGAAGCCGATGTCGGTATGGCAGATTCCCGAGGCGACGAGACGCACGAGGAGCTCGTCCTCGCGGGGACCCTCCAGTTCGAGCGACTCGATTTTCATAGGACCGCCGCGCTTGCGCAGCACGGCCGCCCGGATCGCATGAACCGAAACGTCGGAAGACCCTTTGGCCTTTCCTCTCATAAATCCACCCTTTAGATCCAGCCTACCCGGAGAGGGGCGGCTCTGGGAAGACGATTTCTCCCCGTTCAGGTCGGGGCGCCATTTGGCGAAAACCCGATCCGCGGCCAGCAGGATACACCATGACAGGCGCCAGGTCAAAACCGGTCGGCGTCTCAATTTTGCATCCTCATGAAATGAAATGGATTTATGGATACTTGATTATCGAAAAATCGTGATTATATTGGTCCCGCAGCAACTCTACGGAAAGCGGTGAATCTACAGAAAGGGTACTGGACGTGATCGGCAAGAACATAGACATCGAAGAGATGCAGAAAGACATCAGCGACTATGTCTCGAAGAAGTACGGGATAAAATTCAAGGTGGCGGCCTTCGGAACGGCTCCAGAGGCGGCGAAGGAAAAGGGCGGGGAGGAAGCCAAGGAGGAGTGCAAAGACGAGCTCGCCTCCATCCATTTCGACATGAAGCCCGGAGAACTGAAGGCCTACCTGGACGAATACATGGTCAAACAGGATGAAGCGAAACAGGTCTTGGCAACCAAGATCTGCACCCATTTCAACCGGATCAAGCGATTCGAGCTGAACCGGAGGAAAAAGCGACCGGAAGCCGTTGGAGAAATCAAGAACAACATCATCATGATCGGCCCGACCGGGGTCGGAAAGACGTTCCTCGTCAAGCTGATCGCCAACAAGATCGGGGTGCCTTTCGTCAAGGGCGACGCGACGAAATTCAGCGAAACCGGGTACGTGGGCGGCGATGTGGAGGATCTGGTCCGGGAACTGGTTCACGAGGCCAACGGCAATATCGAGCTTGCCCAGTACGGGATCATCTACCTGGACGAGGTGGACAAACTGGCCGCCTCGCGGGGCCTGATGGGTCCGGACGTCTCCCGCTCGGGCGTGCAGCGCGCCCTCCTGAAGCCGCTGGAGGAGACCGAGGTGGAGTTGAAGGTGCCCCATGATCCGATCTCCCAGATGGAGGCCGTCCAGGAGTTCCAGCGGACGGGGAAGCGGGAGAACAAGAAGATCAGCACCAGGCATATTCTCTTCATCATGAGCGGTGCGTTCAACGGCCTGGAGGAAATCGTAGAGCGGCGGCGCCATCAGAAGGGGATCGGCTTCGGCGCGGAGATGCCGGTGAAGGACAAGCAGGCGGAGCATCTGCGGCACCTGAAGGCGGAGGATCTGATCCAGTACGGATTCGAGTCCGAGTTCATCGGCCGGCTGCCGGTCGTGACCGTCTTCGAGCATCTGGAGACGGAGGATCTCTACAAGATCCTGTGCAACCCGAAGAGCCCGATCGTGATCGGGAAGAAGCGGGATTTCAAGGCCTATGGCATCGATCTCCAGTTCGAAGACGAAGCGCTCCACAAGATTGCGGAAAACGCCGCGAAGGAGAGGACCGGCGCCCGCGGCCTGGTGAGCGCGGTGGAGCGTGTCCTGATGAAGTTCGAGCACACGCTCCCCTCGACGGATATCCATCACCTCCTGGTCACCCTGGCGATGGTGGACGATCCGGCCGGGGAACTGGAGAAGATTCTCGCCCATCCGGACGACCCGGAGCGGGAAGCGGCCTTTTGCCGCTTGGCGGCGGCCGACGAGGAGCGCCTGGAAAAGCTGGCCGCGCAAAGAATACCGGAGTGGGAGAGCGCCCACAAGATGCCGTTTGCCGATGATCGGATCAGGCTGATCGTCCGGCGCGCCATCGATCGGCAGATCGATGTGGATGCGGCGGCCGAAGAGCTCCATGGCATTCAGAAGGCGGTTCAGGAGTTTATCCACGAATTCTGCCAGAAGAACGACCTGGAAGCTGCATTCAGCGACGGCGCCGTCGACGCCCTGGCGGAACAGGTCTGGAGGGTGCCGCAGGATCCGGCGGATTACCTGAAGTGCCAGCTCCACAACTACGGTCATGGGCTGAAGCTGATCCGGGAGAAGACGGGAAAGAGGAAATTCCTCATTCCCGCAGCGGCGGTGGAGAGTCCGGAACAATACCTGAACTGCCTGATTCAGGAGGCCTACCGGCAGGACAGCTGATGCACGTCCGGAAGACCGGTGACAGTGAACGCCCCCGGGAAGGCATTTTGGCCATGCCTTCCCGGGTTTTTTGTTCGGGACTGTTTGTCCAGACAACCGTATGTGTCAAAGCGTCATTCCGGCGAAGGCCGGAATCCAGACGTTGTCCGACGACAGCCGGGAACCCGCAGGAAGTGGTATCGGATTACACTGGACACCGGCTTTCGCCGGTGTGACGGATGGGGAGGTAAGCCAGCCGAGCGCAGGGATTGGAAATGTCTGGACAATTGCGAACAGATGGATGTATTGAAGCTCTCCGCAGCCGGCCGCGCGAAATCTTCAATCCCTGAAGGGAACGGACCCTGCACTCCTGCCTGCCTGTTCGTGGGTCTCCGGGACGGCCCGCGGGGATTCGAAGCGTGCGGGTTTTCGGGATGAATCATGGACCAGATTTTCAAGCTCGCCACTTTCCTGAAGCCTAACCGGATGCGTGCCGTCTGTGCCCTGCTCCTGCTGACGGCGCTCGTCTTCATGGATCTGGCGATTCCCCGCCTGGTCCAGCGGATCATCGATCAGGGGATCGGGAAAAACGATCCGCAGGTCGTCATCGGGACGGCGCTCCTGATGCTCGGCATCTCGCTCCTGAGCACGCTCTTCGCCGTGGGCAACAACGTTCTCTCCATCCAGGTGGCCGAGAGCCTGGCCCGCGACCTCCGCGACGCCCTCTTCACCCGGATCCAGTCCTTCTCTTACGCCAACCTCGATGAGCAGAAGACCGGCCAACTCATGGTGCGCCTGACGAGCGACGCACAGGCCTTCCAGCGGGTGGTGCTGGTTTCGCTCCGGATCGGGACGCGGGCGCCGCTCCTGATGGTCGGAAGCCTCATCCTCATGGTGAGCACCAGCCCCCGGCTGGCCCTCGCCCTCCTGCCGCTTCTCCTGGCCACCTCGGCGCTCATTGTCTTCTTCGTGATCCGGATGGAGCCGCTCTTCCGGTCGGTGCAGCAGAAGCTCGACGGGCTGAACACCGTCCTGCAGGAAAACATCGCTGGAGCCAGGCTGGTCAAATCCTTCGTGAGGGCCGATTACGAGGGCGCGCGTTTCGAACGGGCCAGCGAGGCCTACACCGGGGAGTCGGTGCGGGTGCTCCAGGTCATCTCGACCATGTCGCCGGTTCTCACGATGTGTGTGAACATCGGCGTGGTGATCGTCGTCTGGGCGGGCGGCATCCAATCCGTGCGCGGCGGGCTCTCCGTCGGAGAGATCGTCGCCTTTGCCAACTATCTGCTCACGACCATGACGCCGCTCATCCTGATGACCATCCTGTCGAACATCTGGGCCGGCGGCATCGCCTCGGCCCGGCGCATCAACGGCGTCCTGGAGACGGTGCCGGACATCCGGGATGCACCGGATGCGATCGACCTGCCCGAACCGGTGGCGGGGAGACTGGTCTTCGAAAAGGTCTCCTTCCACTACAACGGCGCGCAGGCCGAATCCGTTCTGGAGGAGATCGACCTGACTGTGGAGCCGGGTCAGACCGTGGCCTTTCTCGGGGCGACCGGATCGGGAAAATCGACGCTGGTCAATCTCGTGCCGCGGTTTTACGACGTCTCTGCCGGGAGGATCCTGCTCGACGGGATCGATATCCGCCGGCTCCGGCACGACTCGCTTCTGGCCCAGATCGGGATCGTGCCGCAGGAAACGGTGCTCTTCTCGGGGACGGTGCGGGACAACATCCGCTACGGCGCCCCCGATGCCGGCGAAGCAGAGATCGTCGCGGCGGCCAAGGAGGCCCAGGCCCACGACTTCATCCTGGAGCTCTCCAAAGGGTACGACACCCACGTCGAAGAGCGGGGCACGAACCTCTCAGGCGGCCAGAAGCAGCGGATCGCCATCGCCCGCGCGCTCCTGACCCGGCCGAAGATCCTGATCCTCGACGACAGCACGAGCTCCGTGGACGTGGAGACCGAGACAAAGATCCAGGAGGCGTTGGAGTCCCGGGTGCACCGGCAGACGACGCTGGTCGTCGCGCAGCGGATCAGCACTGTGCTGAAGGCGGACAAGATCGTCGTCCTCGAGAATGGCCGCATTGCAGCGGCGGGATCGCACGGTGAGCTGATCGCCGCCTCGCCCATCTACCGGGAGATTTTCGAATCCCAGTTGGGCGGCGAGATAGGCCAGGAGGTCTCGCCATGAGGCTGATCAGACCGGGCCGGGCAACCGGAACGATCCGCTCGGCGATGGAGCCGCGCGGCCAGGGGATGCGGGACACGATCGAATCGGCCCGCGATCCGCGCAGTGCGCTTGCGCGCCTGCTGCCCTACCTGGGCCCCTTCAAGGGGATACTGATCGCCGTCTGCGGTCTCATCGTCATCTACACGTTGCTCGGCCTGATCGGCCCCTACCTGATGGGCGTCGCCATCGACCGGTTCATCGCCGTCAAACAGCTTTCTGGGCTCGCGACGATCGCCCTCTGGATGCTCGTCGTCTATCTGCTGAACAACCTCTTCCAGGCCGTCTCGTCCTGGCTCATGGCCGATGTTTCCCAGCGCGCCCTCAAGGCGCTGCGGCGGGACCTCTTCTCCCACATGCAGACGCTGCCCGTCCGTTTTTTCGACGCCAATCCGGCGGGCGAGCTGATGAGCCGGCTCACCAACGACATCGACGCTGTGAACCAGGCCGTGTCGCAGAATGTGACCGCCCTCTTCGCCGGCCTCCTCTCGATGGCAGGGATCGTCGCGGCGATGTTCATCCTGGACCAGTGGCTGGCGCTCGCCTCGCTCCTGGTGGTCCCGATCATGTTCGCGTTCACCGAATTCGTCGCCCGGTACACGCGCCGGGGGTTCCGGGAGCTTCAGAAGCACCTCGGCGAGCTCAACGCCGTGATGGAGGAGGCGATCAGCGGGCAGAAGGTGGTCAAGGCGTTCCGCAGGAACGCCTCCTCGCTCGAAGCCTTCCGCCGGAGCAACGAGGCCGTCTTCCATGCCGCCGTCTGGGCCAACAGCTATGCCTTCCTGCTCATGCCGCTGACGAACGTGCTGGGGAACTTTTTCGTGATCGTTCTGGCGGGCCTGGGCGGGTGGCTGGCGCTGCAGGGGCTCGTCAGCGTCGGGATCATCGCGACCTTCATCAACTACGCGCAGAACTTCATCAGCCCGCTTCGGCAGCTCGCCAACATGTACAACGCGATACAGGCCGCGCTCGCCGGGGCGGAGAGGGTCTTCGAGATCATCGACGCGCCGTCGGAGGCGGACGACGCCCCGGACGCTGCGCCGCTTCCCGCGATCCGGGGGGAGGTCCGGTTCGATGGGGTGAATTTCGGCTACCGGCCCGGGATGGCGGTCATCAGGGAGATGACCCTCGAAGCGCCGGCCGGGGGGATGCTGGCACTCGTGGGGCCGACCGGCGCCGGCAAGACCACCCTCATCAACCTCCTCTCCCGCTTCTACGAAATCGACGGCGGGAGCATCACGATCGACGGCAGGGACATCCGTTCCATCCGGAAGACCGACCTCCGCCGAAGGCTCGGGATCGTCCTGCAGGACACGTTTCTCTTCTCCGGCACCGTGCTGGAGAACATCCGCTACGGACGCCTTTCGGCGACCGACGCGGAGTGCATCGAGGCGGCCCGGACGGCCGGGGCCGACCACTTCATCCGCCAGCTTCCGCACGGCTACCAGACCCCGCTTTCGGAGCGGGCCGGAAACCTGAGCCAGGGCCAGCGCCAGCTCCTCTCCATCGCCCGCGCGATCCTCGCCGATCCGGCGATCCTGATACTCGACGAGGCGACCAGCAGCGTCGACACCCGCACCGAAGCGCGCATCCAGAAGGCACTCTTGCAGCTCATGGCCGGGCGGACGAGTTTCGTGATCGCCCACCGTCTGAGCACCATCCGCGATGCCGGCCGGGTCCTGGTCATCGACCAGGGGCAGATCGTCGAGCAGGGGAGCCACCGGGAGCTGCTTGCGCGCCACGGCTTCTACCACCATCTCTACGTGAGCCAGTTCAAAGGGCAGGCGATCTGAGATATTGAAACGTCCATCCGGATCATCCGGGGACAGATTTCGTATCGTCCCCCCGTTTCCCTTCGCAGTTCAACGCACCTCAAAAGTACGCCTCGCGGCTGAAGAATTGCGGGGAGCCTGGCATCCGGCCATCTTCGGACAGGCCGCCGACGGTGCGAGAATCTTGTTGACAGCCGAGGGGTCGGCTTCCTATACTCCCGCCAGCCTCCGGCATTCCGGGGATATTCTCGTACCGCCCGGGCCGGCGGCCCTTTTTGCAGAATCGGATCCGGCATATCAATCGAGGAGGAAAAGAGACAGATCGTGGCGGTTGAAATCAATATCGTTTACGAAGGCGAGCTTCGGTGCAGCGCTCAACACGGACCTTCCGGCGTCGTTCTGAAAACCGACGCGCCCGTAGACAACCAGGGAAAAGGCGAGAGCTTCTCCCCAACTGACCTGGTCGCAACGGCCCTGGGGAGCTGCATGATGACGATCATGGGCATCGTGGCGCGGCGCCATGCTTATCCGATTGAAGGCACCACGGTCAAGGTCCTCAAGGCGATGGTTCAGGAGCCGGTCCGGCGGATCGGCCGACTGACGATCGATATTCACGTGGCCAACGGCAGCCTGTTGAAGGAGACGGACCGCAAGATTCTTCAACAGTCCGCCCATACCTGCCCGGTTTTGAAGAGCCTGCACCCGGATGTCGAGGTGCCGGTGACATTCCACTGGGATTGATCCCGCCATTTCGGGACGCGATTGCGTGCCCGGATGACGTCTAACACTGGTTTCAGCGGACGGGACGTTGCAAGACCCGCCACTGAACCGGAGCGCGAGTTCGTCTTCAACTCGTATACTTCACTCCTGTCAACGGCTCCGGTTTCGGCTCGCCTTCCGGCATGCTGCGTCGTCGTACCTCCGCTTGGATGAGGACGATTTTTTGTTTCGATGCCTTTTCCCTTGAAAACATAATCACAATTCTGTATCTGATACGACTGTTAGGGGTTTTGTGTCTCGCATCGGAATTGAGGCTTTCATGGAATTCCTATTCGTCTTGCTCTGTATGGCGCTTGCCTATTTCGGCTATTCGGCATGGAAATGGAAGCATCGCGAACAGATGCTACGCCGGATCATTCAGGCATCCCCGCTCCCCACTTTTGTCATCCGGAAGGATCATCGCATCATCTACTGGAACGCTGCGATGGAAACGCTTAGCAAGATCAATGCTGAAGATGTGATCGGCACGGATAGGCAGTGGAAAGCGTTTTATCCGGAGCAGAGGCCTTGCGTGGCGGACTTGATTGTGGACGGGGTCATTGACAACGCGCCCCGATGGTATTCGGAAAAGCCCCGCAAGTCCCGCCTGGTCGATGAAGCCATCGAAGACGTTGTCTTTATTCCCGAGAAAGGCGACAGGGGAAAATGGTTCCGTTTTGTTGCGGCCGCCATCAGGGATTCACGGGGCGAAATGTTCGGGGCCATAGAAACGATGGAAAATGTGACGGAGGAGAAGCTTGCAGACGAAGAGCTGAAGCGGATCAATAAGTATGAATCCCTGGGTACGTTTGCGGACGGCGTTGCACGGGATTTCGACAGCCTTTTGTCCTCCGTCCTGCGAAACATCTTCTTGGCAAAATTATCCACCTCCGATGAAGACAAGATGATGGAGGAAGGATTGGACACGGCCGAAAAGGCCAGCCTCCAGGCAAAGAAGCTGGCCCACCAGTTGCTGACCTTCGCCAGGGGAGGATATGCCCTGCGGAAAATGGAATCGATAGTCCCGCTGTTACAGGAGGCCATCGACCGCTGCAAAAGCCGGTCCGATATCCAGTGGAAGATTTCCATTCCCGATGACCTCTGGCCCGTTGAAATGGATTCGAAGCAAATTCGACAGGTGATCGAAAACATCGTCAACAATGGTCTGCAGGCCATGCCCGAGGGCGGCACTATGGATATCGGCGCCGAATGCGCCACGATCGGCGAAAAGAACATCCTTCCCCTCAAACCGGGACATTACGTAAAAATATCGATCAAGGACAGCGGAACCGGCGTCAGTAAGGAGGACCTTCCGAGAATACTCGATCCCTACTTCACGACCAGGACGACCGTTGGGAGAAAGGGGCTGGGGCTCGATCTCTCCATATGCTACTCTATCCTGAAACATCATGACGGCACCATCGCCGTCACGTCTGAATTGGGGGAAGGGACGACCTTCAGCCTGTTTCTTCCCGCCAGTGCGGATCCTTCCCGGAAAGCAAAGACGGGAGGTAATGCGGGGCATCTCCTCGATAACAGGATGACTGCCTGAAGGGCTTCCCCGGAGTCAGCTCTTGTCGGAGAGATATTGGTTGGTATGGATGAAAGGAATTTCCGGTGAACGTTGAGCGGCGCCCCGTTTTTTTTTCCGCCTGGGATTGGCTGGCGGCAGTCGGTCTGGCGTCCCTGGCCGTCTTTTACACCCAGGTCCTCGCCCGGCTCCCGGATCCGGTGCCCACGCACTTCAACGCGATCGGCGTGGCCGATGGCTGGACTCCCAAGGCCGAACTGCACTGGATCATCTTCGGCGTCCCGGTCATCGCCTGGTCGCTCCTCTTCGTGATCGGGGTCATCGCCTCGATGATCCCGTCGGATCCCAGGAAGGCCAGGATCGCCGCCATGCATCCTCTTCGCGACCTCACCGTCATGGGCGCATCCATCCTCATGGGGAGCTGCCTGGCCATTCCCTTTTTCGGCCTGTGGGTTCTGTATGCGGGCATTGCCGCCGTCTTTGTCGCCCTTGCGCTCGCCGTTCTCTTCACGGCATTCGAAACGAAGAAATTCCTGGCCCGCCTGCCCGATGCCGCCAACTATCGCCGGGGCATCTTCTACGTGAATCCCGCTGACCCGCGCCTCTGGGTCGAGAAGCAATGCGGCGTCGGAATGACCCTGAACTATGCCCGTCCCGCAGCCAAGTGGATCTCGCTTCTTTTCATCGTGATCGTTTTGATCGTGCTGGTCTTTGCATTCCGGCTGAAATGAGACGATGCCCATGGAGGATCTCCGTCCCGTGAAGAAGAAATTGCTACTGATCGCAACCGGCGGCACCATATCGTCGGAGAGGGGCGACAAAACCCCGGGATATGCAGCCAAACGAAGTGGAGAAGAGCTGCTCTCGGGTCTCGCTTTGGAAGACCACCCCGTGGAGACGATCGATTTCAGAAAGATCAACAGCACCTACATGACCCCCCGGGATATGCTGGAGTTGGGGATACTCCTCAGGGAGTCTCTTCAAAGGGATGACATCGCGGGCGCGGTCGTCACCCATGGCACCTCCACGCTGGAAGAGACGGCCTTCCTCCTGGACCTGCTGCTCCATACGCGAAAACCAGTCGTCCTGACCGGGTCTCAGCGGCCGGCCAGTGCCGAGTGGCCTGACGGGCCGTCCAACCTTGAGGCAGCCTTCAGGGTCGCCGGTGACCCGGCGGCGGACGATCAGGGCGTGCTCGTGGCGTTTGCCGAGCGCATCCATATCGGCCGTGAAGTCCGCAAGGTTCATACCACGGCGCTGCAGGCTTTTGCCGGCGGAGAGGTGGGGTTCGTCTACCCGGACCGGGTAGGCATCAAAGGAACCCGCCACGAGAGATTTACCCTGAAATGGCCGATCGGCCCGCTTCCAACCGTCGACATCATCCCCTTCTACAGCGGGGCGGACGGCAGGTACTTTGGCACAGCCTTGGAGGCAGGCGCAGCCGGTCTGGTGGTCGAAGGGCTGGGCATGGGCAACGTGAACGAAGCCTATTATCAGGGAATCATCGAGGCGCGGGGGGCCGGCCTTCCCGTGGTGCTCACGACGCGTTGTTTCTCCGGGCGGGTTGTCCCCTGCTACGGCTATCCCGGCGGAGGCGCCTCCCTGAAAAAGTGGGGCGTCGTGTTCGGCGGCAGCCTCTCCAGCCCCAAGGCCAGGATATTGTTGATGCTCGCTCTGGCCGCGGGCTATGGCCCCGGCGAACTTCAGGATATCTTTGACCAGACATCGTCAATGGATTAACGACGAGTGAAACCCTTTGGTGACGGGCGTTGACCATGGACGAATCGCTGAACCGCCGCCGAATACCGTGCGGTCGTGATTGGTGTGGCTGTCTCCTCGGATGCGATCGGCAACATATCCCTTGACAGGGATCGAACCTCCTTTTATTGTTCAGACGAACGCCGTCTTCATTGAAATAACGCGATTCGCCGCTCAAACCTGATCAGCCACCTCTTGATGATCCGTCATCCTCTCTTTTCCCTCCACCAAGGCGCCTCCGCTTCCCGTTCATGATCGCTGTCCCCTCTTTGAATCAAGACGCCTGCGCCTCGCCGGGCAGGAGATCGGAGGAAAAGGGAAATGCTGCGAACCCTGAAGGACAACTTCCTGTGGGTCTTGACCCTCACGATCGTTCTGAACCTTCTTCCGGTGGAGAACGCCTGCGGTCAATCGGGCTCCACGGGCAACGTGGGGCTCTCCACCTCTATTTTCGCTCTTCAGTCTGCGGCAGATCTTCGCAACCCCTTGCCGGGAGATCTGCCGCTGGCAGACGTCGATGGGGACGGGGATATCGATCTGAAAGATGCGATCATCGCTTTGCGGATTCTTGCCGGTATTCGCGGCGGCGAAATCGGCATCGACACCGGCGACATTTTCGCATTGGTCTCCGATCCCGGTGGACATCCGGTGCCATTCGCCAGGGTGGGCGACTCTGCGCTGACCGATGAACAGGGAATGGCCATGGGAACAGTGTCCGCAACCGGCGACGTCTGGACGAAAGTGTCAGCCGGCGGATACGCACCGAACTATATCCGCCAAATCGGGATGACCGTGAATGAAAGAAGATTGTTTGAAACCACCCTGACGCCCTCGAACCTGAGTTGGAACTATCTGCCCGGTGAGGACAATCCTCTGATCGTGGGCGATGCGGCCGCACCGGCCATCACCATTTCTGCCGGCCCGGGCATCTTTCCCCCGGGAACGGTCCTTCACCTGGCGATGCTGGAACCTGTGCGGATCGGTCCGCGATTCGCCCCCTTGAGTTCCGGATATTCCGGATATCTTCGAAACGCCTTTTCCTTCGAAGCCGTCGACGAGAATGGAGATGCCGCGGCCATGGACCTCAACGGGACCATTTCGGCAAGGATCCGGGATGACGGATCGTCGGGAGACGATCCGGTTCTCGCCTCTTTCAACCCCGAAACGGCGACATGGGAAGTCGTCGAGGGAGCCGCGGCGCGCGTCGATGACAACCATGTGGCGGTGACGCTTCCCCATTTGTCATTTTTCGGGCTGTTCGGGCAAACCCCGGCCGACGATTCAGGGGATGCCTATCAGGAAGGGCTCAGCCGCCTGTTGAACCACGACGCGCCCAATCAGGATCAGGCCCTGGCCGATCTTGCGGCCGGCGCCCGGGAATATGCCGGAAACAATCGAAACGAGTTCGGAAAGCATCGCCTGATTGTTGCAGCCGGAGCGGCATTCGAGCAGGGTCAGGCCGAACTGGGGAATTCGCTCATGGAAGAGGCCAAGCAGATCGTGCGGGAAATGGCGGCGCGCCTGCTGAACGTGGACGAATGCCCGAAGGTTCGCGAGACGCTCCTGGTGCATGAACAGGTCATGCTGCTGGGCGTTTCGGAGTACGATCAACCTCTCTATGACAAACTTCAGGAATATTACAAAAAATGCAACCCCTGGTCGGGAACGGTCAAGTACACTTTCTTCTTCAATGACACTTGGCCGCAGTCGGATGACGCTGACATGAAATACAGCAGCGGCGATCGGAGCTGGTCCGAAACCCACGACATCACATTCTCCGTACACCCGGAAAACCAGTCGCTGGCCGGCGAGAGCAACGTGACCGTAAAATTCCCGAAGGTGATCTATAAGAACGACGCCGACAACAACCCGGAATGCGGCGATGACTACGTGAATCTGGGCGCATGGTCCGAGCCCTGCCCCGGGAAACTCTGGCTCGAATTCGAAGGAGCCTACGTCAATGGCGTGTTTTCGATCAGCCCGCCGGTGGTCAGACCGACCGATCCGGACACGCCCGTCGCCATCTATCACCTCTACCAGGCGAAGATGTGGGGTGAAGAGTCGGGCGCCTGCGCCGTCGAGCTGAACAT
>JAJFTY010000159.1 GCA_021372695.1 Deltaproteobacteria bacterium
TTTACCACGAGCAAGCTCCAGCAGGAGGCCTCCCGCTGGCTCCATTTTTCGGCGAAGAAAACGATGATGAACGCCCAGAAGCTCTACGAGGGGATTGAACTGGGAAAGGAGGGGTCGGTTGGACTGATCACCTACATGAGAACCGACTCCGTCCGAATTGCCGCCGAAGCACTGAACGAGGTGCGGGAATACATCCAGGCTCATTACGACGCCGGGTATCTGCCGCCGAAAGCCCGGGTCTTCAAGGTCTCCGGGGCCGCTCAGGACGCCCACGAGGCGATCCGGCCGACCTCGGTTTCCCGCACGCCGCAGGAGATCAAACCCTTTCTGACGCCCGACCAGTTTCGCCTCTACCAACTCATCTGGAACCGCTTCCTCGCTTCCCAGATGAACCCGGCGATCCTGGACCAGACCACGGTGGATATCAGCGCCGTCAACTGCCTCTTCCGCGCTCAGGGCTCGGTGATGAGGTTTCCCGGGTTCACGGTGGTCTACACCGAGGGCAAGGAGGAGAACGGTGACGAAAACGGCTTCGGCAAGCTGCTGCCCGTCGTCAGCGAGGGAGAGGCGCTGAACCTCCTCTCGCTCACGCCGGAGCAGAAGTTCACCCAGCCGCCGCCGCGCTTCTCCGAAGCTTCCCTGGTTCGCGAACTCGAGGAAAACGGCATCGGCCGCCCCAGCACCTATGCAACGATCCTCAGCACGATCCAGGACCGCGAATATGTCCGGCTGGAGAAGGGAAAGTTCATCCCGACGGACCTCGGCACCCTGGTGACGGATCTGCTCGTCAAGAATTTCCCGCGCATCCTCGACGTCGCCTTCACGGCTTCCCTGGAGACCGATCTCGACCGGATCGAGGCGGGAAAGGTAAAGCGTCTCGACACCTTGAACGGATTCTACCGCCCCTTCACCGAGGAGTTGAAGAAGGCGAAAGCGACGATGCGCAACGTCAAACGGGAGGAGATCCCGACGGACCTCGTCTGCGAGAAGTGCGGGAAGCCGATGGTCATCAAGTGGGGGAAGAATGGCCGCTTTCTGGCCTGCACGAACTATCCCGAGTGCAAGAACACGATGAACTTCACGCAGGGCGAGAAGGGGGAGATCCAGCCGGAGGAGAGGAAGACCACGGACGTCGTCTGCCCCCTCTGTGGCAAACCGATGTCCGAGCGCCAGGGGCGCTTCGGAAAGTTTCTAGGCTGCACCGGCTATCCCGAATGCAAGCATACGATCAATATCGGAGCCGACGGGGCGCCGATCGCCCCGGCAGCCGGGGGAAAAGAAAGCGATGCCGTCTGCGACAAATGCGGAAAACCAATGGCCGTCAAGAGGGGCCGTTTCGGGACATTTCTAGGCTGCACCGGCTATCCCGAATGCAAGAACATCGTGAAGACGCCCAGGGGCGCGCAGGCCGGCGCCCCGGATGCACCCGTTGAGTTGAGTGACGTTTTGTGCGAGAAGTGCGGTAAGCCGATGGCCGTCAAGAGAGGCCGCTACGGAAAATTCCTCGGCTGCACCGGCTATCCGGAGTGCAAAACCATCATGAAGTACAGAGCACCTGCGGCAGGGACTCCCGAAGAGGGCAAGGTCGATCCTTCCTGATCGGCGGACGGAGCGGTCATGGTGGAGAGCGAAGCGCGCGATGTCCCGGTCACCGTCATCGGCGGGGGGCTCGCCGGCTGCGAGGCGGCATGGCAGCTCCTCCGGCGCGGTCATCGGGTCATCCTGCGCGAGATGAAACCCGACCGCTTCTCCCCGGCACACAAGTCGCCGCACCTGGCGGAGCTCGTCTGCAGCAACTCGCTGCGGTCGGCTGCGCTGGAAAACGCCGTCGGCCTCCTGAAGGAGGAGATGCGGCGAATGGGCTCCCTGCTGATGGCGGCGGCCGATGCCACATCCGTCCCGGCAGGACAGGCGCTCGCCGTCGACCGGAACGCTTTTTCGTCCTTCATCGAGGATCGACTCTCCGCACAGCCGGGGCTGGAGATGGTGCGCGGCGAGGTGACGGAGATCCCCGCAGACGAAATAACGATCATCGCCTCCGGCCCTCTGACCTCCGATCCCCTTGCCCGGGCGATCGCCGGACGGACCGGCGCCGAATATCTGTACTTCTACGACGCGATCTCGCCGATCGTCGAAGCGGAATCCATAGATAAACGCCGCGTCTTTGCCGCCTCGCGCTACGGCCACGGTGAAGCGGACTATCTGAACTGCCCCATGGACCGGGAGATCTACGAGGCCTTCTGGAAGAATCTGACCGAGGCGGAGCAGGTCCCTCTCCACACCTTCGAGGAGATCAGGTGCTTCGAAGGGTGCCTCCCGATCGAGGTGATCGCCCGACGGGGAATCGACACCCTCACCCACGGGCCGATGAAGCCGGTCGGCCTGATCGACCCGCGGACAGGACGGCAGCCCCACGCCGTCGTCCAGCTCCGCCGGGAGGACCGGGACGGAATCCTGTACAACATCGTCGGGTTTCAGACCAAGATGACCTGGCCCGAACAGCGGCGTCTCTTCCGGATGATTCCCGGCCTGGAGAAGATCGATTTCGCCCGGTACGGGAGCATTCACCGGAACACCTTCCTCAACGCCCCTGCCCTGCTCTCGAACACCCTCCAGCTCCGCTCGGATCCCCGTCTGTTTTTCGCCGGGCAGATCAGCGGCGTGGAAGGTTATGTGGAGTCCGGAGCGATGGGCCTTCTGGCCGGACTCAACGCAGGCTGCCTTCTTGCCGGCCGGGAGATGCTCCCGCCCCCTCCTGAAACGGCTTTCGGAGCTCTGATCCGCCACATCACCGACAGCAGCCACAAGACCTTCCAGCCGATGAACGTGACCTTCGGCCTTTTCCCCCCGCTCCCCGGGCGCATCCGAAAAAAGGAACGGGGGGCCTGCTATGCCCGGCGATCCCTGGATGCGCTTGCTTCATGGCAGCACAGTCTGCCATCGATGGAACCCAGCACCACGGCTCGTCCGCTTCCGTGAAAGGTGTATGAAATAGCCTTCTCTGATGCTCCCTGACCGTAGGGAAAATCATCCAGTCCGCCGTCCCCCCAGGACGTCATTATCACATCATCACAAATAACTTCAATGCCTTGCAAATGCATAACGCCTCTGGCACGCGCCGTGCTCATATCATTCGACAAAGCGAGGTCCAAGGAGGACAGGTCGATGAAAGTGCTGGTCGTTGATGACAATCGCATGTTGGCTTCAACCATCCAGGAGATTCTGGAGGATGACGGAATCGAAGTGATGTCGGCAAAAGACGGCGTGGACGGGTATTCGGCCTATCTGGTCTTCAAGCCGGACATGGTCATCACCGACATCCAGATGCCCCGGCGAAGCGGCGTCGAGATGATGCATCGGATCAGAAACCACAATCCGATGATCAGGACCGTTTACATGAGCGGCAATATGAACTCGATCCGTCCATTCCTCCACGAGGAGGCCAAGAGGTATCCTGTCCGTTTTTTCGAAAAACCCTTTTCGATGGAGTCGTTGAAACAGGCCGTGGGGAGAGCGGAGATCCATTGATGGCAGGCAGAGTCTTGAGCGGCCGGGAGATGGACTCCGTGCTGATCGAAGCACCGAAACCGATGGCCCCCCTGGTCAGCGGACCGGATCTGCTTCGACGATTCCGCACTTTCATCGAATCCTCCGACTGGGACGTACTCACCACAGCCCGACAGAGGCGGCTGGACAGGGGATGCATCGCTGTCTTCATCTCAGCCGTCCTCTACTTTTTCCCCATTCTGGGGCAGATCTGTTTACGCTGACCCTGAACCGTCTGCTCCGGTCAAACTCATTTCTGTGCCTCCCCTTTCTCCTTCTTGCGATGGCTTTTCGGTGGCGGAGCATAGTATAATCGGCTCCACATCCGCGTCGCATGGAAGGATGGAACGATCACAAAGGGGATAACGCTTGTGCCCGAGCGATGGGGGCAGCCTGCGAGACGGGTCAAATCGGGAAAGGGTGGCAGAGGTTGAACCTGCTCGGGAAAATGAGATTCGGGATTTTTCACCGCCTGACGGCCGGTTACCTGGCGGTCCTCTTTCTCCTCGGTGCAGCCAGCGTCTACGCCATCTTCAAACTGGTGCGGTTGAACACGACGATTGTCACCGACTACCAGGAGGATATCCGCCTGTTCGACTCGGGCAGACGGATCGCAGATGCCCTCTTCTCCGAGCGCCGCAGCGAGCAAAAGTTTCTGCTCACCGGGGATGACGTTTTTTATGAACAGTTTCTCGCCGCCAAGTCGGATTTCGAGCGGCTGTTCGCCGAACTCCGGGCCCACTCCCTTTCACCCGATAAGGATGAGCTCTTCGACCGGATCTCGATATCGCATCAGCAGTACCAAGCCCTGGTCCAAACCGAATTCGATTACCTGAAGCAACGCAGCCAATACGACCGGAACCTTTACAGACTTGAGAAGCAGAAGGTTTCGGACGCCATCCTGGAAGAGCTGGAGGGGTTGGAAAAGGGTTCCCGCGAAGACTTTTTCCACAAGGCCGGCGTGGTGAGCGAAGCCGGCGCTTCGGCCCGCAGGGTGGCCATCGTTTCGTTCCTGGTCACCGTCCTGCTCGTCGTCCTGCTCGCCTTTCTGGTCACGCGGAGCATCACGAATCCATTGATCGGGCTGGTCAGGAAGACGCGTGAGATCGAATCGGGGATCTTCAAGTGCGATCCTATCGGATCGGCGCCTCCTGAAATTGCCGAGCTCTCCGAGGCATTCAACAGGATGTGCGACCGGCTCAGGGAGATGGACAGGCTCAAGGCGGATTTCTTTGCCATGATCTCGCACGAGTTGAAGACCCCCCTGACCACCATCAGCGAAGGGACGAGCCTGCTGATCGAAGGGGTGTGCGGGGCCGTCACGGAAAAGCAAAACCGGCTCCTGGCCATCATCTCCGCGGAGAGCAGCCGCCTGGCCCATCTGGTCAACTCCATTCTGGATCTCTCCAAGATGGAGTCGGGAATGATGCCGTACAACTTCGAAAAGAGATCGATCGCGCCGTTGATCGAACAGGCGGTCAACGAGATCGTCCCCTACGCGGAGGCGAAGCGGATCCGCGTGGAGAGGGAGATCGGCCCGGATATCCCGGCCTACCCCATGGATGCGGACCGTATTCTCGACGCGCTGCGCAATTTGATCGGGAACGCACTCAAGTTCACCCCCGAAGGGGGACGGATCGTTGTTGCCGCAACGGCCGGCGACGAAGGACTGAGAGTATCGGTCAGCGATTCCGGCTCCGGTATTCCCGCAGAAAAGCTGCATGTCATCTTCGAGAAGTACGAAAGCGGCGATGCAAAGAAGGGGACGGGGCTGGGATTGGCCATCGTCAAGCACATCATCACGGCGCACGGAGGCGAAGTATGGGCGGAAAGCCGACCCGGCGTGGAAACGCGCTTTACATTTTTGCTGCCTTCCTGATTCTCTGGGGGCCCGTGGCCTGCACCCTGAGTCAGACCGCGGCGAGGATCACGGATGTGACGGGGGAAGAGGCCAGGGCTCATCTCGCAATGGGCCAGAAGTACTATCACGAGGGGAATTTCAACGGTGCCCTTCTCGAAAATGAAGCGGTCCTCTCGCTGGCCGGTGTCAGCGCCCCCGTGGCCGAATCCCTCTTCTACATCGGCCTGATCCATGGCCATCCCGCAAATCCGGCCAGGGACGACGAAAAATCGCTGACCGCCTTCCTGAAACTGATCAAGGACTATCCCGAAAGCCCGCTCGCAGATCAGGCAAAGGAGCTCGCGGGATTGATCGAGGAAAATGGCCAGCTCAGGAAGAGGGCGGCGAAATTGGCCGGTGACGTTGACAGGCTGACCAACAACGTCGGGAAATTGAACCAACAACTGGATCGGTCGACAGCCGAAACGGTAAGGTTGAACCAGCAGCTGGACCGGATGACGGCGGAAACGGGAAGGCTGAATCGGCTCATCGAAGAACTGAAGAAAGTGGACATCGACGTCGAACAGCAAAAGCGCGAAAAGGGACGATAGGAGGAGTCATGGCTTCCGGAAAGATACTGCTGGTGGATGACGACCGCAACCTCATCGAGGTGCTCAAGGTGCGTATGGAGTCGGCCGGGTATGAAGCGGCCACCGCTCCAACCGATGAAAAGGCTCTCGAGTCGGCCAAGAACGACCCGCCGGACCTCGCCATCGTCGATCTGCAGTTGGAGAAGAGCGACGGTATCGACCTCATGCAGAAGCTGCGGATCCTTCTGCCGGACATGCCGGTGATCATCCTGACCGCGCACGGCACGATCGAAAGCGCCGTCCAGGCGATGAAAAAGGGGGCGTACAGCTATGTCACCAAGCCGTTCAACGCCCGTGATCTGCTGCTCCAGGTCGAAAAAGCGCTTGAAAACAGAGTCCTGAAGACAGAGATCCGCAGGTTGAAGAATTTCCTCGGGGAAAGGTTCGCTTTCGGCAACATCGTCGCCAGCAGCGACAAGATGCAGGAGGTGCTGGAAATCGTCTCCCGGATTGCGGAAAACGACTCGACGATCTATATCCAGGGGGAGAGCGGAACCGGCAAGGAGCTGATCGCCAAGGCGATTCACCTGGCCAGCCCGAGAAAAGACGAACCTTTCATCGCGCTCAACTGCGCGGCCATTCCGGAGACCCTCCTCGAGAGCAAGCTTTTCGGCCATGAAAAGGGGGCTTTTACCGGGGCGACCCAGAGCGCGCGAGGCTCGTTCACCCAGGCCCACAAGGGCACCATCTTTCTGGACGAGATCGGCGACATGTCCCTCACCATCCAGGCGAAAGTGCTTCGCGTCCTCCAGGAGCGCCAGTTTTACCCGGTGGGCAGCGAAAAAATGGTCGAGGTCGATGTCCGGGTGATCGTCGCAACCAACAAAGATCTGGAAGAGGAGGTCAAAAAGGGGCTTTTCCGCAACGACCTCTACTACAGGATCCACGTCATCCCGATTCTCCTCCCGCCGCTTCGGGAGCGTAAGGAGGACATTCCGCCGCTCGTGGAACACTTCATCAAGAAATTCAACGTCTCGATGAAAAAGCAGATCAAGCGGGTGACGCCGGACGCGATGCACAAACTGCTCCTGCAGGATTGGCCGGGGAATGTCAGGGAGCTGGAAAACACGATCGAGTACGCGATGGCCATGACGCGAACGGAGGAGATCACCGCAGACGATCTCCTCCGTTCCAAGGACACCTCCGCGGACGAACCGCTGAAACCTCTCCGGGAGGCCAAGAACGCATTCGAACGGGTCTATCTGATCAACCTGCTTCAGGCCTGTAAGGGGAATGTGAGCGAGGCGGCGGAGTTGGCCGGGAAATACCGTGCCGATTTTTACGGCCTTCTGGCCAAGCACGACCTCAATCCCGCCGACTTCAGGACTCCGGAGTGATATCTCCGCCTGCGGGGCGAAGGAAAAACCATCCACTTCCAGATCCGATCCGGATGGCCGGATCCCGTCTACCCTTTTCTAATCAAGACATTAGACGAACCAAATTCTCCTGGCAGGGATCTTGCTGCTTGCTTCCATGAAAGAAGCAGAGAAGAACCGATGCCCCTCCAGACGACGATCAGGCAGCCGAATCCTTGCCGGAATCGCTGGGGATGAAAGGGGATGGAGTATGAAGAGGCTTATGGCGGTATTTCTGGCGATTCTGGGTTGTTTCGCTGTCGCGGGTTCCGCGTTGGCCACGCAAGAGACAAAGGACCTTGCCCGGGAGAGGAAGATCTTCCGAAATTTTTCCGGCGAGGGCTCCGCATCGATCAGTTCTCTCTGCATTGAGGGCCATGTATTCGTGCTGGTCAGCGGCAACTTGTCGAACCAGAGCACCCTTACCCAGGTCTACGAGGAACGGGAGGGAAAGGTCGTGCCGAAAAGGTGTGAGGCAGACTGAGCCCCGTCTCCTGCTGGAGATCAGGGCATTCCGGAATGCATCTCAGGCCGCATCGAGAATGTGTTCTAAGATTCATAGCTGATCAGAACCATCTCGGCGGCTTGCTTGCGAGTGGGGATCAGTTCCTGATACTCTGCCGATCTGTACCACCTGGCTATGGCGTCGGCATCGGGAAATCGTATCACGACCGCATCGGTGTACGGGTGTGCCCCGGTCAAGACCTCGATTCGCTTTCCCCGGAGGATCACCTCTCCTCCCCACGGAGCAAGCGTGCCAGGAACTCCCTTTCGGTATTTTTCCCACTTTTCCGGATCCTTGACGATGATATGCCCGATGACGTAGGCAGCCATCTGTTGCCTCCTCTCCCCCAAAACCGCACGCACCCTCAACCATTGGCCTCTTTCAGCCGGCTGATCAAATCGATCATGATTTTTCCCTCTGCTTGAGTTCCCGGCGAAATTCCTTCCTGGAGGTATCTGCAATTTCCATTTGCAGATCGGGGAGATACCTTTCAAGAATCTGAAGAAGCTCTTTCTCTTCCTCAGATGTAAATTGGACGCGCATCATACCTCATGTCCTCGTGGAGTGGCGGTCTTGTCAACCCATTACTAGGGTGTTCAGGGACCAAAAACAATGGGCATAGAATTCAAGCTAAATGGCAGGCAATTGCTACCATTTATTCGTGGCAGAGGCCTGCCGGAGGCCGAAACAAGATGCTGACGGTTGTACGATCGGGCAAAGAGGTTTATAAACGACTCATGGATATCGTCCGCCCTTGTCCTTGGCGAGGGTGGCGGCACGGAAATGAGGCGGCCGATCTCTGCGGGCCGGGTCGCTCTGGACGGCAGGCGACGGCGCTTGACCCCGACGGATACGGCTTCGACCGGCGGACGGACGAAGGGGTGGAAACCTGAGGTTTGAGTTCAGGGAGGTTTGAGATTTGAATGCCCACGCTGCCAACCACGCGGAGTTGACCAAGTCGCTGGGAATTTGCATCGGATCATCGACGCTCTCGCTCGTGACGCTGATCAGAGGAAACGGCCACATCTCTGTTTCAGACGTCCTGTCCAGGCCTCACCACGGTAATCCCAAACAAACGTTCGAAGAGACGCTCAGGGCGATCGGCGGAAACGGCTATGCCAAAGTCGCGCTGACGGGAAGAAAGTTCCGGAACTTGATCAACCTGACTTCGATCCCGGAGCCGGAGGCCGTCGAACGCGCCTTTCGCCATATCAACGGCAAGGAGCTGAATATTCAGGCCATCGTCAGTGCCGGAAGTGAGACGTTCCTCCTCTACCTGATCGGTCGGGACGGACGCATCTCCTCTGTCCATGCGGGGAACAAATGCGCCTCGGGTACGGGAGAGTTCTTCCTGCAGCAGATCAAACGGATGGGGATCGACCTGGCCAGTGCCGTCAGAATGGCCGCCACTGAAGAGCCCTACAAAGTGTCCGGACGATGCAGCGTCTTCTGCAAAAGCGACTGCACCCATGCCACCAACAAGGGCGTCCCGAAGGGGCGGGTGACCGCCGGGCTCTGCCAGATGATGGCGGGAAAGATCATGGAACTGGTCGGGCACGCCTCGAAGGAGCGCATCATGATCATCGGGGGATGCGCACAAAACAGGGTCATGATCGATTTCTTAAAGAAAGAGATCTCTGAAGTCACGGTTCCCGAAGAAGCGCCCTATTTCGAAGCCCTGGGATGCGCCTTGTGGGCCACGGAGAACGAAACCCTGCCCCTTCCCGATGTCCGTAATATTTTCAAGAAGGAACAGAACACCTTCTTCCATCTGCCTCCCCTGAGGAATGCCGAGTCGATGGTGGAGTTCAAAACGACCCCGCGCGGTAAGGCGGAAGCGGGGGATGTCTGCATCATCGGCCTCGACGTCGGATCGACAACGACAAAAGCCGTCCTGGTCAGGGTCGCCGATGATCTGATCCTTGCTGCCGATTATCTCCGCACGAACGGCGATCCCGTGCGGGCGGCCAGGTCCTGTTATGGCAGTCTCCTGAAAGAGGTCGGCCATCTCGCCGATGCCATTTCCATCATCGGTCTGGGGGTAACAGGCTCGGGGCGTCAGATCGCCGGACTCCACGCCATGACAGACGGGGTCATCAACGAAATCATCGCCCACGCCACCGGCGCGTTGTATTTCGATAAGGAGGTCGACACGATCTTCGAGATCGGCGGCCAGGATGCCAAGTATACCTACATTACCAACGCCGTTCCGTCGGACTATGCCATGAACGAGGCTTGCAGCGCCGGCACGGGATCCTTTCTGGAAGAGGCGGCCAGGGAGACCCTGAACATCGGCATGGAAGAGATCGCTCCCATCGCCCTGAAAGGAAACTGCCCGCCAAACTTCAACGACCAGTGCGCGGCCTTCATCAGCAGCGACATCAAGAACGCATTCAACGAGGGAACGTCGATTGAGGACATCATGGCGGGCCTCATCTATTCTGTGTGCATGAACTACGACAACCGTGTGAAGGGGAATCGCGCCGTAGGCCGAAGGATCTTCATGCAGGGTGGTGTCTGCTACAACAGGGCCGTTCCGCTGGCCATGGCCGCGCTGACCGGCAAGAATATCGTTGTGCCCCCCGATCCCGGCCTCATCGGGGCATTCGGCGTGGCCCTGGAAGTGAAGAATCGTCTGAAACTCGGGCTCATGAAAGCGGGCGTCTACAGCCTGCGGACACTCCGGGACAGGGAAATTGAATATGGCCGCTCCTTTGTCTGCAACGGCGGGAAAGAGGCATGCGACCGCCGGTGCACGGTCGCACGGATCAGGATCGACGGCAGAACGTTTCCCTTCGGAGGCGCCTGCAACCGCTGGTACAATATCCGATCCCATAAGAAGATCGATGCGGAAGCGCTGAATGATGTCGCCCGCTACGAACGTCTCGTCTTCCCGTCGCCGGAAACCGCAGCTGTCCGTGCCTCCGACGAAGCCCCGTCCGTCGGCATGAACAGATCGTTCATGGTCAATGCCTATGCCCCTCTGTACCGGACCTTCTTTGAGCAGCTCGGATTCGAGGTGCTCCTCCCCGACAGGCTGGATCAAGGGGGAATCGACCGGAAAGGCGCCCCTTTCTGCTACCCCGCAGAAATTTCCCACGGCTTTTTTCTGAATCTCCTGGAGAAACAACCCGATTACCTCTTCCTGCCCCATCTCAAGGGGGATTACGTTCCGCCGGGGGATGACATAGGAGTCACATGCCCCCTCTCTCAGGGTGAACCGTATTACCTGGCCTCCGCCTTCAAAGATCATGCGATCTATGAACATCTCAGGACAAAGGGAAACATTCTGACTCCAGTCCTGGACTTTTCCGGTGGTCTGCAGACAGCGGAGGCCCACTTTATCGGTATGGCGGAGAGACTCGGCATCAACAGGCAGGGCGCGATCTCATCCTTTCAGGCGGCCCTTCATGCGCAGAAGAGACTCTTCTGCGACATGGAGCGGTTTGGATCTGAGGCTGTCAGAGACCTGGAAATGGATCCCGATGCATTCGCGGTTGTGGTTTTCGGTCGTTCCTACAATGCCCTTGTGTCCCAGGCCCACATGGGCATCCCGAACAAGTTTGCCTCGCGGGGCGTAAGGGTCATACCCCTGAACGCCTTGCCCTTGACGGAAGACATTGCCAAGGACCATATGTACTGGTCCGCCGGTCAACGGATTCTCAGGGCAGCGGCTTATGTCAAAAAGCATCCCCAGCTTTTTGGATGCTACATCACCAATTTTTCCTGCGGCCCCGATTCTTTTCTGGTCGGCTATTTCCGCGAGGTCATGGGCAAGAAGCCATCCCTTACCCTGGAACTGGACAGCCATGTCGCCGATGCGGGACTGGAAACGCGAATCGAAGCCTTCCTCGACATTATCGACCGTTACCGGAAACTGCTGAAAGGCCATACAACCGATCACGCCGCCATTCCATTTTCGCCTGCGCACATTCGAATCCGGGATAATCAGGCGATTCTTTCGGACTCCAAAGGCAGGCCGTATTCCCTGTTCGATCCTGACGTCCATGTGATCCTTCCCTCGATGGGCCGATTTCTGTCGGAGTCGGGTGCCGCTGCCTTTCGTGGCATGGGAATCCGGACCTCCGCCCTGCCACCTGCCGATGAGGAGGTCCTCAAACTGGGCAGGGGGTACAGCTCCTGCAAGGAGTGCCTGCCTCTGATCATCACGGCCGGAAGTCTCCTGAAGTATGTTCGCGAGAGGAAGCAAAAAGATGAGAAGCTGGTCTATTTCATTCCCAATGCCGAAGGCCCGTGCCGGTACGGCCAGTATCCCGTGTTTCTCAATGACCTCATCCGCCGCCTGAAGCTCGATGATGTGGCTCTCCTTTCCCTGTCCGCGGGAAACAGCTATGCCGGCCTGGGCGGTCAGGGACTGGCCATCGCGATCTGGAGCGGCATCGTCATGGCAGCACTTTTCGAGGAGATCTATTCCGTCCTGCTGACCAACGCCGTTTCGCCGGCTGAGTCCGTGAAAATTCTCGAAAAAGAGTGGCAGGTTGCCATCGCCGCGCTGGAAGCATCGCCGGGCTTGGGAAACATCACCGGGGTGCTGAATGGAATTGCCGACAGGTTGCGTGATATCCCCGTCAGGCGGAAGCTGGCAGATACTCCCACCATTCTTCTGGCCGGAGAGATCTTTGTCCGGCACGACAATATTTCACGCCAGAGCCTTCTGGAGACGCTCGCGGAACGCGGCTTCGCAGCCAAAGTCTCAACGGTGCTGGAGTGGATTTACTATACGGACTGGTGCTTTCAAAAAGGGTTCACTCCCTACCAGGCCACGATGAAAGACCGTATTTCCCTCTTTCTCCGGAACGCCACCATGAAACGCTATGAAAAGGCCTTCCGCAGGGCTCTTTCCCGATCCAATCTGTGTGGGGATAAGTTGGAAGATGTGGATCACCTCATGAAGAATACGGCCCACCTCATCAACCCGGAACTCACGGGTGAAGCCATCCTGACTGTCGGCGCGGTTCTGAATGAGGTTGTAGACCACTATTGCGGCGCGATCGCCATCGGTCCCTTCGGCTGCATGCCCAACCGCCTGGCTGAAGCGATCCTGAATCGGGAAATGAATCTGGAGGGAAAGAGGCGGGCAGGAGGGAAGAATGGTCACCTGCTTCTGCTCAAGGATAAAATCGAGGATCTCCCGTTTCTGGCAATCGAAAGTGATGGAAACCGATTTCCCCAGATCATCACCGCAAGACTGGAGGCCTTTCTGATGCAGGCTGGAAGACTCCATGAAGAGCTCAAACGGATGGGTCCCTCCAGAGACTGACGCGACCCGTCCCAGTCATCGTCCCCCGGGGAAGACGGCGCTGTCCCATTGACTTACTTCTAATTATGGTTCTTTCACCAACCGCGCGCTTTCGTCATCTTGACATTTCGCTTTAGCGGCTGGGTCGCGCAGCGCAGCGATCCCCCCTGCCCGTTGTGCGTTCCAAAAAACACGCGGTGCACCCTGATGCCCCGCTTTTCGAGCTCGGCCTGGATGTACCGGTTGTCATTGTGCCGGTTATACGACAAAATGTAGTTTCGGGAATTGACGGGAACGCCGTTGACGGCCAGTCGCTTAACATCTTCCAGACCTACTCTGATCAGATCCCAGTCCTTGAGCTCCTTGGGTAAGCCGTCGACGAAGGCTTCTTCGCAGATGATGGCCAGCCCCCTGCGTGGCACGGAAAGCGCGCAATCCAGATGCAGCACGCTTTCTACAAGCCGAACGCGTTTCACCTTATATTGATTGCGTAAAATGTTTTTGAGCCACTGGCAGCCGGTCTCATTGGATCCTACGCTGGGATTTTGTGTATTGCCGACGAGAACGGTCCCACCCAGCACGATGACGTCGCCGCCCTCCAGAAACGGCGTATCCGCCCGGGCGGGTTTAATAAGCTCTGTGTGCGGCATGGAAAACCACTTGACCGTCGAGTCGGAACATTTTTCGGACAGTATATTCCGGAATCCGGATATGTCGACCTTGCGAATCGGCGTCCGCAAATTGAACTCGATGACGTTGCTGCCGATCACGGCCATGTTGTCCCGGGGAAAGTCCTGGCTGAAACCGTTTAGCAGCACATCTTCGCCGTAATGTTCCTTGATAAAGTCGACTGTAATCTCCGTCGGACGGTATACCTTGACGCCCAGAGACTTTAGTATTCCGATGAAAGCCTGATTTTCCTCCTCCAGCATCTGCGTCTCGCTTTTCCCCGTTTCGGGATTGATCATCTCCGTCCAGAGCATCCCCGCTGTCTTCTGGGCGTAATCCGCTTCATCTTTCGGCAATACTTTCAGCGCGTCGGCAAACCATTTCGCTTCCAACGACGGCGACATGCCGTACGGCAGGCCGACAATCACCTCCTTGAGGTCGCCGTATTCGTAATCTACATAAACAGAAGGTTCCACTGCGTTTGCGGATCGGGCGCAAACCGGCCCCTCCCCCCCGAACGCAAGAACCGCGCATAAAACCACAATCACATTTTTCATGACATCCCTCCGGGTTATGGGGAAAGAGGGCATCCTTCAGCCTGCGGTTATCGTCCGACGACTCGGCGACTCCCCTCTCGCGCAATTATTTTACCTCTTCCGTCTGAATTCATAACTCTTGCTTCGCATTTTTGTACAGTTCAGGGGACTTAACACTTAACTGTCCATTATTATTGATAATAACTTCCTTTTTGTGGTGTGGAGCATATGGGACAGGGAATTGTGTGTCAAGAAGATTTTGACCACAAGACATAGGAGATGGATGAGATGACCGGATCGGAGATGCATTACGCCCATCATCCTTTTATGATTCTATCCTGTGAAGATGCCGGACAAGACCCTTTAGGCCGAATTCAGGCGCACGCCTGCATCACCTCCTGTTTCTTATGTTAGTCAATACGTTATGGCTGGATATAATCATCCCATGAATATTCGGTGTCGGCGTAGGCGTCGGCTTGTGGATGCGGCGTATGAGCGTAAAAATCGTAGGTTAGAATATATTTTCTTCACCTTTTTTGCTCTTCCTTGCAGCAATCCGGCAAACACTCCAGGCTAATTTGTCTTTAATCAAAACATTACCGGCGGCGGGACAGAAAAGGATTATGTTAAAAGTAACAGGTTGGAAGTGAATTGAATTGTAATAAAAAAGGGTTTAGAAAAATTCTCTAAACCCTTGATTTTATTTTGGTAGCGGGGAGAGGATTCGAACCTCTGACCTTTGGGTTATGAGCCCAACGAGCTACCGGACTGCTCCACCCCGCGTCACCGCGTGCGATGATCATC
>JAJFTY010000166.1 GCA_021372695.1 Deltaproteobacteria bacterium
GGATCAGGTGAGGCAACTCGTCGATGTGCTGGAATTGGACAGAAGCCGCTCCCGCCCTTTCACCATCTGCCTGGAATGCAACCGGCCGCTGGAAGAGAGGGACAGGGAGGCGATCAAGGAGCGCCTGCCTCCCTATGTCTACCTCACCCAAGACCGTTTTGCCGAATGCCCGTCTTGCGGCCGCCTCTACTGGCAGGGCACCCATTGGCAGGCCATGAGCCGGGAGATGGACGGCATCCCGGATGCCGGGGATTGCCGCCCGCATTAACCGGAGCAACGCGGGCTCCCGCTGTCTACAACCATCCATCGCCGAGGATTGGGGCAGCCGTCCGGGAGGAGCTCGACCGCCGCTGAACAGGAGCCCCGCGGCGGCAGCCCGATGATTTTGACCTATCACTATCCTTACCATCAACCATCATTGTGATCACCCCCCCCCACCCCTAAGATGCGTCCATGGCTTTTGCGCCGGGTTCCGATCTTGAACTCGCCGACCGGAAATAGCGATTTATCGAGGTGGCAGACATGACTGACGTGGACAGAGTAGATGATGACAAAGTCCTCGAGATTGCGAATATCATGGGGTATGCAACAAAGAGCGGGGAAGAGCTGAAGAAGTTCAGGGCGCTCATTTTCGAAATGGATATCTGGGATATATCCAAGATCCTCTTCTTCGGAAGGACCTGGGAGCAGTATTGAGATCGCTCCGGCAGGAGCCTTTAAGCGGCGATGAGGACGGCTCTCTGCCACAAGGCTCGCTATCCGTGCCGGTCCGTCCGGATCTTCTGGGTGAAGTAGAGCGAAACCAGGGTCAGGCCGGCGCCGATGATGAAGGGGAGCCGCCAGCTCACGAGCCACAGGCTCCCCCCGATCAGGGGAATGATCACGGCCGAGATATGGTTGATCGTGTAGCCCACGGCCGTGCTCTGGGCCAGATCCGCGGAGTCGGCCGTCTTCTGGAGGTAGGTGCTGAGTCCGATCGAGAAGTTGAAGAAGATGCTGTCCAGCACGAACAGGGCCACGGCCACCCAGACGCTTTCGATGAAGGCGTAGCCCAGAAAGAGGAGAAAGAGGCTCCCGCTCTCGAGGGAGAGCACCACGCGCTCGCCGTGAATATTGATCGCCCGCGAGATCCAGCGATTGGTCAGAAAGGTCAGGGCGTAATTCACGACATAGATCCCAGCGACCGTTCCGACTCCGAGGCCGTAGCGTTCCACCAGCAGGAAGACGGCAAAGACGATGTAAATCTGCCTGCGGGCGCCGCTCAGGAAGTTCAGGACATAGTAGAGCCCGTAGCGCCGCCGCAGGACCAGGCTGTTCTGCTCGGGGAGTCCGCGGCCCTCGCCCGGATCCCGGGCGAGCATGACGATCCCCGCCAGGGCGATGAACAGGCCCAAAAGCAGGAAGTTCATGCGGTAGGAGATGAGGTAGGAGAGCAGCCATACCGCGATCCCCACGGCGATGTTGGCCAGGGCCCCGTATCCGCGCAGCCGGGCGAAGACGATCGGGGCGTCCGTTTGATCGAAGTGCTGCACGGTCAGCGACTTGTTGGTGGTCTCGAAATAGTGGAACCCGACCGACATGACGACCGTCGTCGCAAGCAGGCCGGTGAAACTCGTGAAAAAGCCCGTGGCCCCGATCCCGATCCCCAGCACCACCACCGACCAGGCCGAGAGCCGGTGCTCCTTCATGACCAGGAGAAGATAGACGACCACGAAGGTGAGGAATCCCGGAATCTCGCGGACCCCCTGGACCACGCCGAGCTCGAAGCCGTTGACCCCCACGACCTCCTTGGCAAAGTTGGTGAACAGAGCCATCCACCCCTGCAGGCCTGCGCTCGCGCAGATCACGAGCACCATGAGGTAGGCGTACATCGGGTTCTTTTTGTAGGATTCCATCGGATTGTCGTTCACGACCGTCTCTCCAGGGGGCCTTTGGGCCCGGAAACAAGCGAGCGATACTGCCCCTGTTCGGCGGGATTGTCAATGACGTTTCCGTCAATCGGACGGAGCGGGAGCATCCCGCCGGAATCGGCCGACCGGCCGCGAAATGGGCGCATCCCCGCCGGAGCCGGCGAAAGCCGTCCGAATACCGCCCGGATGGCTGCATTCCTCGGGGGATTCCGTTGACAGGCCGTCGTCAGGCACTTAAATTCGATTGGTCGGATTGCCGCAGTTTTCCGCTCTTCAGGGGGCTGAACGAGCAACCGCGACGGGAGGACGGTCATGGGTACGCACGAGGAGACGAAGAAGACAGGTCTGCTGGGGCTTGCCATTTCCACATTGGGGGTGGTGTACGGAGATATCGGTACGAGCCCGCTGTACGCCATCAAAGAGACCTTCTTCGGGACCCACCCCCTGGCCCGGACTCCGGAGAACGTTCTGGGCATCCTGTCGCTCGTCTTCTGGACCCTTTTCCTGGTCGTGAGCGTCAAGTACGTGCTGCTCGTTTTGCGCGCCGACTTCCACGGCGAGGGGGGGATTTTCGCGCTGCTCGGAATCATCCAGGCTGGCGCCGGGAAGAAGGGCAGCCGGGGAAGGCTCGTCTCGGTCATCACGGTGGCGGTGATGATCGGCGCCGCGGCCCTCTACGGCGATGCCGTGATCACTCCCGCGATCTCCGTCCTTTCGGCCTACGAGGGGCTGACCGTGGTCACGACGGCCTTCGAACCGGTCGTCGTGTGGCTGACCGTGGTTACCCTGCTGCTGCTCTTCCTCTTCCAGCGCCGGGGGACGGCCCGCGTCGGGGGCATCTTCGGACCGATCATGGTCGTCTGGTTCGTCACGATCGGTGCGGCGGGCCTGGTCTGGATCGTCGCCTACCCGATCGTCCTTTCCGCGGTCAATCCCGCCCATGCGGTCCGTTTTGTCGCGGCCCACGGGATCGCGGTCGTCTTTGTCCTCGGGGCGGTCGTACTGACGATTACGGGCGCAGAGGCCCTCTACGCGGACGTGGGCCACTTCGGGCGCGGATCCATCCAGCTCTCGTGGTATTCGTTCGTCTTCCCCTGCCTGCTTTTGAACTACTTCGGCCAGGGGGCGCGGCTGCTCGACCCCGCGCCGATCCCGAACAATCATCTCTTCTACGCCCTCTTCCCGGAGCAGCACGCGGTGATCCTCGCGGTCGTTCTCCTGGCCACGGCGGCCACCGTCATCGCCTCCCAGGCCCTGATCTCGGGCGCCTTCAGCATGACCCGGCAGGGCGTGGCCCTCGGTTTCTTCCCCCGGATGCAGGTCCGCTTCACGTCGGCGGAGATCGAGGGCCAGATCTACATCCCCTCGGTGAACTGGCTCCTGCTCGCGGGCTGCATCGCCCTGGTGATCGGCTTCCGGACCTCCGGCTCTCTCGCCGCGGCGTACGGCGTCGCGGTGACCGCCACCATGGCCATCACCTCCTTCATCTTCTATTTCGTCGCCCGCACCTGGGGCTGGAACCCGCTCTGGATCGGGCCGGTCTGCCTCCTGTTCCTGCTCGTCGATCTCGCCTATTTTTCGGCCAACTCGCTCAAGTTCATGAGCGGCGGCTATGTTCCGATCATGATCGCGATCGTTCTTTTTTATCTGATGCAGTCCTGGCGGTGGGGACGGGCGCAGCTGGCGCACGCCTTCACGAACTTCCTGAAGGTTCCGATCCGGCATTACATGGAATTGAAGCAGGAGGTCATGGACAGCCCTCAACTGCGCGTCCCGTTCGGCACGCGCTGCCTCGTCCAGGCGGAGAGGGCGATCGTCTTCATGACCTCCCATCCGGTTCTGTCACCCGACGACCCCTGCCCGATCGGGCTCCGGATCTACGTGCGGCGGAACGGCACGATACCCAAGCATGTCACCCTGCTGAACGTCGCCAGCATGAGCATGCCGTTCGTGCCCAAAGAATCCCGCTTCGACGTGATCCCGCTCGGCGCGAACATCGTGGCCGTGAACGTCCGCTACGGCTACATGCAGATCCCGGACGTGCCTTCCCTGCTGATTGAACTAAAGCACCGGAAGCTCATCAAAATCAACGAGAAGCGCTGGACCATCCAGGTGGGTGAAGACGAAATCGTGATCGATCCGTCGCTGGGCTTCTTCCGCCGTCTGATGTGCCGCACTTACATCACCCTCACGCGTTTCACCAACCCTGCCGACCGCTACTTCGGCATGCGCGAGTTCGCGGGACGAAACAAGACGGTCATCCCGGTCGTCATCGGGAAGGGGTTTGCCAGGGTCACGGTCCTGGACAGAGAACCGATCTATCAGGCCGCGGCCAGCGTAAAGTGACGCCGAACGGCGTGCCGCATGCCGCTCCGCGATGCCGGAGATCTCTGGAGGCCCTACTTGGTGCTTTCGGCGGACCTGCCGCTCTGAACCGTGTTCTGGAGGGATTGCAGGATCTCCTCGCATCGGGCTTCGATCATCCGCTTCCGGCCCAATGAGAGCTGCAACGATTTTATGTTCGTGTTCATCCTGGATAATCTGACCACCTCCTTGTGGACCTCGATGAATTTCGAATACGCGGACACCGTATGATTGAAGAGAGTCCGGTCGGGCTGGTCGATGAGGCGGGAAAGGTCGCTCAGTGCGGCGTGGGCCTTTTCTCCATTCGCGGCCATCCAGTTCTCCAGGTCATCCATCTTCTTGTCCAGGGCCTCATTGATATGCGGGGCTTCGAGGCTGTAAATCATGAATGTGGCGGTCACTGCCTGATAGGCCAGATTCGCGATCTCCGCCCGCCTGCGGTCGGATGCGGGAAGGTTCATCAGTCTGGAGAGGCAAGACTCGAAGTCCGCCACGGCCCGGGCAGCCGCAGTGAAAGAGAGGTTCGCCGCTTTGATGTTGCTGTTCTCGACCGCGAGCGACAGCAGTTCCCCGTCGATCAGCCGGAAACTGCGCCAATTGTCGCCGAACTCTTTCAGAAGCCGGATTTCGTTTCCGATCTTGGCCTGATCAATCAGCGCTTTCAGCTCAAGATAATCGCGCTCGACGGCATCGGTGCTTTTGCGCGACTCCTCGGCCAGTGTCCGGGACTCTTCATCCGTTACGGCCATGACGGCCCCTTTTCCCAGATCGCTCGATTTCAGGAGGCCGATCCTCATCCGGGAAATGAGTTCGATGGTCTTGGCCGTGTTGCCGATGGCCGTTTCGTGCCAGATGCTGTGGCCGGGGAACCTCGAGAGGTACAGAACCAGCGACAGCAAGGCCATGACCATCAGAACGAGGGCGATTCGCGTCCCGATGCCCAGGCCCTTTTTCCCCGGGTTCAAACTATTTCGATCTGCCTTATCCATACGAAAACCTGCAAAAAAGTCGTGATTACTGGATCTGCCGGATGTCGTTCTCCTTCCCGACCACCACCAGAACGTCCCCGTCCTTGATCACGAAATCGGCCCCGGGAACCATATGGATCTTGTCGCAGACCACGTCGCGGATGGCGATCACCTCGATGTGGTGGATGCTGCGGAGCTGGAGCTGGGCGATGGACTTGCCGAGAAAGCGATTGGGCGGGGCCACTTCGGAGATCATGTAATCGTCGGAGAGCGGGAGATAATCGATCACGTTCGGCGAGATGAGGCTCTTGACCACTTTGCGCGCCATCTCCTTTTCGGGGATCATCACCTCCGTGGCCCCGATCTTTTCCAGGATCAGCCTGTGCTCCTCGTTGGGGGCCTTGACGATGATCTTTTTGACCTTCATCTGCTTCAGGTGGAGGGTCGTCACTGTCGCCGCGGCGAGGTCCTCCCCGAAGGAGACGATGACGATATCGTCTTCCTGGATGCCGATCTCCTCCATGATCTCCTTGTCCGTCCCGTCCGCCTGTATCGCCTTGGTGGAGCACTCCCGCACCCGCTGGACGGCATCCTTACTCTTGTCGACGGCGATCACCTCGAAACCGGCCGTATAGAGCTCCCGGACGATATTGAAGCCGAAGATTCCCAACCCGATCACAACAACCCGTTGACGCATGACTCAAGCCTCCTTGCTCTGAACTAACCGACCATGACCGACTCTTCCGCGTATTTGATCTCCTTTTTCCCCGCGGTGTACCAGGAAAAGGCGAGCGCCAGAGGCCCCACCCGGCCGGCGAACATCATCAGGACGATGGCCAGTTTCTGGATGTCGTTCAGTCTCGGCGTGATCCCCATGGAGAGTCCCACCGTGCCGAAGGCGGAGACCGTTTCGAACAGATACTCCACGAAAAAATGGCGGCTGTGCTCCGGGGGAAGATCGGCCCCGCTTCCGAAGAGAAGGACGATGGAGGTGATCAGGGTGATCGAAAAAGCCGACGCGAAGATGATGGCGATCGTCCGGCCGACGATCTCCCGGGGAATCCGCCGGTTGAAGACGTTGATGTGGTACTGCCCCTTCATCCGGTTCCAGATGAGCAGCAGCAGGAGCGTAAAACTCGTGGTCTTGATCCCGCCGCCGGTCGAACCGGGCGAGGCGCCGATGAACATCAGGATGATCATGAGGAGGATGGTCGGATTCGTCAGTTTCCCGATGTCCACCGTGTTGAATCCGGCGGTGCGTGGCGTGATCGACTGAAAGAGGGAATCCAGGATCTGTGTGGAACCGGACACACCCTTCAGAATATGGTTCGCCTCGAACAGGTAGAAGAGACCCGCCCCGGAAACGACCAGCGCTCCGGTGGTCATGAGCACGATCTTCGTATGGAGGGAGAGCCTCTGCCGGCGCCTCCGGAGTAAGTCAATCACCTCGAGCTGGACGATGAAGCCGATCCCCCCGAGGACGATGAGCCCCATCACGGTCAGGTTGACGAGCCACTCCCCCCGGAAGGAGATCAGGCTGTCCGAAAAAAGGGAGTAGCCGCAGTTGTTGAAGGCCGAAACGGCGTTGTAGAGGGCGTGGAAGAGGGCCGTTGCCGGGGGAAAGTCCTGTGCAAAACGGACAAACAGGAGAAGCGTCCCCAGCCCCTCGCTGACGAAGGTGAGCAGCAGAACCCCCTTGACGATCGCGAGGAAGTCGCGGCGCGGCGTATGGAGAAAGGTGGACTGGACGATCTCCCGGCCCTTGAAGGAGATCCCCCGTCTCATCAGGCCGAAGACGACGACGGAAAAGGTGATGATCCCGAGCCCCCCGATCTGGAAGAGGAGGAGCGTCACGATCTGGCCGGCGAACGAGAGCTCCTTCCCGATGTCGACGACGGCCAGGCCCGTCACGCAGACCGCCGAGGCGGAGGAAAAGAGGGCATCCACGAAGCTCAAGCGGTCCGCTGACGCCGCAAAGGGCATCCGGAGCAGAAACGTCCCGGCGAGGATCAGCAGGGCGAAGCTGAGGATGAAGATCCGCGGCGGCGTCAGGCGCTGTGAAATCGCCCTTCGGATAGGCAGCCATCGGTTCACCGTGCACGCTCCTGAGTTCCCTTGTTCACCATCATATTTCCTCCCCGGGCGGGAGGTCCGCCCGCTTGAGGGTAAAGGAAAAGGTGGTTCCCTGCCCCTCCCGGCTTTCCACCTGGACCGTTCCGCCGTGAGCCTCGACGATCTCCCGGGCGATGGCGAGCCCCAGTCCGGCGCCCCGTTCCTGATCCTGATCGGGGACCCGGAAGAACCGGTCGAAGATCTGGGGAATGTACCTGGGAGGGATGCCGATGCCCGTGTCCGCCACCCGAAACCGGACCTCCCGCTCCTCTGCCGCGGCGGAGACCGTGATCCGCCCGCCCGGGGAGGTGTAGCGCAGGGCGTTGGACAGCAGGTTGGAGAAGACGTGGTCGATCCGGCCCGCATCGGCGCGAACCGGCGGCAGGTCGCCGGGGAGATTCGTCTCCAGCTCCACGCCGCCGTCCTGGGCGGTCCTCCGGAACGGGGCAACCGCCTCCGCCACAAGCGTCGCCGCGGAGACCTCCTGGAGGTCCATCCGTTGCCGGCCCGATTCCATGCGGCTGATATCCAGGAGATTTTCGAGGATGCCGTGCAGAAGATCGCTCTCTTCGCGTGCCGCGAGCAGGAGCTCCGCCTGCTTTTCGTTCAGCGGACCGACCTTCTCTTCCAGGAGCAGATGAACAGCCATACGGATCGACGTGAGGGGCGTCTTCAACTGATGTGACACGGTGGAAACGATGCCGCTCTGCATCTCATCCAGGCGGCGCTGCTCGGTGACATCCCGAAGGAGCAGGATCACGCCGGTGACCTGCCTCTCCCGATTCCGGATGGGCGTGGCGTCGAAGGAAAAGAACCTCTCCTGCCCATTCACGAAACGCTGGAATATTCTCTGTTTCCGGTTCGATTTCACAGGGAAGCCCGACTCGATGACCTCCGTGAACAGGTCGGAGAGGCCGTCGAACGGCAGCTCCCTGAGATGGGCGCCGACCTGGATGCCGAACAGGCTCTTGGCGATATCCGTCGAGATTTCGACCTTCCCCTCCAGGTCGACGACGGCCACGGCTTCGGAGAGGCTGTCGAGGGTCTCCTGGGTCGCCTGTTCCGTGCGGCTCAGTTTTATCTGGTCCCTGCGGCGGAATTCGCGGAGGCTCGCGGCCATGTCGTTGAACGCCTCCGAGAGCCGGCCTATCTCGTCACGGGAATCGGCGGGCACGACGAGGTCCAGGTTTCCGCTTCGGATCTCTTCGGCGGAGCGGGTCAGGCGGCTGATCGGACGCAGGATCCATCGGCCCGTGAAGAAGATGAAGGCCACGGCGATCAGAAAACCCAGGGAGAGGAACAGGACCATCCGCTGCGTTGCGAACGCGGCTTTCCTCCGGGCCCTTTCATTGGCCTCGTTCATGTTGCCCTGATTCATCCGCAGGATCTCGTCCGCGGTCTCCTTGGACTGCTGGAAAAGCGGCTGGACCTCTCCGAAGAAACGGTCCAGCCGGTTCTTCCGGTCCGGGGTCTCACCCATCACCCCGTGCAGCGCCGTCCGGTAACGCGAAAAGAGGTCCTTCAGGGCCGCGGCCTTTTCCCCTTCCCCGGGAACGGTGACGTTGCCCATCTCGACCTGGAGGGCCTTGTCAAACCGCTCTTCGTTCCTGCGGATCAGGGGCTCACCGTCCCCGCCGTATCCGAGGAGAACGAAGAGGATGCCGCTGTCCATGCGTTCCAGCGCCTCCTTCATCTCCTGGCAGGCGACGACGCTGCGGTAGTTCTCGCGCAGGATCACGTCGATGGACTGCCCGAGCTCCTGGAACAGAAAGATGCTCTGGCCGCCGATGATCAGGGTGATCAGCAGCAGCCCCCCGAACCCCAGAGATAATTTTTGACGCAGTCCGACCATGGCTTCTCTCCTCCGCGGAGAGATTCGAGCAAGGACCGTGCCGGGGACCGATGCTTGTATCCCATTGATAGACCATGTTTTTTTGTCGAATGGGGAGATACACTCCTTGCGGTTCGCAAGAACGCCGTGCGCGCGGGTTGCAGAATGCAAAGTCTATCGGCACGGAAGGGGCGCCTGCATGGGCGAATCAGGGAAAGTGACTCATTTTGGCTGCAAAGATGCCTCGCGCAACGCGATTTAAAGATTTTCCGGGTCGAAAAATAGCTGAGCGCAAGTCGAGGCTGGTCTTTGCGACGGAAACTGAGTCACCACCGATCAGGGGGAAGGAAGCGGCGTTGGGGCCGGCGGGGACTCCTCCCAGCTCTTCAGAGCCAATTTCACCTCGCGGGCGTCGGCCGCCGCATGCAGCGCCAGGGAGAGGTGGCGGTTCTGGAGGGTGCGCGCGGCCAGAGCCAGAAGCTGAATCTGGATCTCCGGCTTCTCCTGGGGGGTGAGGCTCAAGAAGACATACTCCACGGGCTTTTCAACAGCGGCGTCCGTGACGCCTCCCCGGGTCAACCCGAGTGCGATGAGCGGCTTCGTGAGGCCGGCCAGCCGGGCATGGGGGAAGGCCACCCCTTCGTTGAAGAAGGTGCTGCCCTCCGCCTCCCGCGCCCGGACCGCCCGCAGGACCTCCTCCTGCCGGCAGTCGGGGCAGGCCACCCGGACCAGCCTTTCCAGAACCGTCTCCCGGTCGACCGGTTCCTTCCAGAGGATGATCTGCCCCTCGTTCAGCAGCGAACTCAGCAGAAACGGCGTTTTTTCCGCAACCCGGGGAGACACTGCCGTTTGCCGGACGGACTCTTCGCGGACGGCGGGCCCGGCGACGGGCCCCTGCGGCCGGGTGTCCAGAATGACGACGGTCATCCCCCGGACCTCTTCCATCAGCCGCTCCGGGATGGTCCGGCGGCCCCAGATCCGCCGCCAGAAGGGGATGGGTGCGGGGGAGCCCAGCACGATATGGCCGACCCGGTATTCATGGGCAAACCGGAGGATGGTGCCCACGATGTCCTCTCCTTTGTAAGTGAAGACCATCGCGCCGAGTTCCTTGGCCAGGGTGAGCGTGCCAGAGAGCAGCCGCTGGGTCCGGCTGTCGATCACCGTGGCCTCCTCCGCCGGCGTCTGCACGTAGACAGCATACCAGTTACGGTTGAGTTTCCCGGCCAGCCGCGATGC
>JAJFTY010000188.1 GCA_021372695.1 Deltaproteobacteria bacterium
CCGTGCCGTGGCACCCAATGCCGTCATCGTTGCGACGGCCGATTCGGCCGATCAGATCGAAGGCCTGAAAGCGAGCGGCGCCAATGAGGTGCTCCTGCCCTACACCCTCATCGGCGACCATCTGGCGCAATTCATCCGGGAAGCCGGCAGAGATATGGAGATCTGAACCCCTTTACGGCGTGCCGGAGCCCGATCATGGAGGGAGACGAGATGCCGGTCTACGATTACGATCTCGGGATCATCGGCGGCGGCGCGGCGGGACTCACCGCCGCAGCCGGGGGCGCCCAGTTCGGGGCCAAGACCATCCTCATCGAAAAATCCGCGGCACTCGGGGGCGATTGCCTGCACTGCGGCTGCGTTCCGTCGAAGACCCTGATCCGGACGGCGGAGGTGCGCTCCCTGATGGGCAGGGCCAAAGGATTCGGGCTGCCGGAGGCGCCGCTGCCTCCCGTGGATCTGGGCGCGGTCATGGACCGGGTGAAGGCGGTCATCGACCGGATCCAGCAGCACGATTCGCCTGAGCGCTTTTGCAGCCTGGGGGCGGAGATCCGTTTCGGAGAACCGGCATTCCGGGACGACCACGTGGTGGAGCTGGATGGCCAGCGGATCGCGGCGCGAAACTGGATCATCGCGACGGGTTCGGGACCGGTCGTGCCGCCGATCGAGGGGATCTCCTCGGTTCCCCATTGGACCAACGAGACGGTCTTTGGCCAGCGGACGTTGCCGCCCCGCCTGATCGTCCTCGGGGGAGGGCCTATCGGCCTGGAGATCGCCCAGGCCTTCAGCCGCCTCGGCTCCCGGGTCACGATTGTGGAGTTCATTGAGCAGATCCTGGGTTCGGAGGATGCCGATCTGGCAGAGATTCTGAAGGGTCGGCTGGAAACGGAAGGGGTCCGGATCCTGACGGCGATGAAGGCGCTCCGGGCGGAGCCGAACGGCGGGGCGATCCGGCTGAAGGTGACCGGGACCCGCGGAGAGGGGCCGCCCTGGTTTCTGGACGCCGATGCACTGTTCGTGGCCGCCGGCCGAAAACCCAATGTGGCCGGCCTGGGGCTCGCCGCGGCCGGCGTGAAATTCACCGCCCGCGGCATCCCGACCGACCCAAGGATGCGGACCAACATCCGCCATATTTACGCCTGCGGCGACGTGAACGGCCAGTTGCCGTTTACCCACGTCGCCGGGTACGAGGCCGGGATTGCGCTCACGAATGCGCTCCTGCGCCTCCCCCGGAAGGCCGACTATGGAAAGATCGGCTGGTGCACCTATACCGACCCGGAGGTGGCGAGCGTGGGACTGAACGAAAAGCGGGCCCGGAAAGCGGGCGTCGATTACCGGGTCGTCGAGGAGCCCTTCGACGGAAACGACCGCGCTCTGGCCGAGGGGGAGCCGGGCGGCAAGATCAAGCTGCTCCTGACCCCCAAAGGCAGGTTCCTGGGCTGCCAGATCATCGGCCACCGAGCCGGTGAACTGATTCACGAGTGGGTCGTGATGATGAACGGCGGCGTGAAGCTCTCCGCAATGGCCGGCGCCGTCCATATATACCCGACCCTGTCGGAGGTTTCCAAACGGGCCGCGGGCCGCCCGTTCTCCGAGAGGCTCTTCGGGGAAAAGAGCCGCGGGATTCTCAGGTTCCTTTTCAACTTCAAAGGGAGGGCCTGCACGCCGCCCGGGGGGTAGAAGAGTGCGAAGCCTTTGACCGTCGTGATCCCCCCGCGCGCCGGATGTCGTTTCGCCCTGAACGGGTAAAAAAGCTGTCACAGTTTGACGGTTGCCGTATCCGGAAAAACGGATCTGCTCAACTCAACAGATCAACCAGCTTTTTCCCCATTTCTCCTCTCCAGGTGCGCCTGATTGTCGCCGTCGACGTAGCCCTCGAACATGATCAATTCCGGATACTGCTCGAATGTCTCCCAGCCGGCAATCCTGATGCCTCTCTTTTCGGCCGTCCTCAGTGAAAAGACGCGGAGGAGCTGAACTGGACAACCATTTCTAACGCCGGGTTTATCTACGCATCTGATCTCTTTTGAAAGGACATCTACGGTCAGACCATGGTCATGAACCAGATGCCCCCACGCTCCATCGCGGATCTCTTTAACAATCTTTGGCTTGAATAACCCCATCCATCCGTTGAATAACGCCATATGACCTCCATCTTGCCTTGACACCGCACCGGCTTTCGTGACGATTTTCCCTCCCGGGACGGAAGTGTCGCCTTCGAAGAGGAATTTCATCCGAACCGCTTCACCGCCATTTTGAGGATCAGAAATAGAAAACCCAGACCAAAAATGACTCCGACAATCACCCTCACTCTTTTTCCCAACTTGCTTTCCGCTACGGTATTCGCCGGAGCTTCTCCTTCATCTGTCTCTTTCATCAATACCCCTTTTTCATGGATCGGACGTCTTCACCGATTGTGCGCGATCGGATTGCTCCCTGATTGGATCGGAGCAGGGGATGAGCCTTGAGAACCCGATATCGCCGCAAACATGCAGACATCCACAACGAATTATTTTCTGCTCACGCCTTCAGATTCTTCTCTGGGCCGTATCCTGGCCAGGCAATAGACGACAAGAAACACGAGAGGGACAATAATGGCGGCCTTCAGCCCGCCATTCATATCGGCTATGCCTAATGTTACTGCCGAAACCACGAAGACGACGACGGAAATACCCGCAATGACGATCTGCATTTGAGTTCTCCTTTTTTGAAGTTTTGTTGAAGTGCCGGAAGCCGCGCAGCGGCAGCGCACTATTCCACACGGGGGTTCTCGATCTTCATCTTCCGGGGTTTCAATGTCATCAGGATAAAAACGTCAATGATGGCCAACACGACGACGGTCAGGAGTTTCAGATTGCCACGCATTTCCACAATACTGAGTGTGACGACCATCAGCAGGGAACAGAATACGCCAATACTCGCAATGACGATCTGCATATGCTTGCTCCGCTTTTCCTGCAGGCCATCTGGCGGATGCTGGTGGCGGTCGACCCCATCATGTCCAACGGCGCGACCCTTTCCGCGAATTTTCCGATGACCGGTAACGCCTCATGACGGCCGCGAGAGAAAGATCAGAATCGTCAAAAATAGCAGCGCGAGCCCAAGAAGGGCGAGTCGCACATATTTTTTTGTCCTGTTCTTTTCATCTTGTTCAACCGTCCCTATTACGTCGCGCAATAGGCTGCGATGTTCGTTCACGATATGCCTCTGTAATCATTAATGACAATCAGGTTCATCGCGAGCGTCTCAATATGTAAGTTAACGATTGCCCACTTAATAGTGAAAGCACACTAACTTGTCAAGCACAATCTGTGTAACAATGTGGATCGGTGTTCTTGCCAAAAGGATTTCGATACGGCGGCAATTTATGACGTGGCTGTGAGGGGGAGGAGGGCAACAGGCCCTACGGGCAAAAGATTGACGCGAGGACGAATCAGCCGGGAGATCTTAGCGAGGAGAGACCGCTTCGCGGTAGATCTTCCAGAGGGATGTATACAAAGATCTTACTGTCTTTTCTGGGTCGGGAGTTTCGACACGTGGTGAAGGAGACCACCTGAACTTCTTTGCAGAAAGGCCATGGTGTGCGAACCGCTGAAAGCACCATGCGCGTGCCGGGCGCGGAGGGCGGCAAGGTCCTCTTCCGTATCGATGTCTCGCCATGCGGGCGCAAGGTGGATTCGATATTCCCGGGCCCGGAGGCGGTCCAGGGTCTTTTCGTATACGGTATCTTCTCCCCAGGGCATCTCCCGGAAAACCGCGGCATCGAACGCAGCCGCGCGAAAGCCGATCAGATAGTAGCCGCCGTCGCAGGCGGGCCCGAGAACGGCATCACAATCGTTCTCGATCGCCCGGAAAGCCTCCCCGACGACCTCCGCCGTCAGGTCGGGGACGTCGCTCCCGACCAGGATGGCCGTGCCGAACCCCTTCAGAAAGCAGCGGCGGAAAGCATTTCCCATCCGCTCTCCGAGCCCTTTCCCCTCCTGCGGGGTGTAAACGAATCGGCCGCCGAACCGCTGCCGGACCTCCCGCCCCTTGCCCGATGGCGTGAAGAGGACCTCCAGCCGGTGGCTTCCCCGCCCCAGTTCCCTTAGTAGGTCATCCACGAAATATCCGTACAGCTCCGCCGCGAATGAGTCGCCGTGGGCCCGGGCCAGCCGGGTCTTCACCCGGCCCGGTTCGGGATGGCGGACAAAGACCATCAGGCAGCGATCCGGCCGGGACGGACGTTTCAAAGCCATACCGTCTCCTTTCCCGAGGATAGGTCACCATACACTTCGCAGCCCGCCATTTCAAACGGGACATTTCTGGCCCTGTGAGGAATCGGCACCTTTTCACAAAAAATAGCCGACCGGAGGACTAAAGTTTTCCCGGAATTGTTCCGAAATTCAGATGTAGAAGGCAGTCGAGATCAAACAACGGAGTGTCGGAATGCGGCCGCAGGGATACGTTCAATCTTTTTTCATCAAAGTACTGATCTTACTGGGCTGGCTGGCCGTTTTCTGCCTCTCCGGGCCTGTGGCTGCCGCATCCGGAGAGGAACCGGCCACGGAAGAGCTCGCTTTCATCGAAATCGAGGATGTGTTCGCCGCGGCAAAACACCAGCAAAGCATCCGGGAGGCCCCCGCTTCGATCACGATCGTGACGGACGAGCAGATCAAACGCTACGGCTATCGCGACCTGACGGACGTCGTCAACAGCGTCCGGAGCTTCTACACCTATTCCGACAGGAATTACGAATACATCGGCGTGCGGGGTTTCGCCCGTCTCGGGGACTACGGAAACCGCGTGCTTCAGCTCATCGACGGCCACACCAACAACGACAGCATCTACGGGAGCTTCTTTTTGGGGCAGATGTTCGGCGTCGACATGGATCTGGTCAAGAAGATCGAATTCATCCGCGGCCCCGGGTCCACGCTGTACGGAAGCAACGCCCTGCTCGGCACGGTCAACGTCATCACCAAGGACGGCCGGGATGTCGGCGGCTTATCGACGTCGGTCGAAGGGGGAAGCCGCGACACCTACAGCGGACGGCTGACCTACGGGCATCTGTATGAAAACGGGCTGGATCTGCTCCTGTCGGCCAGTTTCTTCAACAGTTACGGGGCGGAGCTCTATTATCCGGAGTTTGCCGCTTCCCCGTCGAACGGATGGGCGCGGGATGCCGACGGCGAACGGGCCAGAAAATTCCTCATGAAGGCGACGTTTCATGAGTTCACCCTCCTGGCCAACCTGGTCTGGCGGGAGAAAAATGTCGCCACGGGAAGCTACGAGACCCTCTTCGACGACAACCGCAGCCGGACGATCGATCAGAGGGCATTCGCCGAAATCAAGTGGGATCACCCCCTGGATGCCGAGAGCGGCCTGAAAGCCAGAGCTTACTATGACAGCTACCGCTTCGAAGGGTACTATCCCTATGATTATCCCCCCGTCACGATCAACCGCGACGAGGTGTCGGGGCGATGGATCGGCAGCGAACTCTCCTACGACCGGGCGTTCTCCAACCACCATTTTCTCGTCGGCGGTGAGATCGTCCGCCACCTCGAGGCCAGACAGCAGAACTATGACGAGTCACCGCGGTTTGTCTTCCTGGACGATGACCGTTCCTTCACCAACGGTTCCCTCTACGGCCAAGACGAGTGGGATATCACATCATGGCTTCGTTTTTCCGGAGGGGTCCGGTATGACCGCTACTCCACCTTTGGAAACCATTTCAGCCCCCGGGCGGGTTTCATCCTTCGCCCGGCCCCGGACAGCACCGTCAAACTCCTCTACGGCCAGGCCTTCCGGGCGCCCAATGTCTACGAACTCTACTACAAGACCACCACGGGAACGACGGTTTATCGTGACAACCCCGCTCTGAAACCGGAAACCATCGACACGTATGAGCTGGTTCTGGAGCAGAATCTGACGCCCGCCGCGAAGCTCACGGTTTCCGGGTTCCGCTATGAGATCAAGGACCTGATCACCCAGCAGGTCAACCCTGATGCCTCCCTGCAATTTTTCAACATCAGCCGTGTCCGGAGCGATGGTGTGGAGGTCGGGCTGGAGGTCAACTGGCCGGGATTTCTCAAAGGGAACGCCAGCTACTCCTATCAGGATACGCGGGACGACCTGACCGGCCAGTGGCTGGCCAACTCCCCCCGCCATCTCCTGAAGGTCGGCGCCCGGATCCCCCTCTACCGGGAGATGATCTTCGCGGGGGCGCAGTTCCGGTACATGGGCATGAGGCTCGACCGGGACGGCAACGATGTCGGGGGGGCCGCGGTGACGGACCTGCAATTGACGGCAGAGTACCGGAATTTCAGCCTCTCTGCGGGTGCCTATAACCTTTTCGACACCGTTTATGCCGATCCCGTATCGGCCGACCATACGCAGAGAACGATTCAGCAGAACGGCAGGAATTACCGACTCAAGTTGGGGTATACGTTCTGATGGTGCCGAGCGAACCCAGATACCCGGGTCCAACCTTCATTCCTCCAGGCAAGTGGCTGTCCGGAACGACACGCCGCGCCGGGATGAAAACGCTCTGCCTGGCCGTGATCCTGTTCCTGTCGGCGGTGTCGACCGCCGAGGGCGCCGAGATGACGGTGGCCGTCATCAAGGGACACAGCGCCCTTCCCCACGAAGAGGTTCTGGCGGGTTTCGCGGAGGAGGCTCAGTCACGGAACGCGAACGTCCGGTTCGTGTCGCTGGAGGATGAAAAAGTCCGCCGCGCCCTCGATGCCGGGAGCGGCCCGGGTCTGCCGGACATCATCCTGTGTCTGGGCGCCCACGCGCTGGAGAAGGGGGCGCGGTTCAGGAATATCCCCAAGATCTTTTCCCTCGTCACCACCGCCAGCCTGGAGCCCTGGGCGGAGAGGAGCGACATATACGGGGTATCGTTGGATGTCGCTCCGGCAACCCAGTTCCGGATCCTTCGCCAGGCCCTGCCCGGAGTCAAACGCATCGGCGTCCTCTATGATCCCAGCCACAATCAGGCCGTCATCGAGGAGGCCAAGAAAGCGGCGGCAGCCTCGGGATTCAACCTTCTGGCCCTGCCGGTTTCTTCGCTCAAGGATCTCCCCTCTGCTCTCGGCCAACTGGAAAGGAGCGGCGACCTCCTTTGGTCCCTCTATGATCCGACCGTTTACAGTCCCGAATCGGCCAAATATCTCCTGATGCAGTCCCTGCAGCGGGAAATTCCGGTGGTCGGGTTTTCCCCGCATTTCGCCAAAGCCGGCGCTCTGCTGGCCCTCTATGGCGATTACCGCGACATGGGGCGGCAGGCCGCGATCCAGGCCTTGGCCGCGCAGAGCCGGGGGGAGGGCGTCATCCGGTGGGTCAACCCCCGGGTGGTGAAAATCGCCGTCAATGAAAAAGTGAGGCGTTTCCTGGGAGTGACTTTCCCCGCTGTTTTCCGAAAAATGGTGAATCAGTCCTTCTAATGCAAAGGCAGGAGCCGTAATGGATTTCAAAATCCGCCCCTTTTCAACCAGCATCAAGACCAAGGTGACCGCCATCAGCATCCTGATCATCATGACCGTGACCGGTGGCATGGCCACCTATTTCATCAGTGTAGAAGCCGGCCTGCTGCGGGGGGAACTCAAGAAAAGGGCCGCCGCCCTTGTGGAAAATTTTTCGCGCAACTGCGACTATCCGCTTCTTCTGGAGGATAGCCCCGCCATCGAAAAGCTCGCCGCGGCCATGATGCGGGACGGAGATGTCACGCTGATCGGGGTGAACAGGGCCGACGGCCAGGTTCTGTACCTCGAATCCAAGGAACGGATCGCAGGCGCCGATTGGTCAACGGTCGCAAGAGGCGACGCGGGTGAAACCTCCATGCGGGAAGAGGCGGGAACACTGTTTGTGACCCGGCCGGTATGGCCGCCTTCCGAAGAGGACTTCCTCTTTTCCGGCGACTCCCCCGGAAAGCGCGCGAAGAATCCCCTGGGCCGCGTGACCATCGGGTTTTCCCTGAAGCCGACCAACGCCCTGATCCTGCGCTCCGTCGCCACCGCGAGCGTGATCGCCTTTGCGATCGCCCTCGTCTCCATCGCGATCCTGATGATCTTCCTCGGCCGCTTTTTCGGTCCCCTTCTGGTCATCGCCCAGGGGATCCGGAGACTCTCCGAGGGCAGCCTCTCGCACCGATTGAACTTCGCGCGGCGGGACGAGATCGGGGCATTGGCCGGCGCCTTCAACCACATGGCGGAGACCCTCGAAGGGAGCCGCAAACGAATCGAAGAGGTCAACCAGAGCCTCGAGGAGAAGGTCCGGAAAAGGACGGAGGCGCTCCGGGATTCCGAAACGCGTTATCGCGCCTTCTTCGAGTCGACGGGCACGGCCATGGTGATCATCGAGGAGGATGGTTTCATCTCCCTGGTCAACGCCGAGTTTGAAAAGATGCTGGGTTTCCGCCGGGACGAGGTGGAGGGGAAGATGCGGTGGATCAGCTTCTTTGCCGCAGAAGAGGCGGAGAAGATGTTGCAGTACAACAAGCGCCGCCTCTCCGAGCCGCAGAAGGAACCTGGCCATTGCGAATGCCGGATCCTCGACCACGAGAGCCGGACCACGGACGGCTTCTTCACCCTCTCTTCAGTTCCGGGCACGACGAAAATGATCTGTTCCCTGATCGACATTTCGGACAGGAAACGTCTGGAGCAGGAGTTCCGCGAGATCCAGAAGATGGAGGCCATCGGTACGCTCGCAGGAGGAATTGCTCATGATTTCAATAATCTTCTGATGGGGGTTCAAGGCTACACCTCCCTGATGCTGCTGGACCTGGGAAACGATCACCACCACTTCGAAAAGCTCAAAGCCATCGAGGAGTATGTCCAGAGCGGCGCCAATCTGACGCGACAGCTTCTCGCCTTTGCCCGCGGCGGGAAGTATGAGGTCAAACCCACGAATCTCAGTGAAATCGTCGAAAAAACGGCGATGCTCTTCGGCCGGACCCGCAAGGAGATCCGGATCAAAATGAAATTCGAACCGGATCTCTGGCCGGTCAATGTAGACCGGGGGCAGATGGAACAGGTCTTCCTGAACCTCTATGTCAATGCCTGGCACGCGATGCCGGGCGGCGGCGATCTCTATCTCCAAACGGCCAACCATCGACTCCCGGGAGATGGCGATGAACCCCCCGACGCCGATCCCGGTGAATATGTCCGGGTGTCGATTCGCGACACCGGCGTAGGCATGGATGAAAAAACCAGGAGCCGCATCTTCGAACCCTTCTTCACGACCAAGAAAATGGGGAGGGGCACGGGTCTCGGGCTGGCCTCGGTCTATGGCATCATCCAGGGCCATGGCGGGACCATCGGGGTCGAGTCGGAAAAAGGGAAGGGCACGACTTTCCACATCTGCCTCCCCGCCTCGCACGGAGAGGTTTCCGCGGTAGCCCCGGCCCGGGAGGTTCTTGAGAAGGGCCAGGGAACCATCCTGCTGGTGGACGATGAAGAGGGCATCGTCTCCGTATCCCGAGAACTTCTGACCCATCTGGGGTATCAGGTTCTGACGGCCAAGAGCGGCAGCGAGGCTCTCGACCTGTACCGGGAAAAGGGAGCGACCATCGACCTCGTCATCCTGGATATGATCATGCCCGGAATGAGCGGCGGTGAGACTTTCGATCTTCTCAAACAGCTGAATCCGGGGATACGGGTGATCCTCTCCAGCGGGTACAGTCTCGACGGGCCGGCCAGCCGGATCATGGAGCAGGGCTGCCGGAGCTTCATGCAGAAACCCTTCAATCTCTCCCTGCTGTCACAAAAGATCCGCGAGGCGGTCCAACCGTAGTCGATCACCGACCCTCATCGCTTTTCCCAGGGAAGCAGCATCATCTTCCAGAATCTTGCGTAGGCCGGATCCCTGAAGCCGGTGAGTCCGATCGTCATTCCGGTGTGGCCCGCCGCGGGCTGCGCCTGATAGGTCTTGAACAGCCGGTCCCAGAGCGAAAGGTTGAAGCCGAAGTTGCGGTTGAACTCGCGCGGGAGCACGGAGTGGTGGAACCGGTGCATGTCCGGGGTGACGAAGACCTGCCGGAGAAGACCGTCCGCCGGCGCGGGGATGCGGAGATTCGCGTGGGTGAACATGGCCATGCCGTTGAGAAGGACCTCGAAGGCGAGGACCACGGCGGCGGGAGGGCCGAGCAGGGCCACCATGGCCATTTTCAGGAGCAGCGAGATCAGGATCTCCAGCGGGTGAAAACGGAGGGCCGAGGTGAGGTCGAGGTCCATATCGGTGTGGTGCATGCGATGGAGAAGCCAGAGCGGACGCACCCGGTGAAACAGGAAATGCTGGACATAGACGAGCCCGTCGAGCGCGACGAGGGTCAGAATCGCGGCCACCCACCGCGGAGCCGGGATGATGTTCAGAAGGCCCCATCCCTTCTCCGCCCAGAGCACGGCCATGCCGACCGGGAGAACGGGAAAGAGAAGGCGCGGGAAGAGGGCGTTCACCACGTGCATGCACAGATTCCCGAGCCAGCGCAGGGAGCGCTTCAGGGCGCGAGGACGCCTCGGGGCGGCGGTTTCCGCGACCGCGACCACGGCGAAGATCGCCAGGAAGAATCCGGCCCGGAGCGCCGCTTCGTGCTGCGTCACATTCCAGTCGAATCCTGCATCGGGAAGAATCATCGCCTCGCCCCTGGTGGATCTCGCCGGGAATCACGCATCGACTCTACACCCTGAGGCAGGGCCATTCAATCCCGAACAGCCCTCCGGAACTCAAAGGGTAGTTTCGACTTACCTTTAATCATCCATTTTTCGCATATTGCTTAAGCACCGGAAGAGGAAGAAGCTGGGGCACAAGGGGCGACACCCCCACGCTGCGGCCGTAGTGCACACCGCCGGCTGAGATGCAATTGCCTCGGAAACGGGCCGGCGGCAGCTCTCGACTTTCCGGGAGACGGCCGATGAACGCCGGATCCCCGAATCGCCGTCGGGGATCCGCGCCTGATATCCGTCATGAGAAAGGAGAAGGATGGTGAATCCGGTAAACTGGTTCGAAATTCCCGTCATGGACATGAAGCGGGCCAAGGCATTCTATGAGAAGGTCTTCGGCTACAGCCTCTCGCTGCACGATATGGGGCCCCTGCACATGGCCTGGTTCCCGATGGAGGATAAGGCCCCCGGCGCCGCAGGATCGCTCGTCCAGGGAGAAATGTACGAGCCGTGCGATACGGGCCACGTGATCTATTTCAGCGTCGAGGATATCACCGGCACCCTCGAAAAGGCCAAGAAGAATGGCGGCACCATCCAGAATCCGAAGACCGGCATCGGCGAGTACGGCTTCATCGGCCACTTCAAGGATACCGAAGGAAACTGCATCGGCCTGCACTCGATGAAGTGACCTTCGTCGGAATGGCACGGACCCGTCCCCCGGGGCATAGGTGCAGCGGGGCTGCTATCGATAGAACCGGGCGAGCCGCTCCGGTGCGACGCCGCAGAGATAGAGGGTGATCAGAAACCAGTTGCGCAGGGTGCCGAACAGCATCCCCTCTTTTTCCCAGCGCCGCGCCGAGGTGGTCGCCGGCTCCGGGAACAGGACGATCCGCCCACCTTTCCGCTTGATCCGGCGCATCAGGTCCACGTCTTCCATGATCGGGATCTCCCGGAACCCGCCGAGGGTCCGGAAACAGGAGGCCCGGAGGAAGATCGCCTGGTCGCCATAGGGGATTCCGGTCCAGTGGGACCGGCGGTTGGCCACGGTTTCGATCACCCGGAAGCCCGGCCGCGGTGAATCGATGCGGAGCGCGAAGGCGCCGCCCGCACAGCCCCCATCCCGCATCGCCGCGGTGATCCGTTCGAAAGCAGCGGCTGGCAGAACGGTGTCGGCGTGGAGGAAAAGCAGAACGTCGCCGGCGGCGATCGCGGCGCCCCGGTTTTGCTGCGCACCCCGCCCTTTTTCGGAGGAGACCTTCCGCACGCCGGCATCGCGGATCGCCGCCAGGGTCTTGCCTCCCGGCTCACCGTCGACCACGATGATCTCCGCAGCCTCCCCGCTCCTCAAGTGGCGGACGGACGCGATCGTTTCGTTGATCACGGCCTGTTCCCCGAACACCGGGATGATCACGGAGATGCCGCATTCGCGCTTCGTCATGCGATGCCCCTCTGATTGGCTGATTTCGTCCTCCGGACAAGTTCCGGCACAGGCTCTCATTGCGTTCGCCCTGGAAGAGCGGGATGCCTGCCCGATCCTCCGCTTATACCACAACCGGCTTTGCGGATTCGCGGGAAGTTTTCCTTGATATCCCGCCGGTGATCCGGTATCGTCCCTCAAACAAACAACCCTGATATCGTAATGTTTGCCTGCCGCCTCTACTCTCACCGTTGACGGGAGGGCCGCGGGGGGTGATTGACCTTTTGTCGCGTCTGACCCGGTTTTTCTTTCTTTGCCGAAAGAAGGGACTGATCATGGCGACCTACGAGAAGAATCAGCTCTACATGGTGCCCTTGGCTGAAATTCAGCCCGACCCCAGCCAACCTCGCAAGTATATCGACCCCGCGGCCCTTGATGAGTTGACCGCCTCGGTCCGGCAGATGGGGATCATTGAGCCGGTCGTCTGCCGGCAGGACCCGGCCACAAGCCTGGTCTACGCCGTCGCCGGCGAGAGGCGCTGCGCCGCGGCGCGCAAGGCGGGGATCGCGGCCGTTCCCGCCATCTTCATCGACGGCGGAAACTGTGCCGAGGTTGCGCTCGTGGAGAATCTCCTCCGCCAAGACCTGAACGCCGTGGAAGAGGCCGAGGCCCTGCAGCGCCTGATGGATGAGCACGCCTACCAGCAGGATCAGCTGGCCACCGTCATCGGCAAAAGCCAGCCCTCCATCTCCATGACCCTCTCGATCAACAGACTCCCCAAAGAGATCCGCGATGAATGCCGCCGGGACCCCACCGTTCCCAAAAGGACCCTTATCGAAATCGCCGGGCGGAAACAGGAGCGGAGCATGCTGACCCAGTTCAGGAAATACCGGGAGCAGCAGGCCAAAGCCGACGCCAGGGAGGCCGGAACAACGCCACCGGCGGAACGGAAGCGGACCAAGGCGGAGGCGATCATCAACGGCATCGGCGCCATGGCGAGCAGAATCGGCGACCTCGAATTCCCCGACTTCACCGCCGAGGAGCGGACCGGCATGATCGAGGCGATGAACTCCCTGAAGGATGCCCTGGACGAGGCGATCCCCCGGGCGGTGAAAAACCGGAAGAAGCCGATGTAGATCTGGAGGGTCGGCGGAGTGAAGCGAAGCCAGTCCGACGCATAATCGGCGAGGAAAAGTGAAGTCGAAAATGATCGGAGCAATCGGTAGACTCTTAATAAGATCGTATGGGTAAGTCGTATAAACGCGTTGATATGACTTCAAGATAGAGCGGTTCCGGGTGGGACTGACCGGCCGGATGGCGGTCAACGACCATTACGTTTTTTCGATTTCAGAAAGGGGGTACGAATGTGATGGAAGGTTGGACGGAAGAGGAGGTCCAAGATAAGAATCTGATGGCGCCATGCGGGCTGTATTGCGGTGCCTGCGGGGTCTATATCGCAACGAGGGACAAGAACGAAAAATTCAAGGCGGTCATGGGCAACCTTTACGGGACAAAGCCGGAAGAGACGGAATGCTGCGGATGCATGCAAACCGAGCCTGCAAAGAAACTCTATGGCTATTGCACCGCATGCGCGATCCGGAATTGTGTCCGTGCGAAAGGATATTACTCCTGCCATCAATGTGGCCAATGGCCTTGCAGTACGATAGAAAACTTTGGCCTGGCCACGGGGGTGCGGGTGATGAAAAGGGCGATCCCCTTGTGGCGTGCAAAGGTGGCCGAGCTCGGTGATGAGAAAGGCAGTGTGGAATGGGCCCGAGCGGAGTTGGAGCGCTATCACTGCCCTGCCTGCGGAAAACCGCTCTTCAGGGGGGCCAAGCGCTGCCGGGCCTGCAAGGAGGAGGTCGCGGAAGTTCTTGACGGGGCGCTATGAGGCTCTTACGGGTGATGCGTTCTTCCTGAACTACACAACCAGACGGAATCAGGGGAAATTGCAGATTTCTTTTGGCAACGATCACCTCTATCGAGACCCTGCTTCTCTGTGCAAATATTCATTGACAGGCAAACAGCCCCCCTATGCTCCCGCTAATTGAAAGCAGTACCTTGTAGATCGATGGAAACATGGAAATACCTTTACGCCTGTCTTGGCGCGGCCCTTATCCGGTCGTACTTCAAGATCATGCGTATCGAGATCTTCGGCCGGGAGGTCGAGGCTGAGCTCCTGGCGAGCCGCCGGGACATCCTCTACGCCGGTTGGCACCGGGGTTTCCTCTACTATGCCTACCACTATCGGGACCGCCGCGGTGCGGGCATCATCTCCCAGTCACGGGATGGCGAGCTTATCGCACTGGTCTGCAAACGCCTGGGGATTCATTGCTTTCGCGGCTCATCCTCGCGCGGCGGGCCCGCGGCCCTGCGTGATCTCGTTGACTATATCCGGGCCGGCCACATCGGCGGCTTCACCCCGGACGGCCCTGTCGGACCGCCCTACGCCTCCAAGCCGGGTATCATCCAGCTCGCAGCCCGCACTGGAGCGCCATTGCTGGCCTTTGCCTGGGACGCGTCACCGAGCTACGAATTCAATTCCTGGGACCGCACCATCCTGCCGCTGCCCTTCGCCCGCATCGCCGTACTGTATGACCGCAAACCGATTTCTGTGCCCAGCGGGCTGACTGACGAGGAATATGATTCTATCCGGGTCGAGTTCGACCGGCGCATGAACCACTTGGTCTATCAGGCACGCTTCTATGTCAAGAACAAACTCAGAGGTATCGACCCGCGCGACATCGACGTGCCTGCGCATTACCTCGACTATTTGCCGCGCTGAAAACCAAAGAGAGATAGGGTTAGGGTAGCAACATATCCTACACCGTCGGGTCTTCCGCCCTACTCCGCTTCTGAAAATCAGTAATCAGATGTTTTGAGAACCTCTTCCGGAAGTGTTGTTTTCACCAATAGCTCACGTCTGTACAGCATTTCGATGCGTTATCAGGGCAAAATAAAAAAAGCAGAGCCAATTGATGACCCTGCCTTTCTGCATTACCATGTGCTTTGTTACTGATTAAACTTCCTTCTGGCTCCTGCCAATCCCACAAACCCAAGGCCAAGAAGCAGCATGGTGGCGGGTTCGGGGACCGCCGCAGAGGAAGATACATGAACGGTCACCGTGTCCGACTGATCCGTTTCAATAATTGTGGCGGTATTTGAAAAGGTGTAATCGCCTGAGCCAAAAGTTTTAGGGTATACCCACTGAAAAGAAAAAGGGGTCGTATCCCAGGCCGTAACCGTTCCAAGATAACCAGCCAAACTGTCCGAAACGTTGATTGTCTGGTTCTCAGAAAATTGGCTGGGGTGCCAAGTTCCAACGACGTGCACTGTGTACCGAACAGTAGCCTGATCACCCGGTGCAATAATCAAATTAGATTGGTCAACTTCCTTATCGATGGTCCAGGACCATTGCCCAGTTACAACACCATCTGCGAAGGCATCTATCGCAGTCACCACGTTCGTGAAAGTAAAAATGAATAAAAGCAAGCAGACTGACAGAAATCCCCTAGATTTTTTCATGTCATCCCTCCTTATTAGAAATTGATTGACCACTTTCACGCTGATTCTCTGTCAAATTTACCCCTTTTCGGCAAGCACGAATAGGGCCAATAATGTAACATGCCGAATTTACTATTATAAACAATTTTGAGTGCCGATGGTCGCACAAAATATCGTAATAGTACCCGACACTGTTTGTGCAACGAGAGCACAAATAATTCAAGATTATCCCTTATTAAGGAAACTTAGCCATCGAAGAAGGGCGTAAAGGTTCCCGACAATTCTGATTGTGACGGTTTTCCATATCGCCGAGGAGACGGTTTTTTGCGTCGCCGGAGTGACTCGGGATGGCGGTATGGGGCGAGGGCTACAGGATGCGACGGTCCGTATGTCAATAAATAAGTTGGCTGCAAAATAGGGGATGCCTCCATGCCTCCGTTGTGCTACATACCGATTCGAAAAACGGCATCTGCTTCGATGATAGGGTGTTTGGAATGAAAGCCTTCAACCTCAAGGTGCTGCTTCTGCTCTCGCTGGGCCATTTGATCACGGACGTCTACCAGAGCGCCCTCCCGACCATTCTGCCCTTTCTCAAAGAGAAACTGGACCTGACCTACACCATGACCGGCGTTATCCTGATGACGGCCAGCTTCACCTCGTCCCTGATCCAGCCCCTGTTCGGTTTCCTCACGGACAAACAGGAGAAGCCCCTTCTTCTTCCTCTCGGGTGTCTTTGCGCCGGAATTGGTTTTTCCTTCCTGGCTCTGGCGCCGAGTTACCTGCTGGTTCTCGCACTGGTCGTCGTCAGCGGACTCGGCATCGCCTCCTATCATCCCGAAGGGTACAAGACAGCCCACTTCTTTACGGGAGAACGCCGGGTGACCGGCATGGCCGTCTTCGCCGTGGGCGGAAGCAGTGGCTTCGCTCTGGGCCCCATCATCGCGGTCTATACGATTCAATATCTCGGTCTTTCCTCCTTGCCGCTGATGGCTCTCCCGGCGGTGCTGTTTGCCGTCCTGATCTTTGTGAACTGGCAAAGGATCGCCCTTCCCGCCGAAAGCCCCGGACAGACCACGAAGGCATCCGTGGCCGGAGCCTCCCGGGGAAACTATTGGGGGCTTGCCATCATCATCGCCATCGTCATGGTACGGTCCTGGATACAATTCGGCCTGATGACCTATATCCCCTTCTACTACATCAACTTCCTCAAGGGGGATCCGCTGTACGCGAGCAAACTCGTTTTTGTGTTCCTCCTCGGGGCCGTCGTCGGAACGCTGGCCGGGGCTCCCCTGGCGGACCGATGGGGCCATAAACGATACCTGACCTGGTCCATGCTGCTGTCGGCCATCCTGCTGCCGTTCACGTTGATGGTCGCGTCGGGAGCCGTTCTCTTCGTTGCCCTGGGGCTTCTCGGCATGGTCTGCATATCGACCTTTTCGCTGACCGTGGTCATGGCACAGAGGATGCTGCCATCGAATCTCGGCATGGCCTCGGGTCTGATGGTCGGCTTTGCCATCGGCGCCGGCGGCATTTGCGTCACGTTCCTCGGCGTTCTTGCCGATCATTTCGGCGTTCCTTTCGCCTTGAAATCGATCGCCATCCTGCCCCTGATCGGCCTGATCCTCTGTTTGATCCTGAAATATCCGGAGGAGGTCCTGGGCAGAAGATGACCAAAACCATGCCTCATCACGGAGAACCAAACCCATGAACCAACGCCGGCCTCGCGCGACGCTCGCCGCAAGCTGCTTCGCCCACTTCCTGCACGACGGCTGCTCCGATCTCCTGTATCTGCTCTTTCCGGTCTGGGCGCGCGACTTCTCCCTCTCGTTCGCCCAGGTCGGTCTCCTGCGGACCGCCTATTCCGGCGCCATGTCCCTGTTTCAGATTCCGGCGGGATTCCTGGCCGAACGCTTCGGGGAACCGCGCGTTCTGGCGGCCGGGACACTGCTCACGGCGGCCGGTTTCCTCTGCCTCGGCACGGCGGGAAGTTTCGCCTCACTCCTCGTTTTCCTGGTGATCGCCGGCCTCGGATCGGGCACTCAGCATCCGCTGTCCTCTGCGCTGGTCTCCCGGGCTTACGAGGAGGGCCCGCGACGGGCGGCCCTGGGCATCTATAATTTTTCCGGCGATCTGGGCAAGGTGACGTGGCCGGCCTGCGTGGCTTTCGTCACGGCCTGGGTCGGGTGGCGCTTCGCCACACAGGGCATGGGAGTGGTCGTTTTCGCCACCGCGGTCGCCATCTTCTTCGTCCTCGCACGGCTGGCGCCACACCGCGGAGAGGTCCGGGCGCGCCGCGCGGCCGGGCGCAAGGCTGAGGGGTGGGGAATCCGGAATACGCGGGGTTTCACGCTGCTCTCCATGATTCACGGGATCGACAACGGGTCGCGGACCGTCTTCCTCACCTACCTGCCGTTCCTCCTGCTCGGCAAAGGCGCAGGGGTGGGACTGGTCGGGCTTTCCCTGGGCCTGACGTTTGCGGGGGGAGCCGCGGGGAAATTCGTCTGCGGAATCCTGGCCGAGCGTCTGGGCATCATCCGGACGGTCCTCGTCACCGAAGCCGCGACGGGACTCGGCATGCTTCTGCTGCTTGCGCTTCCCGTAATCCCGTCGCTGGTCCTCCTCCCGATTCTGGGGATCGCGCTGAACGGCACCTCGTCGGTCCTGTACGGCACCGTGGCGGAACTGGTGGCGCCGGAGCGGCAGGCGCGCGTCTATGGCCTGTTCTACACGGTCGGAATCGGTTCGGGAGCACTCGCGCCGCCCCTGTTCGGCCTTCTCTCGGACGCGGCCGGCGTGTCTTGGACTCTGGCGCTTCTGGCCGCAGTCGTCCTCGTCACTCTCCCTCTTGCCCAGTTGCTCCGGCCGGTTGTGGAGTCCCGGCAGACCGGAAACACCTGATCCTTTGCCTCCTCCTGAATATTTTGATGACCAATGTTTTTCCGTCATGCCCCATTACGATCCGGAATAATGAGGAACCATCCGGATTCGCCTGAGGACCGTTTTCACCGATGGGGGTCTCCCCCGCGAGCGCTGACGGTCCTGCGATACCCGGGCAAGAAATATAAAGGGTGTGATCTACCGAAAACTATGTGACAATCATAACCATGAACGCCAACGTCCACATTACGTATAACCATTTCATTTAATCCCCTGACGCATATGGGAAATTGGGCGGATGTCGTTGGGACCCGGTTTCCCGTCTCCGCAGAAACGGGGCGTTGGTTCAGGAGTCCTGATACGGTGAACTTGAGCAGCCATACGATACGCGATCCGTTGCTCCGCCTGAAGTCGTGCCTTCCGGGAAGGGGCCTGCCGCGGAACCATGCCTGTGACGAGCCGCCGCTGCGGGCGGAGTTGTTCAGCGCCGATCAGATGGAGCAGCACGGCAAGAACCTGGCGGTTTCGCACCAATTGAGCCCGGGGCGCGCTCCGGATCTATTGCTGGCGCGGCTGGCCGAGAATGAAGAGCTCCTGCTCGGCGTCCGGAGCCTGCTGACTGAGGCAACTCAGGCAAACCGCCGGATTACGCCGGCCGGGGAATGGCTGCTCGACAACTTCTACCTGATCGAAGAGCAGATCCGCACCGCCCGGCGGCATCTGCCGAAGGGTTACAGCCGGGAGCTGCCCCGTTTGCAGAACGGTCCGTCGGCCGGCCTTCCGCGCGTGTATGACATTGCGCTGGAAACGATCTCCCACGGCGACGGGCGAGCGGACCCCGAAAGCCTCAGCCGGTTTGTCGCCGCCTACCAGACGGTCATCGCCCTGAAGCTGGGGGAATTGTGGGCCATCCCCATCATGCTGCGCCTGGCGTTGATCGAGAATCTCCGCCGCATTGCCGCCAGAATCGCGACGGACAGAATCGATCGCAACCTCGCCGATCATTGGGCGGACCGGATGACGGAGAGCGCGGCAAAGGACCCGAAAAACCTGATCCTGGTGATTGCGGACATGGCCAGGTCGAATCCGCCGCTGGTCAGCGCGTTTGTCGCGGAGCTGACGCGCCGCTTGCAGGGACAAGGCCCCGCCCTGGCATTGCCGCTGACATGGATCGAGCAGCGGCTCTCCGAGTACAACCAGACCATCAAGCAACTCGTGGATTCGGAGAACCAGCAGCAGGCCGCCGACCAGGTCTCCATGAGTAACAGCATCGGCAGCCTCCGTTTCCTCGGGGCGATGGACTGGCGGGAGTTCGTCGAGACGATGAGCGCGGTCGAAAAGATCCTGCTCGAGGACCCCGCCGACGTGTACGGCAGGATGGATTTTTCCACCCGGGACCGCTATCGCCACGTGGTGGAGAAGATCGCGAAGTTCAGCCCGCTCTCCGAGGGTGAGGTGGCGCGCCTGGCGATCGGGCTTGCCCTCAAAGGGGCGGCGGAAAAGGACGGCGCGGACCGCACCGCTCATGTCGGTTTCTACCTGATCGATCGGGGATCGTCGGAGTTGAATCGATTGGCCCAGGTGCGATGGCCGCCTTCCGAAGCCATCCGGAAATGGGGCCGGCGGTTTCCTCTGCCGCTCTACGGCGGCTCGATCTGCCTGCTGACCCTGTTCCTCACCGGGATTCTGACGGTGAAGGCACATGCCGGCGGATTGCGGGACGGGACGCTGGCGCTGATCGCGCTGCTCCTTCTTTTGGGAACCAGCCAACTGGCCATCGCCTTGGTGAACTGGCTCTCGACGCTTCTGGTCATGCCGCATCCGTTGCCGCGCCTGGACTTTTCCCAAGGCATCCCGACGCGCTTCCGCACCCTGGTCGTGGTCCCGACCATGCTGACCGGTGCCGGGAACATCGCGGCGCTGATCGAGGCGCTGGAGGTCCGGTTCCTCGCCAATCGGGACGATCAACTGCATTTCGCGCTGCTGACCGATTTTCGCGACGCCCCCGCCGAATCGATGCCGGAGGACGAAGCCCTGCTGCGGCTGGCCCAACGGGGAATCGAAGGCCTGAACGCGAAGTATGACAGCCCCAAAGGCGACCGCTTCTTCCTCTTCCACCGCCCGCGCCGCTGGAATCCCCGGGACCGGATCTGGATGGGTTATGAGCGCAAGCGGGGGAAGCTTGCGGATCTGAATGCCCTGCTGCGCGGCGAGCCAGAAGGCGACTCCGGGGCCCGCTTTACCCGCGTCGCCGGGGACACGGCCGTTCTATCGAACGTGAAATACGTGATCACCCTGGACACCGATACGCAGTTGCCGCGCGATGCCGCATCTGAGTTTGTGGGGACCATGGCGCACCCGCTCAACCGCGCCCGGTACGACCGGGACCGTGGGCGCGTCTGCGAGGGATACGGGATCCTGCAGCCGCGGGTGGCCGTGAGCCTGCCCGGCATGAACCGGTCGCGCTATGCGGCCATGAGCGGGAGCGATTCGGGGATCGATCCCTACACAAGGGCCGTGTCCGACGTCTACCAGGACCTGTTCGGCGAGGGGTCGTTCATCGGCAAGGGCATCTACGATGTGGATGCCTTCGATCTGGCGCTCAAGGGACGTTTGCCCGAGAACCGGATCCTCAGCCATGATCTTCTGGAAGGGTGCTACGCCCGGGCAGGGCTGTTGAGCGATGTGCAACTGTACGAGGAGCATCCGGCCCGCTACAGTGCGGACGTGAGCCGGCGCCACCGCTGGATCCGCGGGGATTGGCAGCTCTTCCGTTGGCTGCTGCCCGGCGTTCCGGGACCCGCCGGGCGTCGACAGAAAAATCCGCTCTCCCCGCTTTCCCGGTGGAAGCTCCTCGACAACCTGCGGCGTTCTCTCGTCCCCGCGGCACTGACGGTTTTGCTGCTGCTGGGCTGGACTCTCCTGCCGTCGGCCGGGTTCTGGACAGCTGCGGTGCTCGGGATCATCCTGATTCCGTCGGTGATGACTTCCGTCCTGGATGGGTTGCGGAAGCCGGCGGATATCCTGTTCAGGCAGCATCTGGCCATCATCCTCGGTTCTGCGGGCAGGCGCTTCGCCCAGGCCCTCTTTACGCTCGTATGCCTGCCCTACGAGGCGTTTTTCAGCCTGGACGCCATCCTGCGTACGGTCTGGCGACTGCTCGTCTCCCACCGGCGGCTTCTGGAATGGAATCCTTCGGGCGACCCGGAGCGCAACCGCGGCGACTTGCCGGAGGCCTTTCGGACCCTGTGGTTCGGCCCGGCCCTTGCCGCCGCCACTGCCATTGCCCTCTCAGCAGCCCGCCCGGACGCCCTTCCTGCGGCCGTGCCGATCCTGCTCCTCTGGTTATCATCCCCCGCAGTCTCCTGGTGGATCAGCCGGCCGCTGGAACGGAACGAAGCAAAGCTGACAGCGGATCAGACCCTCTTTCTCCGGGCGCTGTCGCGGAAAACCTGGGCATTCTTCGAGACCTTCGTCGGCCAGGAAGATCATTGGCTGCCGCCGGACAACTTTCAGGAGCATCCTTCCCCCGCGGTCGCGCACCGCACCTCGCCGACCAACATGGGGCTTTCACTCCTGGCCAATCTGGCGGCGTATGACTTCGGTTACCTCTCGGCGGGACAGCTCATCGAGCGTACCGGGAATGCCTTTCATACGATGGAGGCCCTGGACCGCTATCAGGGCCACTTCTACAACTGGTACGACACCCGATCGCTCAAGCCGCTGCCGCCCCTCTACGTCTCCTCCGTGGACAGCGGAAACCTGGCGGGGCATCTGCTGACGCTGCGGCCTGGGCTCCTGGCCATTCCCGATCAGAAGATCCTGGGGCCGCGGTTCTTTACGGGGCTCGGCGACACCCTGAAGGTGCTTTCGGACATCGCGGCTGCCACCCCGGGAATGACGATCCCTCTGCCGCTCGGGAAGTTCGAAGAGCTTCTCCATGCGACAATCGATTCCCCGCCCGTAAGCCTCGCGGCGGCCGGCCGCTGCTTCGATCAGCTTGCCGCATCCGCGGCCGAAGCGGCCGCTGCATTTGCCGACCCCGGGAATCCCCTGCAGGAATGGACGCGCGCTCTCAACGGCCAATGCCGGGCGGCGCTCGATGAACTCGCTTTCTTCCATCCCGGAACCGACGGGCCGCCGCGGCCGGATGATCCCGGGGAGAAGGACGGGATCCCGACGCTCCGCCAGCTGGCCCGGTCCGGCAAAGGGACGGAGGCCGGCCGGCAGGCCGGAGAGCGGATGGCGGCCATCGAAAGGCTGGCGCGGCAATGCGGCAAACTCGCCCAAATCGAATACGGGTTTTTGTTCGACAAGGCGCGCCATCTGCTGGCCATCGGATACAATGTCGCCGAACGCCGTCAGGACCCGAGTTTCTATGATCTCCTCGCTTCGGAAGCGCGGTTGAGCAGTTTCGTGGCGATCGCCCAGGGGAAGCTGCCCCAGGAGAGCTGGTTTGCCCTGGGGCGGCTGCTCACCACGGCCGGCGGAGAGCCGATACTCCTTTCGTGGAGCGGTTCGATGTTCGAATACCTCATGCCGCTTCTGGTCATGCCGACGTACGAACACACCCTGCTCGACCAGACCATGAAGGCGGCGGTGGCCAGGCAGATCGAGTACGGGCATCAGCGCGGCGTGCCCTGGGGCAGTTCCGAATCGGGCTACAATGCGATCGATGTGCACCAGAACTACCAGTACCGGGCCTTTGGCGTGCCTGGGCTCGGCCTCAAGCGCGGGCTCGCCGAGGATCTGGTCATTGCGCCGTATGCCTCGGCGATGGCGTTGATGGTGGCGCCGGAAGAGGCGTGCCGGAATCTCGAACGGCTCGCGGCGGAGGGGCTTGCCGGGAGGTACGGCCTGTACGAGGCGATCGACTATACGCCTTCGCGCCTGCCGCGGGGGCAAACCGGCGCTGTGGTCCGCTCCTTCATGTCCCATCACCAGGGCATGAGCCTCCTGGCGCTCGCCTCTCTTCTCCTGGACCGCCCGATGCAGAGGCGGTTCGAGTCGGAACCCCAGTTTCAGGCAACCCTGCTGCTGCTCCAGGAACGAATTCCCAAGGCGACGGCATTTTATGCGCACACCGCCGAACTCCCGAATATCCGTCCGGATGCCGGAGCTCCGGACACGTCGATTCGTGTCTTTGCCAGCCCGAACACGCCGGTGCCGGAAGTTCAGCTGCTGTCGAACGGGAGATACCACGTGATGGTGACCAGTGCCGGGGGCGGCTACAGCCGCTGGAAGGAACTCGCCGTCACGCGCTGGCGGGAAGACAGCACCTGCGACCCCTGGGGAACCTTCTGTTACCTCCGCGATGCGGAGAGCGGGGAGTTCTGGTCGACCGCCTGCCAGCCGATACCCGATCTGACGGACCGCTACGAGGCGATTTTTTCCGAAGGACGGGCGGAGTTCCGCCGCCGCGACCACGGCTTCGACACCCATACGGAGATCGCCGTTTCACCGGAGGACGATATCGAGCTACGCCGCGTCACGATCACCAACAACTCCGGAAGGCGAAGGACCATCGATGTCACGAGCTACGCGGAGGTCGTTCTCGCCCCGCCGGCCGCCGATGCCCTGCATCCGGCCTTCAGCAACCTCTTTGTGCAAACCGAGATTCTCCGCCGGGAACGGGCCATCTTCTGCACCCGCCGGCCGCGTTCTCAGGGCGAGGCGTCGCCCTGTCTGTTTCATCTGATGGCCATCCAGGGTGCGGACATCGGAGAGATATCCTATGAGACCGATCGCATGCAGTTCATCGGCCGCGGCAATACCGTCGCCAACCCCCAGGCGATGGCCCATCTGTCGGACCTCTCGGGCGGCGAGGGCTCCGTGCTGGATCCGATCGTCGCGATCCGTCATCGCCTCACGCTGGACCCGGAAGAAAAAGCCACGGTGAGCATCGTCACCGGTGTGGGGGAGACGCGCGAGGCCGCCCTGGGCCTGGTGGAAAAATACCAGGACCGGCGCCTGGCGGACCGGGTCTTCGATCTGGCGTGGACCCACAGCCAGGTGCTCCTGCGGCAGATCAACGCCACCGAGGCCGACGCGCAGCTTTACGGACGCCTGGCCGGATCGGTGATCCATGCCAATGCCTCGCTGCGGGCGGACACGGGGATTCTCCTGAGCAATCGCCGCGGCCAATCGGGTCTGTGGGGATACGCCATCTCGGGCGATTTACCGATCGTGCTGCTTTCGATCGAAGATCCGGCCAACATCGAACTGGTCCGCCAGCTCGTGCAGGCCCACGCCTACTGGTGCCTGAAGGGGCTGGCGGTGGACCTGGTCATCTGGAACGAGGACCACGCCGGGTACCGGCAACTGCTCCACGACCAGATCATGGGGCTGATTGCGGCCGGCATCGAGGCCAACGTGACCGATAACCGCGGCGCCATTTTTGTAAGGCCTGCGGATCAGATATCGGAAGAGGACCGCATCCTGATCCAGACGGTTGCCCGCGTCATCATCGCCGACTCCCGGGGATCGCTGGCCGACCAGCTCGACCGTCAGAATTCCATGGATATGGCCGTGCCGCCTCTGACGGCATCCCGGGCGTACCGCGCCGCCCTCCCGGCGGTGACCGCGCTGCCCCGCCCGGATCTGATGTTTTTCAACGGGCTGGGCGGGTTCACTCCCGACGGGCGCGAGTACATCGTGACCACCGCGCCCTTGCAGGTGACCCCGGCGCCCTGGGTCAATGTCCTGGCGAACCCGCAGTTCGGAACGGTCGTCTCCGAGAGCGGTTCCGCCTACACCTGGGCGGAGAATGCCCACGAGTTCCGCCTGACCCCGTGGCATGACGACCCGGTGAGCGATCCGAGCGGGGAGGCGTTTTACATCCGCGATGACGAGCGCGGCCACTTCTGGTCACCCATGCCGCTGCCCAGCCGCGGAATGACGCCTTACGTCACCCGGCACGGATTCGGCTACAGCGTCTTCGAACACGCGGAGCGGGGCATCCGCTCCGAGGCATGGGTATACGTGGCGACCGATGCGCCCGTCAAATTCACGGTGCTCAAGATCAAAAACGAGTCCGGACGCGCCCGCCGCCTGTCCGTCACGGGTTACGCGGAATGGGTCCTGGGAGATCTTCGGTCGAAAACCGCCATGCACGTGGTGACCGAGGCAGACCCCGCAAGCGGGGCGCTCTTCGCGCGGAACCCTTACAATACGGAGTTTCCCGACCGGATCGCCTTTTTCGACGCCGACGGCGCGCCGCGGACGTTCAGCGGCGACCGGACCGAGTTTCTGGGTCGCAACGGCACGCTCACCAGCCCCGCGGCGATGGGCCGCTCGCGGCTCTCCGGCAGGGTCGGCGCCGCCCTGGACCCCTGCGCGGCAATCCAGGCCTCCTTCGAACTGGCCGACGGGCAGGAGCGGGAGATCGTCTTCATGCTGGGCGCGGCGCAGGATGCCGCCACGGCCCGCCGCCTGGTGCACCTTTTCCGCGGATCGGCGGCGGCACGGGGCGCGCTGGAGGCGGTGTGGCAGTACTGGAAACACACGCTCGGCGCCGTCCAGGTGGAGACGCCCGATGCCTCCCTCAACGTGCTGGCCAACGGCTGGCTTCTGTATCAGACCCTGGCGTGCCGCCTCTGGGCGCGCAGCGGATACTACCAGTCCGGCGGCGCCTTCGGTTTCCGTGACCAGTTGCAGGACGTGATGGCCCTCATCCACACGGAACCCCGCCTGGTACGCGAGCACCTGCTGGTGAGCGCGGCCCGCCAGTATCCCGAGGGGGACGTCCAGCACTGGTGGCACCCCCCCGCGGGCCGGGGTGTGCGGACCCACTGCTCGGACGATTACCTCTGGCTGCCGCTTACGGCGTGCCGCTATGTTCTGGCCACAGGGGACACCGGCGTACTGGACGAACCCGTCCCCTTCATTCAGGGACGCCCGGTCAAGACGGAGGAAGACTCGTATTACGATCTGCCCTCCCCGTCTCCGGAAACCGTCAGCCTCTATGAACACTGTGTGCGGGCGATTCTCCGGGGGCTCCGGTTCGGCGGACACGGATTGCCGCTCATCGGCTCCGGAGACTGGAACGACGGCATGAACCTGGTGGGTGCGGCAGGAAAGGGTGAAAGCGTCTGGTTGGGGTTTTTCCTCTATGATGTCCTCATGCGGTTTGCCGGGCTGGCCCGTGCCCACGGCGACATCGCCTTCTCCGACCGCTGTGAACTCGAAGCGGCGCAGGTCCGCCGGAATATCGAGCTCCATGGCTGGGATGGCCTGTGGTACCGCCGGGCATACTTTGACGACGGCACGCCGCTGGGGTCGATGGAGAATGCCGAATGCCAGATCGACTCCGTTGCCCAGAGCTGGTCGGTTCTGTCCGGGGCAGGGGATCCCGAACGCGCCCGCATGGCCATGGAAGCGGTGGATCGGCGCCTCGTACGCCGGGACCGCGGCCTGATCCAACTCCTGGACCCGCCATTCGACAAGTCAACGCTGAATCCCGGCTACATCAAAGGGTATGTGCCGGGCGTCAGAGAAAACGGCGGACAGTACACGCATGGGGCGATCTGGGCAGCGATGGCCTTTGCCTCCCTGGGTGACGCGAAGCGCGCGTGGGAACTGCTGGCGATGATCAACCCGGTGAGACACGCAGGCTCTCCCGAGGCTATTGCGGCCTACAAGGTGGAGCCTTACGTCGTCGCGGCGGACGTCTACGCACTCTCCCCGCACACCGGCCGTGGCGGATGGACATGGTACACGGGTTCCGCCGGATGGCTGTACCGGCTGATTGTGGAGTCACTCCTGGGGGTGAGGCTGGAGGAGGACAGACTGCGCCTCTCTCCGCGTCTCCCGGCGGATTGGAAAAGCTTCAACGTGCACTACCGGTATCGGGAAACGGTCTACCACATCGCCGTTCTGCGCATGCCGGCCGGTGACGGCCAGGGAGGGTTGACGGTCGATGGCATCGAGCGGACCGACAAGTCGATTCCCCTCGTGGATGACCGCCGGGAACACTCGGTCGAGGTCAGAGTAAACGCCGCGAACCATTGAACACTCTGCGGGCAGACCGCCGGGACGATCGGGACGTCACACCCCGACCCTCCGCAGAAGCCTCAATTCGTTTCATCTGAACCCGTGGGACGAAAAACAGCGGCGTCTCATCGGTTTCAGTTCCCTGAACAAGCCCATGAACCGAATACGGTTCGAGACCTCATCAGGACTGAAATCGATGATCAGCGATGGACTTATTCCCTCAGTGTGATATGGTCAGCGGAAATTTGAATACCACGCCACAGAAAGGATATGTTCATGAGAAGAATCGGTTGGTTATGTTTGATATTGGGTTTGTTCGTCCTTGCCGGGTGTACATGCGCCGCTCAGAAAAACCTCAAGGGCACTTCTGAGCTTCAGATGCTCACCGAGGAGTACCCGCCGGTCACCTTCATCAAAGAGGGCAAGGTGACGGGTTTCGTGACGGAGATCGTGCGGGAGATCGTCGCCCGCCAGGGCATTCCCGACCGCATCCGGTTGACTTCTTGGGATGAGGCCTACAATCTGGCATTGAACAAACCGAATGTGGTGCTTTTCAGCGCCGAGAGGACCGAAAAACGGGAAAATCTCTTCCAGTGGGTGGGGCCGGTCGGCAAGAACAGCGCCATTTTCTACGCGAAGAAGGGCTCCGGGATCCGGATCGGCAGCCTCGATGAGGCAAAGAAGATTTCAGCGATCGCCACGACGACCAACTGGTTCACCGAACAATACCTGAAGGAGAAAGGTTTCACGAATCTGGTCAGCTCTCCTCTTCCCGTGACCGCCATCAGGCAGCTCATGAACGGAGAGGTGAAGGTGGCGGTCTTCACCGATATCACGATTCCCGAGATCGTGAAGAGCGCCGGATACCGCATGGACGATCTGGAGCCTGTCTTTACGGTGAGCAATACCTATTTTTACATCGCGGTTTCGCGGGGGACGCCTGCCGAAGTGGTCAAGCAGTGGCAGTCAGCGCTGGCAGGCCTGAAGGCCGACGGGACCTTCGAGAAGATATACCGGAGATACGTTCCCGGTGCGGACCTGGCCGATCTGCTGAAGAAATAGACTTTAGGAGCCGATATCGCGGGTGCCTGCGAGGCCCGGTCTCACAGATCCCTTGCCGTGGAGCCCCGCCCTGAGGGCGGGGCTCCACATCCATCGGGATAGTCTGCAGCATAAACTCCATGGCGTCATCTTCGTACGCCATTCCCGCGTACTGGACCGGGAAAGACCCACGCCGAAGCAGGCCGCGATCATCATGTCGATGAGGCTCCTGGGAGGCGTCGGCCACTTCCTGCTCATCCGCGCCTTCCGCGTGACCATGGCCTCCACGCTGTCGCCGCTGCTTTACGCCCAGCTGGTCTGGGCCCCGGTGCTCGGCTGGCTCGTCTTTGGCCAACTGGCGGATCCACTGACGGCTATCGGCTTGCTGGTCATTGGCGGGTCGAGCCTGAGCCTCGCCCTGCGCCGGCCGGTGCGGAAAGAGCCCGGCGAGAGACCTGTCCGGATTCAGGATGAACCCTTCTCCGCATCATTCTTGAAGAGGCTGTCGCCGAGGCCGGTGTTGATCCGCCAGTCGCTGTAAGTGATGTCGACGTCTCCTTCCCCGCTCATCTCGTCCATGCCGCGCATCCCCTGGGAAATCGGGTTGTCCCTCGTGTCGAAAGCGGATCCGCCGGGTGGCGCGGCCCCCTCGGGGAAGGTGAGGTGGATCCGGGTATTTTCCGGCAGGAGCCAACTCTCGGTGCCCTTCGACACCTTCTTGTGCGAGATCTTCACGACCCCCTTGGTCCCGTGGAAGGTGAGGTACTCGACCTGGAGGATCCGGCCGGGTGTCCCTCCCACCCACACGAGGTAGTACCGGACCGGGCTCTTGGCGTCGGAGGGCTCCACTCGGTAGAGATCCGCCGGCGTCTGATCCAGGCTCCCGCTTTTCTCATGGGAAATCCGGTTCTTTTCCGGATCGAATTGCCACGGGTTGAAGAGGCCACTGTTGCGGGGAATCGGCGCGAAGCTCTTGGTCTCGACGTGGAAACGGTCGGGCTGCTTGAAGTAGAGGGTGGCGGTGAAGCCGGGTATCCGGACCGTCGGCATGGAGATCTTGGCGCGGATGGTTACGGTGTAGTCCTGGAGATTCCTATAGGGCTTGATAAGCTCGGCGAAGACTTTCGCGGGATCGGGCCGGGGGGTTGCGGCGGATTTCTCCTGCGCAAACGCCGCCGCCGGCGCCCAGAGAAGCAGCGCCAGGATGACGGGGAACGCTCTGCGGGTCCAGACGTTACTCATGTTACGACAGGATGTCCTTTCTGGCGAAATAGCCCACGGTGGCGAGGAAAAAGGCGGCCATGAAGCCGGTGAGGATCAGGACGTGCGACCGGATCGTTGCCCAGGGGATCGGATCGTCGAACACCTTCTGCCAGGCGTCGAAATAGTTGACGAAGAGGTAGGGGCGGATCGCCTGGAACATCTCGAAGGGCAGGGTGATGATGAGGATGCTGACGATGATCACCGCCATCGTGGCGATGATCGGGCCGATGGAGTTGTCGGTCAACGCCGAAAAGAAGAAGCAGAGGGCGGAGACCACGAACATCGCCAGCGTCGCCAGGCCGTAGGCCATCAGGAAGTGATAGGGGAGCTGCGCCTCCGGAAGGACGAGAATCCCCCGGCGGATGATGAGCAGATCGCCGCTGCCGAAGGCGGCGAGCGACAGGCCGAGCGTGAGCCCGCAGATGAAGAGGACCATGACCGCCGTGTAGATCAGGGTGACGATGAACTTGGCCGTGATGATCCGGGTCCGGGAGACGGCGTGGGTCAGCAGGAAGCGGAAGGTGCCGGCGTTGCCTTCGCCCGCGATCTGGTCTCCCGCCACGATCGTGAGCACGATCGGGATGTGGACCCAGAGGGCGCTCATGAAGAAGAAGCCGAAAAACCAGCCGTTCAGGACATTCCCGCCGATGATGAAGTCCTTCTGTAGTAGCGAAAGGAGATGCTTTTCAAAGGAGAGTTGACCGCCCATCTTCAGTCCCGCCACGATCAACGGGACGATGAGGCCGAAGGCGATGAATCCGATGTAGGTTCGCCAGCGGGTGAAGGTCTTGATCAGTTCGAACCGGATCAGATGAAGCATGTCGTTTCCGTTCCTTCCCTTCTTCGACGCTCTCGCAAAAAGACGAAGGTCAGCCGCTCGTGTCATGCCGGCGGAAGCCGGCATCCAGACGTCGTTCCCCGTTTTTCAAGCTTCCCGCCCCTCGATCAGGTTCAGGAAATAGGTCTCGAGCGTCCGCCTCGGCACCAGGGCGGTGACGTCGAAACCGGCGCCCACCAACAGCCGGTTGAGCTCCGGTACCTTCTCCAGGTCAAGCTCGATCAGAATGCCGTCGCTCTCGGCCGCGGCGGAGCGGTAGGCCTCTCTTGCCTTGAGAAAGTTCAGGGCCTCCTCCGGGCGATTCGTCTGCACGAGGACCGAAGAGGGCCCCTTTTTGAGGAGATCCTGGACGCTTCCCTCCACGCGGAGCCGCCCCTGGTGGATGATCGCCATCCGGGTCGCGGTCAGCTCCATCTCGTGGAGCAGGTGGGACGAGAGAAATACCGTCACCCCCCGCTCGCGGGCGAGTTCTCCGATCAGTTCCCTGACCTCCTTCATCCCCTGGGGGTCGAGACCGGTCGTCGGCTCGTCGAGGACCACCAGCTTCGGCTCGGTGAGCAGGATCAGGGCCAGTCCCAGGCGCTGGTTCATCCCGTGGGAGTAGCTCTTCACGGGGTCGTCCGCCCGGTCGGCAAGCGCGACCCGCTCCAGATTCTCCATGATCCGGCGGCGGGTGACGCGCTTCTGAAGCCCTCCCAGGATCTCCAGGTTGCGGGCCGCGGAGAGATGGCCGTAAAAAGCCGGCCGCTCCACGACGGCCCCCACCTCCGCCAGGGCCCGATGCCTTGCCCTGGCGAGCGAGGTCCCGAAGATCTCCACGTCCCCCTCCGTGGGAAAGACCAGGTGCAGGATCATCCGGATCGTCGTGCTTTTCCCCGCGCCGTTGGGGCCGAGAAATCCGAAGATGTCGCCCTGCCGCACCTCGAGGTTCAGATGGTCCACGGCCACCCTGTGCTTGAAGCGCTTGGTCAGATCGATGGTGCGCAAAACAATATCGGACATCGTGCCTATTTCCCAGGTCCCGGATTGCTGTCAATGCCGGAAGATATACTGGATTCAA
>JAJFTY010000195.1 GCA_021372695.1 Deltaproteobacteria bacterium
GACGCTCCTGGACCTCACCGGCCTGGGGAAGGGGTTTCCGGGAGAGCAGCGGATTCAGGCCTATCTGCTGGCCGCCGCCCACGCCGCGGGGCTCACCATCGTGGTGGCCGACCCGGCCGCTGCGGAACTGATGCAGATCAAGGCCGCTGGCGACGGTCTGCGCGCGGGCTGATACCGTCACGGGCACGATGCCGGCAGGAGCCGCGAGCCAGTCATGCACTGGACCCGGCTTCCGCCGGGGTGACGGTCTCGGATGACGCCGGAGCCCGGCGCCTGCCCCGCATTCGGCATGGCGTCCGGAGTTCGCCGGGGTGACGATGGCTTGAATGAAGATGGTGTATTTCAGGCTGGCAGGGGTTCGGCAAATATGATAGGGACGCCGCACTTACGGAAATCAGGGGGAGAGATGGATATCATCAAAGCGAAGGAGAGGCTCATCGAGATCGTCCTGGAGAAAACGTTCAAATACAGCGACAACCCCCCGTTCACCCTCGTCTCGGGGCGGAAGAGCAACTACTATTTCAACTGCAAACCCACGACGCTCGACCCCGAGGGGATGAACCTGATCGGGGAGATCGTCTTCTCGATGCTGGCCGACGCGGACGTGACGGCAGCCGGCGGGCTTACCCTGGGGGCGGACCCGATCGCGAACGCGCTCTCGGTCATCTCCTTCCAGAGGGGAAAGCCGATCCGCTCTTTCATCGTCCGGAAGGATGTCAAGGACCACGGCACGATGGCGGGGATCGAGGGAAGCGTGAAGCCGGGAGACCGGGTCGTGATCCTCGACGACGTGATCACCACCGGCGGCTCCACGATCGCCGCGATCAACCGGGCCAACGGGGCGGGGCTGGTCATCGACCGGGTGATCGCCCTGATCGACCGCGAGGAGGAGAACGGCCGGCAGAACATCGCAGCCCTGGTCCCACGGGTGGATGCCGTTCTGACCCGGACCGAGATCATGAGCCGCTACCGGGGCGAAAAGATCGGGGACCTCAAGACGGTCAAAGAATAGGAGACGATGGCTAGACCAACCCTGCGGGGACGCCCGATCGCGGCGTCCCTGCTCTTTTTTGTCCTAACGATCCTGATCCTCCTGCCGGGGGCGTGGGCTGCGGAAAACGAGACGCTCCGGGCATCCTATTTCGCCTCGCCGGAGCTCGTCCGGGGGATCCCACCGGGCTGGGCCCTCGACAAGAAGGCGGGGACGACCAACCTCCGCCTAGAAAAAGCCGGGGAGAATCTCGTCGTCCACCTGATGAGCGACCGAAACTCCTCCTATGGGATCAAACGCGAATTCCATGTCGATCTGAAAGAGTACCCATACCTGAACTGGCGGTGGAAGGCCGTGCGCCTGCCGCAGGGCGGCGATGTCCGGAAGTCCTCGACCGACGACCAGGCACTCCAGCTCTACGTGGCCTTTCCCGCCACGGGCTTTCCGGCAGTGCTCAACACCCCGATCATCGGTTACGTTTGGGACAACGAAGCCCCCCGGGGATGGATGGGGAGAAGCAACCAGATCGGCGGCGGAAAGATGCGGTACGTCGTGGTCCGCAACAAGGGTGACCTCGTCGGGGAGTGGTACAACGAAAGCCGGAACCTCTACGACGATTTCCGGAAGCTCTTTCGGGATCTCAAGGGGGTGGATACGGTGACCTACGGCATCCAGTTCCACATCAACTCCCAGTACACCAAGAGCGAAGCGGAGGGCTTCATCGGCGACGTCTTTTTCAGCCGGAATGCCGTCCGGAACATGACCGCCTCCCTGCCCTTCCCGGCCATACGATAAACCACTCGACATCACGGCAAGGGATACTTGACGCCGGGAAAGGGGTTTCTTTTTTTTTGCAAAAGGGCTATACGGACCTCTACGATCGATCCACGACCCCTTTCCGTGGAGGCATCCTGTCGATGATCAAGCCGCGTCCGTTTGACGAAGACCTCTACCGCACCCTGGCAAACAGCTCCCAGGCGGGGGTCTACATTCTCCAGGACGGGAAATTCCAGTTCGCCAACCCCCACATCCAGGAGTACGCCGGCTATACCGAGGAGGAGATGCTCGGGATGGACTCGCTGAGCCTCATCCATCCCGTGGACCGGATGCCGGCGCGCAAGAACGCCATCCGGATGCTGAAAGGGCAGCGCTTCTCCCCCTACGAATTCCGCATTATCACGAGCGACGGCCGGACCAAGTGGATCCTGGAGTCGGTGACCTCGATCCACTACGGCGGCAGGCCCGCGGTGCTCGGCAACTCCATGAACATCACCGAGCAGAAGGAGGCCAGGAACCGCCTCGAAGAGCTCGAGGCCCTGGAGTCGTCGATCCTCGACGCCATTCCCCACGCCGTGATCGGCCTGCACAACCGGATCTTCATCTTCGCCAACAACGCCGTGAAGGCGGTCTTCGGCTGGCGGCCCGAGGAGCTGATCGGCAAGAACGTCCGGATCCTCTACCGGAACGACGCGGAGTACGAGGAGATCGCCCGCCGCTTCTACACCGCGCTCGAAACCCAGCGGACCTTCCACACCGAGTTCCCCTGCCGCCGCAAGGACGGCGTGGACATCATCTGCATGGTGCGCGCCTCGCGGATCGGCGAGACCCTGCGCGAGCGGCGGATCGTGGTCACCTACGAGGACATCACCGAGCGGATACAGGCCGAGAAGGAACTGGAGCACTCCCGCCAGGAGCTGCGCAACCTCTCCACCCACCAGCAGACCGTGCGCGAGGAGGAGCGGACCCGCATTGCCCGCGAGATCCACGACGAGCTCGGGCAGACGATCACGGCCCTCAAGATGGACCTCGCCTGGCTGAAGAACCACCTGCCGGCCGGGATGAAGCCCCTCCACGCCAAGGTGCAGCAGATGTCGAAGCTCTCCGACGCCACGATCGAAACGGTCCATCGCATTTCGACGGAGCTCCGGCCCGGGCTCCTGGACGACCTGGGCCTCGCCGCGGCGATCGAATGGCAGGCCGCCGATTTCCAGAGCCGCTCCGGCATCGCGTGCCGTGCCGCGCTTTCGGCCGACGACCTGGAGCTGGACCGGGACCTGGCCACGGCCCTCTTCCGGATCTTCCAGGAGACCCTGACCAACATCGCCCGCCACGCCGGCGCGACCCGCGTCGAGGTGACCCTGGAGCGGATCGACGACCGGATCGTCCTGACCGTGGCCGACAACGGCCGGGGCATCACGCGGACGCAGAGCGAAGACGATGCCGCCTTCGGGATCATCGGGATGCGGGAGCGGGCCCACCTCTGGGGCGGCGAGCTCAGGATCACCGGAAGCCGCGAGGAGGGGACGAAGGTTTCGGTCGCCATCCCGCTCCCCTCGGCGAAAACGGCCGTCCGGGGGGCCAGCGAAGAAACCCACGGAGGCAGGAGGCCATGATCCGGATCCTGGTGGTCGACGACCATGCGATCGTCCGCGAGGGGCTCAAGCAGATCCTGGGCGAGGTGGACGACATGTCGGTCCGGGACGAAGCCGGAAACGGCCCAGAGGCGCTCGCGAAGATCCGGGGCGGCGAGTTCGACGTCGTCCTCCTCGACATCTCCATGCCCGGCCGGAGCGGTCTGGAGGTCCTGAAAGAGATCAAGGCGGAGCGGCCGAAGCTGCCCGTGCTCATCCTCAGCATGCACGCCGAGGAGCAGTACGCCGTCCGCGCGCTCCGGGCCGGGGCCTCGGGCTACGTGACCAAGGCGAGCGCCCCGGACGAGCTCATCGGCGCGATCCGGAAGGTCTCCTGCGGCCGGAAATACGTGAGCTCCTCGCTCGCGGAGAAGCTCGCCTTCGAGCTCGACATCGATACGAAAAAGCCCCCCCACGAAACCCTCTCCGACCGGGAGTACCAGGTGATGCTGATGCTCGCCTCCGGCAAGTCCGTGAAGGAGATCGCCGACGAGCTCTGCCTCAGCGTGAAGACGATCAGCACCTACCGCGCCCGGGTGATGGAAAAGATGAACATGAAGAAGAATGCGGAGCTCACCCTCTACGCCATCCAGAACCACCTCGTCGACTACTCGACCACGACCCTCTGGTAACCCCTTTTTGTCAGACAAACACCGTCAAGAATGGCGGCCGCCGTCCGACGTGAAAATCAGGGTCCTACCGATATCATCCTCCTCTTTGCCGTGATAGCCTCCCCTCCAGGTTGAAAGAACTGTTTTTCCTTGCAGCCGGGCCGCCCGCAAGGGACCGCAATACCAACAGGGGGATGTCGCCATGAGAATCGAAGAGGCACGGGTGGAAACAGGTCTCCGGGAAATTCCGTTCCCGGCGGTGATGACGCTGACCGATGCGGACGCCGGCCCCGCTCCGGAGACCGCGATTCCCAGGGAGGAGTTCCGCGAGATCCTGGCGCAGGCCCGCCGCGAGAACCGGACCTACCTGATGGAGCACGAGTGCAAGGAGCTTCTCGAAGGGATGGGGATCAAGACCACCGGTTATCTCGTGGCCGGCTCCGAGGACGAGGCCACCGAAATGGCCCACAGCGTCGGCTACCCCGTGGCGCTCAAGATCGTTTCCCCCGACGTGGTCCACAAGTCCGATTCCGGCGGCGTCCGGCTCAACCTGAAAAACGCCGACGAGGTTCGGGCCGCCTACCGCGACATCGTCGGCCTCTACCGCTATCAGCACATCGTCGGCGTCTCCGTCCAGGCGATGGCCGCCCCGGGCGTCGAGGCGATCATCGGCGTGACCCGCGACCCGAACTTCGGGCCGGTCCTGATGTTCGGCCTGGGCGGGATCTTCGTCGAGGTCCTCAAGGACGTCACCTTCCGCATCCTTCCGGTCACCGAGGAGGACGTGGAGGAGATGATCGCCGAGATCAAAGGCTATCCGCTGCTCAAGGGCTACCGCGGCCGTTCGGTCGACATCCCCGCCCTGAAGAACCTGCTTTTGCGCATCTCCGATCTGGTCGCCGCCTTCCCTGAAATCCGTGAACTCGACCTGAACCCGGTTTTCCTCTACTCTGCTGGCAATTGCGTCGTTGACGCCCGGATGTTCGTCGGGGAGGCGGTCGACCAGATTTCTTCCAGGCCGGCCACGGACCTGCTGAATCTGTTCTACCCCCGGAGCATCGCCGTGGTCGGGGCCTCGGGCGTGAAGGGGAAGCTCGGCTACAACGTCCTGCGGAACCTCTTATTCCACCGCTATGCGGGAAAGATCTATCCCGTGAACGCCAAAAACGCCGAGGTGCAGGGGGTCCCCGCCTTCCGGAGCATCCTGGAGGTGCCGGGCGAGGTCGACCTCGCCATCGTGATCGTCCCGGCCGAGGCGGCGCCCTCCGCGATCGAGGAGTGCTGCCAGAAGGGGGTCCGCTTCATCGTCGTCGAGACGGCGGGCTTCGCCGAAACCGGCGCGGAGGGGAAGAAGGTCCAGGCGCGGATCAAGGCGATGATCGAGGCGCACGGCTGCCGGATCCTCGGCCCCAACTGCTCCGGCGTGATCAACACCCACCACCGGATGGTCCAGTCCATCGGCCTGATGGAAGAGCTCGGGCGGGGCAACATCGGCATGGTGGCCCAGGCCGGCGTCTATGCGGCCGGCATCCTCACGGGGCTCCGCCGGGTGATGGATTTCGGGATCGTGGCCACGATCGGCAACAAGATGGACATCAGCGAGACGGACATCCTGGAGTTCCTGGGCAAGGACGAGAACATCGACGTGATCGCGATGTACATGGAGGATGTCACGAGCGGCCGCAGGTTCATCGACGTGGCCCGCAAGGTCACGGCCGTGAAACCGATCGTGGCGCTGAAGTCGGGGCGGACCGAGGCCGGGAAGAAGGCCGTCTCCTCCCACACGGCGTCACTTGCCGGCGACGACCAGATCAACGCCGCCGCCTTCCGCCAGAGCGGCATCATCCGCGCGCGGGACAACGAACACCTCTTCGGCCTGATGAAGGCCTTTGCCAAGCAGCCGCTTCCGCCGAAGGACGGAATGCTGGTCGTCACCTACACCGGGTCGCTCGGGGTCGCGGCGACCGACACCCTCTACCTGAACGGCCTGCGGCTGGCCGACCTCGAACCGGAACTGAAGAGCCGACTCCTCAAGATCCTGCCGGACTACGTCAAGACGGTGAATCCCGTGGACTACTCCTTCAGCATGGACCCCGACCAGCTCCGCAAGACCATCGAAATCGGCGTCGAGAGCGATGACGTGGGGGGCTTCATCGTGGTGATCCAGGGCGAGATCCTGGGCACCTTCGTGGACTCCCTGCGGCAGATCGACTACCAGGGGAAGCCCATCCTCGCCTGCGTGGCCTGCAAGGAGTTCATGATGGACGACGTGATCCGGATGGAGCAGGCGGGCATTCCCGTCTATTCGACGGTCGAGATGGCTTCCGAGGCGCTGGCGGCGATGCACCGCTACCGGCTCTACCGGGAGAAGCGGCAGCAATAAGCTCCCATGCTCTCCCTCCCCATGTTTACCTACATTCCCTCCGGGGAGGGGGAGTCCCTTTTTTCCCTATCCCCGCTACCTTGGGAAGACGTCCGGCTACAGGCCCGCGACAGGCCTTAATCTCTCGACTTCCTTCATATCTGCGACCATCAGATAGACGTACAGTCCGGCCGGCTCCAGGGCGTCCAGAAGCAGGCGGAGCTCCGCCGGGGTAAAGGCGCCCCGCACGAGCAGCGGTTTCCCCGCCTTCTGAATCCGCCGGAAATACGGGATCATCCCCGCGATCGGTGGACCGCCGGAGCCGGGTTCGTAATTGACCTCGTAGCCGTGCAGCTCTTCGATCTCCAGAAAGGCGTCGAGCAGGAACATCGAGGTGGAATGGAGGTGGATGAAGCTCCCGGCGAACTGTTTTGCCAGGTAGCGGTCGACCGGCTGAACGAATTTCCGGTAGAGCTCGGGTGAATAGACGGCCACGGCGTCTTCCTGCATCCGGATGATCGGCCCCTCGGTCCAGAGCTGGTACTGGGCGTCGAAATAGCCGTTGCAGAAGCGCGGCAGGCGCTGCCAGATCGTTTCGGTCAATTCCTTGAAAATGGCGGCAAACTGCCAGAGCGCGTTTCGGGATTCCTCCGGCTCGTCGATCAGATCCATGATGCTCCGGGTGTGGCCGCGAAACACGGCCAAGAGGTCCGTCGGGCCGACCAGCGTGCCGTGGCTGACCGGAAACTGGCCACGGGCCCGCGTCACGAGCGCATCGGCAAATTCCAGATACTTCCGGAACCATGGGTTGGCAGGGTCGACATGGAGCCGCCGCACAATTTCCCAGGGCAGGGTCTGCTCCTCGGCCATGGTGCTGCCGGGCAGGATACGGATGCGGCTCCCGAGCATGCCGCATTCCCAGAACACGGCCTGGGAAGGCGATGCGCCCCGGAGGATGTCGTCATCCATGGCTTCCCCTTCCCTGAGAAGACGCTCCTGATCCGCGAGGAACGCATCCGGCTTCACCATGTCCGGCGTCAGAAGATCGTGGGACTGCCACGCCCGGCTCGCGCCGAACTCTTCGAGCGGGAACCAGCTTTTGACCGAAAAACCGATGAGCGGACGCTTGACGGCCGAACGCTGCCAAAAGGCCTTGTATCCTTCGATTTTGGCAGGATCATTGCCATAAGGATGAAGAGGCATCGTCCATCTCCGCCCTATTCAGCGCAGGGTGCTACCGACTCCCCCGTCCGTGCGCTTTCCGCTGCCCCGAGGATCTCCCGGGCGCGGCCGACGTCCCGGCCGATTTGCGCGATCAGCTCGTCGACGCTTCCGAAGCGCACCTCCTCGCGGAGCCGGTCGACGAAGAGGACCTCCAGGGATTCTCCGTAGATATCCCCCTGAAAATCGAGAATGAAGACCTCGATCGACTGCCGCTGGTCGGCAAAGGTCGGGTTGACGCCGATGTTGAGGACCCCGGCGTAGCGCTTCCCCCGCCGGATGACCCTGACGGCGTAGACGCCGCGGGCCGGAACCAGCTCCTTCTCGGCGGCGATATTGGCCGTGGGGAAGCCGAGCTTCACCCCCCGCCGGTTCCCGGAGACCACTGGGCCGCGGAGATTGTAGGGCCGGCCGAGCAGGGTCCCGGCCAACCGGACGTCGCCTTTGAGCAGGGCCTCCCGGATCCTGGTGCTGCTGATCACGGTCTCCCCCACGCAGTGGGCCTCGATCACCTCGACGTCGAACCCCAGCCTGCGGCCCGCTTCGGTTAGGAAGGCCTCGTTCCCCTCCTTGCCCCGGCCGAAGGTGTAGTCGTGGCCGATGACGATCCGCCCGCACCGGAGCTTCTCCCAGAGGATGCCCTGGACGAACTCCGCCGCCGTGGTCCGGGCGTATTCGAGGGAGAAGGGGATCAGGATGAAGGCGTCGAGCCCGAGGCCGGCCAGGAGGTCGATCTTCTCCTCCTCGGTCGTGATCAGGTAGAAGGGGCGCTTCTCGGGGTGGAGGACCTGCTTGGGATGGGGAGCGAAGCTGATCGCCACGGCCGGGCGGCCTGCGGCGCGCGCCTCTTCCACGAGCTTCCGGAAGATGAACCGGTGGGCGAGATGGACCCCGTCGAAGTTGCCGATGGTCACAAAGGCGCCCTTAAGGCTTTCGGGGATCTTCTCGCTGCCGCGGATCACGTCCATCGTTTGCTCCTGCCGCTCCTGCCCTGCTCCATGGGGCCGATACCATAGCATCTATCGCGCCAAATTCAAGCGAATTGTGGGCTTTGCCGGGCGCCGGCCAGCCCCCAGGACTGTCTCTCACTACGGTCGTCGTTCCAGAGAACCCAACCCTCCCGTCATTCCGGCGAAAGCCGGAATCCAGGGATCGTAGGGCTACCATGATGACAAAGCATGCGCCAATAAATCATTGACAACCGCTGGTTGAAGGTGTTTAAGTGCCGTCACACTTCAACAGAACGATCTTGTTTCTCGTCACAGGCTCCAAGGTTTCTTCTGAATGTTTCCATGGTTCTTGGGGGCATAGGAATGACCGGACCAGCATTGCCGTTGAAAATCAGAGCTATCCAGCGGACCAATTTGTCCGAGATCGGATTGACGAAGCGGGCTGCGTGCCAGATGTTTCGGCATTCGCCTGCAACCCACCTGAAAGAAACCATGAAAGCAACATGAGCAACCACCAGTTAGAGTCAGAAATTGATATTGCTGCGACGCCGGAGCGAGTCTGGTCAATTCTCACCGACTTTTCGGCTTATCCTGGTTGGAATCCCTTCATCAGGTCTATCCGAGGAACACCAGACTTGGGAACCTCGCTTGTCGTGAGAATACAACCTAGCGGAACCAAAGGCATGACATTTCGTCCAATTGTTCAAGCCGCCGTCCCAGGGCAAGAACTTCGCTGGCTTGGTCGGTTCCTGATGCCAGGCCTGTTTGACGGTGAGCATCAATTCTCCATCCACCCGATCGCTGAGGGAAAAATTCCGTTTCGGCAGAGCGAACGCTTCAGCGGCATACTTGTTCCTGTCTTCAAAGGCACATTGAACAGGTATACGAGAAGAGGGTTCGAGGAAATGAATCAGGCACTCAAAATAAGGGCTGAATCACAATTGAACGCATGACCCTTGGATGGAGCCGACTCATCACAGTCGCGGCTCGTCATAGGTGTTCGCCAGATCAAGAAAGGCGATAGAGGGGTGACGACAGGGAATGATCCTTCGTCGGGTGAGTGCATTGGGGATTCTTCTCAGCGCGTTTGTGGGCCTGGGGGTCCTCTCGTTCCTGGGAAACCGTGTCCTCTCAGGGATCTTCATCGTGACCGCGCTCGTGGTTGTGGTCAGGCACGGTTTCAGGCTCTGCCCGCGCTGCTCGAATCTCGCGTGTGGTTTCAACCCGCATCGACTGGGCGGCAAAGGATCTTTCGGGCCGGATGACTGTCACGGCGGCGAGTTCTCGAACATGCCGATCACGCGGACGACGGTGGTACCGCTTTTGATCACAGGGGCGCTCGCAGGAATCGGCGCATGGCAATACAGCCCCGTCGCAGCGATCGTCCTGGCGGCGGCGATATTGACCGCGCACTTCGTGTTCCGGGAGCTCACCTGCCGCCACTGCGGAAATGACTGCGTCGGCAACTGCAACGTGCGGTACCGGGAGTGGAAGGTTGCCCGGCAGCGACTCGGGAGATGATGCCGTGAGCACGCCCTATCTGGTCTTTGCCGGCCTATTCTTGATGGCACTCGTCGTCCGCGACGTGTATGAGCTCCTCAAGAGGGCCGGTCGCATCGACACCAGGAACAGACTCCTGTTCGCGGTGGTGTTCACATCCATGTGCGTGATGTGGATCAGCTGGTTCGCCATGGGTGCCTTCGACCCCACGCGGTTTCCGGTCCCGGGAACGCTTCGGGCGATCGGCCTTGGCGCCGTGGTCCTGGGATTCGTACTGGCCCTAGGGGGCATGTGGGAGCTCAAGGGGGTCGAGAACATCGACCACCTGGTGACCACGGGTCTGTTCTCAAGAATCCGTCACCCGATGTACGTCGGGTTCATTCTCTGGATTCTCGGCTGGAGCGCATACCAGGGCGCAGTCGCGACCTCTGCCCTCGGAGTCCTCGGCGTCCTGAGCGTCGTGTGGTGGCGCCACCTCGAAGAGACAGTGCTGTTGTCGAGCTACGGCTCGGCGTATGCAGAGTACCGAGCGAGAACGTGGTTCTGAGCCCAGGGCGAGTGGTCGCATTCCGAGCGAAGTCTCGGACCTCCCGCCAGCGGGTAACGCAAACCGTTATGGATAAAATGGATTCGCCGCGCGTGGTCGGTTCGGTGCACCGAACTGACTTAACCATTCGTCATTGCTATCGTTACTGCGACACCACTGAACATTTTGCCGGCGGAACCTGCGAGAGATGGATCAGACAAATCAGCGAGGGGGGAGGGAATGATCGTCGATAAGAAAGGATTTTGCGCGTCCGTCGTATTGCTGGGGATCCTTCTTCAGGGCTGTGTCACTTCGCCGAACAAGGCACTGGTGAAGAATGATCTGCAATCGGTCAATCAAATCAAGGTCATTCGGTATGAGTTCCCGGGGTACATGAAAGAGACAACTGGATCGAAGGTGGCCTCGATAGCCATTGCGGCGCCATTCATGATATTCGGGGCCATCGGCGGTGGCATAGGCGGTGGCCTCTCCGCATCTGTAAAGTCATCGATGATGACGACCGCAGGGAAAGAGATGCAGAGCAAATACAATTTGCCTGACTTTGCCGAACTCGTACATAAAGAATTCGCTGACAAACTGCCGAAGGCCGTTCCTGATTTGCCGGAAATCGTTGAAGAGCCCGGCGCCGCAAATGATGACTATCAGAATCCATCTGAATGTGTATTGTCCATCAGATCTCTCGTGATCGTGTCAGATGGTGAAGGTTTCCAGGCGCAGACTGCGGCTCAGTTGGTGGACTCCTCGCAAAACATCCTCTGGAAAAAGAAGACTTCCTATCGATCGAGCGATCTCGACCGTCCGTGCGAATTCGAGGAGCTGGAGGCTGATGACGGGAAGGCGTTGCACGGGGAAATCGCTTTCGCGGTGGAGAAGACGGTTTCAGAGTTGATTGATCATATTGTGACTGGAATCGACGTGGAGCAACCGGTTAAGGCCGTAAAGCAAACGCATATGACCGAACAGAAAGTTGATCCTTTTGTCATCCGCCGGTGAGAGGGGCCGTGGGGCAAATTCTTTGACGGATCGCAAACCGCCTTGAATGGAAGGAGGAATAGTGATTATGAGTAATCTTATCAACAGACTATCAGTGATATTGTTGATACTGAGCATGCTCTATGGCTGCGCGAGCAAGATTATGATTCCGGCTTCTCCAGTCACCTCCCCCAACAACGAAAAGGCCTTGGTCACATTCCTGATGTCGTCGTCCTGGCAGAATCACGCCGGTCGGCGATCCGGTCCACCCGAAGAATTCGATATATGGGACAGCGAGAAGTTTATTGGAGCACTTTCCATAAATACATACTTTCAATATGTGGCCGATCCTGGTGAACATCTTTTCGTGGCGCGAGGCGGAAATTGGTCATTTGTCAAAGCAGATTTGCGTTCCGGGAAGAGGTACTATGTATTTCTCAATGCATATCCCATGTTTTTTCGCAGAGATGGAGTTATCCTTCAGCCAGTGACGGTTGGAGATAAGGCATTAATCGCCGAGGTACCATGGTACTTGGATAATTTAAAACCGGTATCGGTTATTAAAGAAAGATACGGTGATTACATCAAAGATAGAATTATTGAGGTCAAAAATGAGATAATTATCTTTTCTCAGTCTACTGAATATGGCTTCTCATCGTTAGAGGCACAAGATGGTTTATGATCGAAAATACAGATATTTAACCCCGCAATACGCCCTGATGCGCGGTGCCCGCGCTCCAGGTGATGGCTGGCATCAGGCAGCAAGAGACTTTAATCAATCCGCGAGATACGAAGAACCAAACCGGGCAAAGGGCGGTCTCAATGGAAAAAATGAGATGATACCGAACAGGAATTCCATGAAGCGCACCAGAATGTTTGCGAGACTATTTCTTGTGATGACATGGATCATCTCGGGTTTGGTCTCCTGCTGCCCTGTCTCCGAAAGGCTCAGTCTCACGGAGACGGGGCAAGTAATACGGGCCAAGAGATTCGTTGACCTCACCCATGCCTTCTCGCCGGGAATTCCTCATTGGCCCGGCTTTCCCGACGAGAAGAGAGAGATTCTGTACTGGTATGAGCCTGGCGTGGGGCGACTGGGCAGCGGCTTTTATGCGCAATCCTTCACTCTCGTTGGCCAGTGGGGAACCCATGTGGACTCTCCCGCGCACTTCGTCAAAGGCATGCGGACCGTAGACCAAATCGACGTAAAAGAGATGATAATGCCTTTGGCTGTAATCGATGTTCATGAGAAGGTCGCCAAGAATCCAGACTATGCCATCACGATGGAAGACGTTCAGCATTGGGAGAAACAGCATGGCCCCGTCCCGGAGGGAGCTTTTGTGGCGATGCGCTCGGATTGGTGCAAGCGATGGCCCGATATGGAAGCCATGCAGAACAAAGATGCTTTCGGTATCGCCCACTATCCCGGCTGGAGCCTGGAAGTGCTTAAGTATCTGTATGAAGATCGCAAGATCACCGCTTCCGGTCATGAAACGACCGATACAGATCCCGGTATCGCGACCTCCAAGGGTGATTATTCATTGGAGACATACGTATTGCGACAGAACCACTACCAAATCGAGCTCTTGACCAATTTATCCGAGGTGCCGGAGGCGGGCGCCCTGCTGGTAGCGGCCTTTCCAAAGCCACTGGGCGGGTCCGGGTTTCCTGCCCGCGTGTTTGCCATCCTGCCGTAGATGTGCGGCTAATTGAGCCGTTGGAGCCGATCGCTGACGCTCCAGCTCCACTTTTCGTTCATTCCGACTGCAAGCGGCCGGAGTGAACCGGGCCGCGTCTGCCGCACGTGTCGCCGCCTGTGGCGGACGAACACACGGCTTGGATGGTCAGCCCCCGGAGCCAAGTTTTCGTCGGTCCACTGCTCAGCCGTGGCCCAGTCAGGCGCCGGAAGGAGAAATCATTTGAGCACAATGATCATGAAAAAGATTCAAGAGATGGTGGATCTCGAAACCCAGGGCTGGGACACCAGGAATCCGGAGCACTTTCTGTCCATGATCCACCCGGATATGGCCTGGCCCTGGCCGCCGACAGCCGACGCCCATGATCCCATCGACTGGGTCTTTGTGATGGGGAGATTTGACAGGGAACGGTGGCGCAAGAACTGGCAGGAACTTTTTGATTCCTATGAGTTGGTTCATAACCACCGAAATACCGTGAAGATCGAAGTCTCCCAAGAGCAAGATGCAGCATTCGCCGTGGTCGATATCGACACCCTTTGGCGGCATAACGTCACGAAGGAAGAGTCTCATTGGAAGGGCCGGGTCTGCAAGATATACACAAAACTATCGACAGGCGAGTGGAAGTTCTACTACCAGACAGGAGCCCTCAATTTTCCGCCCAGGAAGGTGCCGTAGCCAGAACATGCGGACGCACACAGGGTGCGAGCCGGCACCGCTGATGCAGCAGTCGCGCCTGACTCAGCGTGTTTCTCCTGCGGCGGACGAACAGCCGGTCTGAGCGGCCCAACCTCGGGAAACAGGTTTTCGGCGCCCGCCGCCCGGCCGGGCCCCGTCGGCCTGAGGAACAAGAACTCTGTGCGGAAGGAGCATGAATCTTTGAACGCGGGAGTCGCTTTGCTGGAGAAGCCCACATGAAGAAGTTCCTCTTCACGACACTTTTCTCCAACGACCTGGGATTGCTCACCCGGTCCTTGCCCATCGCCCGCGAACTCCGCGACCGGGGACATCGGGTCGTATTTTACAACCCCGCCAAGGCCCCCAGGAAGCTGATTTCCGATGCCGGTTTCGACAATATTCCCTCAAAATGGCCCTTGCTGTACATCACCGGAGGCGACATGAGCCTGTCGAGGTTTTTCCGGCTCATCGGTTCAAGGCACACCGTCCGGGACCTTGGCATCCTGGCTTCGTTGAGGAAGCACGTGAGGCGGTTCGAGACGCCGGAAATCTGGAATATCGATCAGTTCACGCATCTCCTGATGGGAAACGAGAACCGCGCACGGGCCGAAGTCCATAACCTAATCGACGTGATAAACGAACATGAACCCGACGCGGTTGTGGATTTCTGGAACGTGAGCGCCTGCATCGCCGCAAGGGCCACCGGTAAACACCTGATCACCGTCATCCAGGCCGACATGCATCCTCAAAGCAAGGGATTCATGTGGTGGCGGGAAACGCCTGCGAACATTCCCACTCCAACGCCCACAATAAACAAGATTTTGACCGAGTTCCGTCTGGAACCGGTCGAAAAAACAGCGGAACTCCTCGTTGGCGACAGGACCTTGGTCGTTGGAATGCCGGAGACGGACCCTCTGCCGGAAACGGCCGACGTCACATACATCGGGGCCGTGTTATGGCAGGGATCGGACGCGAGGCTGCCGGATTGGGCCGCGGAGCCCGACGCAACCAAGCCGCTCGTCTGGGTCTATTCGGGCAATCCCCGATACATGGTGAGGTCTCGCAGCGACTTTGACTCCGGCGCCGTCATATTGGCCTGTATCGAGGCTTTCAAGGATGAAGCGATCCAGGTGGTTTTGTCCTCGGGTCATCAACCCTTGCCCAAAGACCTCCTCCCCCT
>JAJFTY010000201.1 GCA_021372695.1 Deltaproteobacteria bacterium
AGGGGGAAGATCAACAACCGTGCGCCGGCAAGAGAGGCCATGAGCACAAACGTCGACACCCATGTGAAAAAGACGGTCAATTCCGTCCTGGTGACACTGGACAGATGCGGCAGGCACGATCTTGCCGCCACGCTGCTGAGAAAAGGGGTATTTATCGCGCTGGTGCGCACGCCGGAAATCGAGGAATACTGCCGCCTGATGAAGGAGAAGGGCGAGTGGCACTCCCTGCAGCATGCGCACTACGGGATCGTGATCGACACGCAGACCCCCGTGCCGGAGCACTATGACGTCCTGGAGAGCCACGCCAGGGACCTCGCTCAGAAGTTTGCCGATATCGAGGACTGGCACGCCGCGTAGGCGCGAAGCGCCTGTGAAGAAGTGTTATGGGAAGATGTGTTATGTGTCGTGAATAGAAGTGACCGGCGCGAAGCGCCGGAGTAACTGGTCGACTGGGGAAGAGGCAGACAGCAAACAGCCGACAGCGCTATTAATCCTTGTTGATCAAATTAAAGGGCGGCTGCGTTTATCTGTAAACTCAGCCGCCCTTTTTTTGTCTTTTGTTTGAGATTTATTAGAATATCGCCGTTGATTTGTCACTTATGTTACCAATGCAACTAATATTTCAGATCTCAATCGAAAAACAAAAAATTTGTTTATTGACTCTTCAATTCAGGGACAGAAAAATAGTAATTTCCCGCACCGCTGTAAAAAATCTTTACGGTTCAATGAAAACATAAGTGATTTATATTATTCAATATATAAGCGTCTAATACTGGAGTATTGTAAGAATACCTTACAATATTTCGACAATTTGCTCTACGTATAAATATATAAAACACCGCAATATCAAGTGATTGTCTGGCTGGCATCTTCCTTGCCCTTGAGCCTCACGGAAGAGATGGGACTTGGAGGTCAGGCAGAATGTCCTTGGCGATACTCAGCAAGCTTGCTCGTCATCATAAGCGGCTTGGTTTTCTCCCCACAACCAGAACAATCCATTACATCTTAAGTGTTCTCGTCGGTGAACTGTATCGAAAACGGTGTGTGGGGCCGTTCGGGCCCAGGCTGATAGAAATCACCTTAACCAACAGGTGCCAGTGCCGGTGCGTGCATTGCTACAATGAAACAGCTCCCGGCGTCAGTCAAGCCTCCGAGCTCTCATCGGGTGAAATAGCACTACTCCTGAAGGATGCGGCCCGCCTGGGCTTCACGGAAGTGAATTTCACAGGTGGGGAACCATTGATGCGCGGCGATATTACGGAGCTGATACGCATCGCCAGGGCGGCCAGGATGCTGCCCAAGATGAATACAAACGGCATCCTGCTGACGGATGCGATGGTCAAATCATTAAAGCAAGCGGGTCTCAGCTGGTGCGCCGTTTCCATTGACAGTAAGGATTTTCAGGAGCATGACAGGCTCCGGGGCTATGACGGTTGTTTCCAACTTGCGACCCAGGGGATCAGAAGATTGGTCGATCATGGCATCCCCGCCAGCATCACGACCTATGTCCAACGAAATAATCTGGCTAACGGTCATCTGCGTTCCATTGTAGATATGGGCCATTCATTGGGTGTCGAGACCGTCCGTATCCTCTTTCCTGTTCCGATCGGGGGATTGGAAAATGCTCAGTGCGAGGTTCTTAATCAGCAGGAAAGGCAGAAGGTAAGAAAGCTCCTCTCCGATCCCCTGGTGACTATGGAATCTCCGAAAGAGAATACCCGCTGCACGGCAGCCGTAACGAAAGTGAATGTGATGCCCGATGGGAATGTGACGCCTTGCGTGTTTGTCCCCATGAGCTATGGCAATGTGCGACAAGAGCGACTTGCTTCGATCTGGAAGCGAATGGCGGAGTTCGATAGCATGTGGAAGCCAGCAGGGCAGTGCCCCATGTGCGATGAAGCTTTTAGAGAAAAGATTTTGGATAGTTCCAAATTGTTCCCATTACTGAGGCCTGATCTAGCCCCTGGGCCGTTTAATGCGAAAGCGCAAAAAACAGGGTAGCTCGACGAAAGAGGATTGAGCATCGCCGGCATCTCGCGCCACAAATAGAAATAATCTGCCATAAAATGACCAGAGAGAAGCCGCCTTCGGGCGGCTATTTTGTTTTTTTATCAGTCTGCTCTTTCGTAAATAAAAATCCACTCCAGCCCTCCCCGCGGAGGTCCTTACCTTGATCTACCTCTCTCTTGATGGTAGAGCCTTTCGGCCGGCCCATCGGCCAGCTCAGGGTCGTGAACACCTGTTCCGGGCCTGTCGAAGGATGTCGAATCGACTCTGGGCCGTGATCCAGTCGAAGCTTTTCAACAGCTATTTGTGTTACGCCGTGCAACGGTAACCCCATCAACTGTCGGAAGGTGCCTATTCCGGTGATTCCGCCATGTGAGTACGCTGCAAGCCGCCACCCGAGTACGGGGGATTCCGCCACCCTGTCGGAGCGAAGCGACGCGGATGGATTTTGTTCTTTCTCACAGTTCCGAGATGCGGTCAAGGCCGCCGGGTTTTTCTCATGGACGCTCCTGTCAGGGTGATCTTGTGGGCGTTATGGATCAGGCGATCGAGGATGGCGTCGGCCAGGGTGGGGTCCCCGATGTTGTCGTGCCAGTGCTCGATGGGCAGTTGGCTGGCAACGAGGGTGGAGCCGCTGCCGTGACGGTCCTCGATGACCTCCAGAAGATCCCGACGATCGCTGTCGTTCATGGGGGCAAGCCCCAGGTCATCGAGCACCAGAAGCTGGACCTTGGCCAGTCTGGCCAGGAGCCGGCCGTAGCTGCCGTCGGCCCGTGCGAGGGAGAGTTGCTGGAAGAGCCGAGGGCATCGGAGGTAGAGGGCGCGGTAGCCTTCCCGGCAGGCCTTGTGGGCCAGAGCGCAGGCGATGAAGGTCTTGCCCACGCCGGTGGGGCCCGTGACCAGGATGTTGCGATGATGATGCACCCAATCGCAGGAAGCAAGTCCCATCAGCACGGAGCGATCGATCCCGCGGGGAGTCCGGTAGTCGATCTCCTCGACGCAGGCCTGGAGTTTGAGCTTTGCGGCCTGCAGATAGCGCTTCATGCGGGCATTTTCCTTCCAGTCCCACTGGCGATCGACGAGCAGGCCGAACCGTTCGGCGAAGCTCAAGGCGTCGCAGGCAGGCTGCTGCAACTGCTCCCGGAAGGCGTCGGCCATGCCGTTGAGTTTCAGGGCGTGGAGTTTCTCGAGGGTCTGTTCGGTGAGCATCGGTCGGAGCCTCCTTTCAGTGGTAGTATTCTTTGCCTCGGATATTGGGGTGGATCACAGCGGGAGCGGACGACGGGGTGTCGGTCGCTGAGGCCTGCCGGTCGAGTCCCGTTTTGAGGATGCTCTCGACGCTGCGGTAGCTCAGGGCACGGCACTCCAGGGCCCGGGCGCAGGCGGCCTCGAGCCTCTCGGGACTGTAGCGTTTTCCCAGCCTCAGGATGCCCAGGCAGCTCCGGAAGCCCTGCTCGGGATGCCTGCGGGACTCCAGGATGCAAGCCACCAGGGCTTCGGTCTTCGGACCGGTCCGTGCGGCCCAGGCAAGGATCCGCGACGGGGTCCACTCCAGGTAGCGCTGATGGGCCTTGGGCATGTGCGAAGGATCCGTCGTGTGGGCGCCCCGTCGAGCACTGCGTCGGTGGGAGGCCACCCGGCGGCCCTTGAAGAGGATCTCCACGACGCTCAGCGTCATTCGAAGCTCCACCTGCTCTTTGACCAGCTGATAGGGCACGCTGTAGTAATGGCCGTCGAGCTCGATATGATAGTCAATGTTGACCCGGGCCTTCTTCCACTCGGCATACTCGTAGGCGACGGCCGGCAGGGGCTTGAGGGCGGGCCGGTCGAGGGTCTCGAAGAGGGACCGGCGGGTTGCATCCATCTTCTGGAACGTGCGGTCATTGAACTCGACGAGCTTCTCCGCAATCGCCCCGTTGAGCTCCGCGAGGCTAAAGAAGCTCTGATTCCGGAGGGCGGCGACGATCCAGCGCTCGACCACCAGGACAGCCGACTCCACCTTGGCCTTGTCCTGGGGCTTTCGGGCCCGGGCGGGGATGACGACCGTCCCGTAATGCCGGGTCATCTCGTGGTAGGTGGGGTTGAGATCGGGCTCGTAGCGGCACGCCCGGCTGACGCCCGCCTTGAGATTGTCGGGCACCACGATGGCGGGCACGCCGCCGAAGAAGGCAAAGGCCCGCACGTGGGCCTCGATCCAGTCGGGCAGGCTCTGGCTCCGAGACGCCCAGCAAAAGGTATAGTTGCTCGCCCCCAGGGTGGCCACGAAGAGATAGGCCTGGCTTTGCTGTCCCGTTGCCGAATCGATCACCGGAATCGTCAAGCCCGCGTAGTCCACGAAGAGCTTCTCGCCGGCCCGGTAGTCCTGCCGAAGGCAAAGATCGAGCGTCGCTTTCCATTGCCGGTAATGAACGCAGAACTGGGTGTATTGATACCCCTCGGGGCAACTGGCCTTGTGCTCGAGCCATAAGAGCTTCAGCGTCACCCCGGGTCGCTTGAGCTCCCGGTGAACCTCCTCCATCGAGGGCAGGGCCCGCGGCCGAAGGGCAACGGCAGGCGGAAACAGCAGCCGCTCCAGTGCGGTATCA
>JAJFTY010000204.1 GCA_021372695.1 Deltaproteobacteria bacterium
GAGTCCCAGTGCCGCGGTGAGGGGGGCCGAAATGCCGGCCAGAAGCAGAGTGGTCCAGAGCGCATCCATGCCGTCCCGGAGGAGCAGCGTGTAGTGCCGCAGGGTGAAAGTGTTGTTGATCCCCCAGATCTCCACGAAGCCGCCCGACACGACCGATAGATAGATCGTGAGCGTAAAGGCGCACCAGAAGCCGCAGAACGTGAGAAGCCCGATCTCAAGGCCCCTGGGGAGCGGCATGGGCCGGCCCGAGGGGGGTTTGCCCGTCACCGTGACATAGGAGCGCTCTCCCAGCCAGTAGCGCTGAAGGAGGAATGAGGCCAGGCAAAAGGAGAGCAGTATCAGTCCGAGCGTGGCCGCCAGGGTCCGGTCGAAGCGGCCCACGATGCTGAAATAGATCTCGGTGGAGAGGACCTCGAATTCGCCGCCGATGATGATGGGATTTCCGAAGTCCGCGAGCGACTCGATGATGGTCAGGAGGAACGCATTGGCAATCCCCGGCCGGAGCAGCGGTAGCGTCACCTTCCAGAAGGTCAGCCACCGCCCGGCCCGCAGGGTGAGGCTCGCCTCCTCCAGGGCCGGGTTGATCGATTCGACGACGCTCGAGATCACCAGGAATGCGACCGGGGCAAAAGAGAGGGTCTGCGCCAGTGCGAGGCCCGGAAAACCGAAGATCCCCCGCGTCTTCAACCCCAGAAGCTGGCTCGTGACGAATCCCTGGAGGCCGAAGAGCAGGATGATGGCCATGCCCACGACGAATGGCGGCGTGATGATCGGGAGCAGCGAAAACGCCCGCAACACGCCCGTGAGCCGTGAGCGAGAACGCGTCGCGGCGAGGGCAAAGGCCAGTCCGATGAGGGTCGAGGTGCAGCTCACGAAGACGGCCAGCCCCAGGCTGTTTCCCACGACGCGCCAGAGCGCCGGGTAGCGTTTCAGGGTTTCGGCCAGCAGCGTCACCCGGACCCCGCTGCCGTCCATCACGCTCTGCCGGAGGACGGCGAACAGGGGAAGGAGGATGAACAGCACGATGAAGAGGACGACCAGCAGGATGCTGACGGCCACGAAGGTATCCGCCCGGATGTAGCCGCTCCGCGACAGGCCGTGCCCCAGGATCAGTACGCAGATGAGCAGGGAGAGCAGCGCGCCCGGCCCGAAGGCGAAGGGCTTGACCGCTGCCGTCCAGGTGAGCCAGAAGACCAGGAAGCATCCGATGAGCCCGCCCCAGACGGCGGCACGGTTGGAGCGGTTCTCCGCCGCGAAGCCAAAGCCAACCCAGGCCAGGCCCATCACGAACAGGATCCAGAAGAGCGGTTGCTGGCCTGCCAGTGCCAGGGCCGTGTGGGAAAGCCCGTCCGGGGTCGGGAGGAAGGTCGTTCCTCCGCGTGAGACGAAGGGAAGAAGCGCCAGACTGGCGAGCAGGCCTATTCCTTCAGCCAGGCAGGCCGGAGTGCGTATGATGCTCACGGACCCTCCATGTATTCAACAGGCTGTTGATCGGAAACGCATCCCCGATCGCCGCCTTGGGGGCGGTGATCGGGGGCGCAATCAATAAAAGGCGGTTTCCTTGCCGGGAAGCCCGGCCCTGAAAGCGGGGCTTCCAAAACGCCCATCTGCGGCGTTTCCCTCCCTTCGACACGCTCAGGGCAGGCTATTTTTTGTGTCACGGTGAGCTTGTCGAACCGTCGGGGGCCTTGCATCTGGACATTTTTGAACAGCCTGCAAAAAACATCTCTCTTTCTAGAAAGGCTCCTGAATGATCGGCTCCGGGATCAGCGAGACTGCGAATAGATCTGTTCCGACCACCGCTTCAGGATGCGGGCGCGGTTTTGCGATCCCCAGAGGAAGTCGTACTTGATGGTCTTCACATGTTCGAAGTCCATGCCGTGCTTGATGACCACGGGCGGAAGCGGCGTCTTCTTGTTGGACTGGAGCTGGAACGACCTGAAATCCTTAGCAATGTACTGGACATCGGGGGTCAAGGCCCAGTCGATGAACTTCTTGGCGTTGGCCATGTGGGGGGCACCCTTGATCAGGCTCAGGCCGCCGATCTCGTAGCCGGTCCCGTCCGCCGGCGCCACCGGCTTCACCGGGAAACCCTCCTCGGCGAACATGACGGCGTCGTGCAGGAAGACGATGCCGATCGCCGCCTCACCCCGGCCGGCCAACTGGCCCGCGGCCGAGCCGGATTTGGTGTACTGGGCGACATTCTTGTGCAGTTTGGCGAGATAGTCCCATCCCTTCTCCTCGCCCTTGAGCAGCAGCAGGGTCACGAGCGCCGTGTAGGCCGTGCCGGCGGTATTCGGGTTGGAGACGGCGATCAGCCCCTTGTATTCGGGATTGGCCAGGTCATCCCACGTCTTGGGCATCGGCTTGCCGAGCTTCTTGAGCAGACCCTCGTTTACGGCCCATCCAAGCGGGCCTGCATAGAGGCCGATGGTCCGGCAGTTGCCGATAGGATCGCGCATCCATTCGCGAAGCTCGGACATCATGGGGGTGCAGTAGGGTTCGGTCAGGCCCTTCAAGGCCGCGTCGAAATGCGGATCGCCGGTTCCGCCGAACCAGACGTCGCCCTTGGGATTGGCTTTCTCCGCCTCGATCCTTGCGTACATCTCGTTGCTGCTGGCGCGGATCCACTGGACCTTGATCCCCGTATCCTTTTCGAATTTCGTCGCGATGGCTGCGACCCAGTCCCGGTCGGGGCTTCCGTAGAGAACCAGTATGTTCTCCTGGGCCATTGCCGATCCGGCCAAAACGAAAAATACCCCTGCGATGACGATGATCATCCAGCGTTTCATAAGCCCCTCCTCGGTTGAATGGTCGTGAACAAAAAGAGATGATAAAAACCGGCGTGATTCGGCCCGACTCTACGAAAGAAGTGACGGGCTTGTCAAGACAAAAGGCGCCGGATCAAGGCGTCGGATCAGCCTTCCCAGCGCATCAGCAGGGAGATGTCGTCCCGCTGCTTTCGCCCCGCCCGCACCTCCTGAACCAGGGTTTCGAAAAACCTCCCGGGGATTGCTCCGGTATCTTCATGGATCGTGTTGATTTCGTCCAACGTGAGCACGTCGTCCATCCCGTCGGTGGCGATCAGAAAGGAGGTCTCGGGGGGAAGCACGACGGTGTCCGTTCGCAACGCATAGAAGGGGTCGCCCTTCAGCTCCCCGCGGCCCCAGAAAGTGCGCGATCCGCTTTCGTACTGGGGCTGGGGCAGGAAGTAATCTCCGATCTCCGGTGGTTTGTGCCACTCCGCGCCATCCAGGGTCCATACGTCGATGGTGCCGATCGATACGAGCAGAGTCCGTTCCGTCGAGCAGAAAGCAAAGGCGCCCACAGCGGCGACGTGGGCAGGGTATCGGTCGAGGAATTCGCGATCCAGCCTTTTGGCGGCCTCCTGGGCCGCGCAGGCGGGATGCCTCTCGGATGACGGCGTAAAAAATTCGGGAAATCGGCGCGCAACAAAGGATGCAGCCTCTCTTCCCGGACGGTCGGAGGCAATTTTTTCGGCATCATTCCAGCCGTCCACGACACTGACGACATCCCCGGCTTCACGTGGATTCCGTTGAATCAGAATCACATCCTGATTTCGGCGGAAAGGGATCAGGGAATGGTAGAATCCTCCGGGTTCCGAACGGATCAATCCATCCGGCATCTTATCCTCGGTCCTTCCGGTAAAGCTGATAACCGGCCCGCCCCGCCTCCTTGGCCCGATACATGGCGATATCGGCACGCTTCAGGAGGGCGCCCTCATCTTTCCCGTCCGCGGGATAGAGGGCGATGCCGATACTGGTGGTCACGACAAGCTGGCGGGCGTTGATGAGAAAGGGGTTACGAAAACGGTCAACGATCTTCCGCGCGACCTGGACGGCATCTTCCTCGGATTCCAGTTCGGGTAGGATCAGCACGAACTCGTCGCCGCCGATGCGCGCGACGGTGTCTCCCTTCCTCAACACGGCGCTCAACCGGTCTGCCGTTGCCTTGAGAAGGCGGTCCCCCATATCATGGCCCAGGGTGTCGTTCACCTCCTTGAAACGGTCGAGGTCGAGCATCGCGACTCCGACTTTTTTCCGATTCCTCCGGGCCTGGGTCAAAGCCATGTCCAGACGGTCGGAGAAGAGCTTCCGGTTCGGAAGGCCCGTCAGGGAATCGTGGTTGCCCATCTCGATCAACTGGGCCTCCCGCTTTTTCAGTTCCGCCTCTGCGTTCCTGCGGTCGGTTACGTCCCGGGCCACGGCCTGAAAACATGTTGCCCGGCCGTTCTCCACGACCAACTGGGTGTTTTGTCCCAGCCAGAGCTCCTGACCCGTTTTTGTGAGGATGGGATATTCGGAATAGGTGTTCTGAATCCCTTCAGACCACTGGCGGCCGAAGAGCTTCATCGCGTCGTCACGCAAATCCGGACGGATGACTTCCAGAAAGGACTTCCCGATCACATCCTCAGCAGTGTATCCGGTGATCCGGAATCCCGCCGGATTGACGAAGGTGAAGCGACCCCTGTGGTCGGTCCGGAAGACGATGTCGCTCGCATTTTCGACCAGGGTCCGATAGCGCTCCTCGCTCTCGCGTAGCGCCTTCTCCGTTTCCCTGATCTCGGAATAGAGCCGCGCATGGGCGATCGCCCCGACAATCTGCGCCACGATCTTTTCCGCCAGACGGAGATCCTGCTCCGAATAGGCATTCGGCGTCTTGGATCGGAAGTGCAGGACGCCGATGGCTTCGTTGCGGTAGATCAGGGGAACGCAGATGATCGACCTGAGCCCGGCCTTGAAGATGACGGCCAGTTTCGGGTATCGGCTGAGGGCCTCCTCAACACTCTCGGGTTGAATGCAGTGGCTTCTCCGCGTATGAAGGACGGCCTCGCTCAGCGATCCGGAAAGCTCGAGAGGATCCCCCTTTCTCCGGCCGTCGATATCCATGCCAGCAACATAAGCCACACCGAGGCTGTTCTTCCGGGGATCATACGCATTCACGGTGAGGCTGTCGAATGGGATCAGCTTCCGGGTCTCGGCTGCAAAGCTTTCGTAGACCTCGTCAATGTCCAGCGAGGAGCCGATGACACGGCCGATTTCAGCGATGACGGCCATCTCCTCGATCAGCCGCTCGGCGATGCCCCTGCTTTCCGGAAGCCCTGCCTTCGCCGGCCTGCATTCCGCTTCTACCTGCGTCTGGATGTGGTTATTCAGGATGGCTGCCTCCCGGAGATATCCTGGAACGGATGGCCTGACCGCGTTTTTCAACGTCCCGTCAGGTATCGGACTCCTCCACAGCCTGCCACGAAGGAGTCCATTTGCCGGCGAATCTATCGAATCCCCCCGGAGAAGTCAACGGGAATGTCGGACCGCCCGATAGGCCTCACGCTGCGATATCCGAAACAATTTCGGAATTATACTCGCTCGATGGTTCTCCCCGGTTCGGCGGGCGACTCGCGCCCGCCGAAGGCTTCAGATCCTCGTCAACTGACGGTATTTGATTCGGTGGGGCTGGCTTGCCGCGGCGCCGAGACGGGCCTTCCGGTCCGCCTCGTATTCGGAGTAGTTCCCCTCGAACCAGACCGCGGCGCTGTTGCCTTCGAAGGCCAGAATGTGCGTGGCGATCCGGTCCAGAAACCAGCGGTCATGGCTGATGACCACGGCGCAGCCGGCAAAATTCTCCAGCGCCTCCTCGAGCGCGCGCATCGTGTTGACGTCGAGGTCGTTCGTCGGCTCGTCGAGCAGGAGGACGTTCGCCCCCTCTTTCAACATCCGCGCGAGATGGACGCGGTTCCGCTCGCCGCCGGAGATCTGGCTCACCCGCTTCTGCTGGTCGGTTCCCGAAAAATTGAAGCGGGAGACGTAAGCCCGCGAGTTCATCTCGCGGTCGCCCAGGACGATCATATCGCTCCCTTCCGAGATCGTCTCCCAGATCGTCTTCGCCGGGTCCAGGACGTCGCGGCTCTGGTCAACGTAGGCGAGCTTCACCGTCTCCCCGATCCGGATCGTCCCGGAATCGGGCTTCTCCTGGCCGGTGATCATCCGGAAGAGGGTGGTTTTTCCTGCCCCGTTGGGGCCGATGATCCCGACAATCCCGCCGGGCGGGAGGTTGAAGGACATGTTTTCCACGAGCAGGCGGTCGGCGTAGCCCTTGCTCACCCCATCGGCCTCGATCACCAGTTTCCCGAGGCGAGGGCCTGGCGGGATGTAGATCTCCAATTCCTTCGCCCGGGCCTCCGTCTCCTGGGAGAGGAGGCTTTCGTAGGAGCTGATCCGGGCCTTGGACTTCGCATGGCGGCCCTTGGGGGACATCCGGATCCACTCCAGTTCCCGTTCCAGGGTCTTCTGCCGCTCGCTCTCCGATTTCTCCTCCTGCCGCAGCCGGTTCCGCTTCTGCTCCAGCCACGAGGAGTAGTTGCCCTTCCAGGGAATGCCCTGGCCGCGGTCCAGCTCGAGAATCCAGCCAGCGACGTTGTCCAGGAAGTAACGGTCATGGGTCACGGCGATGACCGTGCCCGCATAGGACTGGAGGTGGTGCTCCAGCCAGGCGACCGATTCGGCGTCGAGATGGTTCGTCGGCTCGTCGAGGAGCAGGATGTCCGGATTCTGGAGCAGCAGACGGCAGAGGGCGACGCGTCTGCGCTCGCCCCCGGAGAGGACCGCAACCTTCGTTTCGCCGGGCGGGCAGCGGAGTGCATCCATCGCCATCTCGAGGCGGGAGTCGAGGTCCCAGGCATCCCGGGCATCGAGCTTCTCCTGCACCTTGGCCTGGCGGTCGATCAGTTTGTTCATCTCCTCATCACCCATCGGCTCGGCGAACTTCTCGTTGATCTCGTTAAATTCGTTGATGAGATCGACCGTCTCCTGGACCCCCTGCTCGACGATTTCGCGGACGCTCTTCGCATCGTCCAGCTTCGGCTCCTGTTCGAGGTAGCCGACGGTATGGCCGGGGGAGAGGATCGTCTTGCCGATGAAATCCGGGTCCACGCCGGCCAGAATCCGCAGGAGCGAGCTCTTTCCCGAACCGTTCAGCCCCAGGACGCCGATCTTCGCCCCGTAGAAATAGGAGAGGTAGATATCCTTCAGGAACGGTTTCTTGTCGTAGACCTTGCTTACGCCGATCATGGAGTAGATCACCTTGTTGGGGTCGTTCGCCATTTTCTTCCTCCTCGAAAAATTGCCTTGCGCTTCAGGGCGATTGCCGTTGACGCAGTGACATCATTGGTGATTGGTGTCGTTGCCCTCGACAGGGCAAAGTCCGCCCGCTGTTCGAGAGTCTGACGGCGGGATATTAGCAGCAAATCGGAGTGATGAAAAGTTTTTCCGCAGGCTGGCGGTTCTACCGGAAAAAGGATATAAGCACCGCCATGCTCGGGATACAGGACATCATTCTTCTGTGCGTCGTTTTCGCCTCATTTGCGGCGGGCATTCTGCTCCCCCACCTGGGGGAACTGTTTCAGCCGTTCATCCTTTTTTTTCTGACCACGCTTCTCTTCCTCAGCTTCCTGACGATCCGGGTCGAAGAGATCCGGCGTCTCTTCCGCAGTCAATCCGGGGCTGTCCTGTGGCTCTGTTTTCTGAAGTTGATCGCCCTGCCGGTCGGCGTCTATTTCCTCTTTCTTTTCTTCCTTCCCGAGTACGCGCCGGCCGCTCTGCTTCTGGCCGGCGTTTCGGCAGGGGTGATCGCCCCGTTCATCGCGACGCTCATCTCAGCCAATGCAGCCCTGGTCCTGGCCATCGTCGTGATCACTTCGATCCTCCTGCCGTTCACCCTGCCGGTGCTCGTGAAAATCCTTCTGGGGCAGAGCATGGTCATACCGCTGGCGTTCATGATCCGGATGCTGGCCTTGGTCATCTTCATCCCGGTCGCGGCCGCTTGGGTGGTTCAGCGTTTCATGCCGGGCGTGGTGCGCCCCATCCTGCAAGGACGCTACATCCTCTCCCTGATGATGTTCGCCGGAACGAACATGGGCGTCTTCTCCCAATACTCGGCTTTTTTCTACGGTCACCCGGGAACCATTCTCGAGGCAACCGGGGTCTCCATCCTCCTGGCGGCCGTCTTTCTCGTTCTGGGATTTTTTTCTCTGAGGGGGAGTTCAACGGAGGATCGCCTGGCAGCGGCAACCGCAATGACGAATGTGAACAACGTTCTGATTCTCGTTTTCGCTGCCCGCTTTTTCGGCCCTCTCGAACCGACCGTGGCCGCGATGTACCTGATCCCCTTCTACGGCGCGATCGTTCCACTCCGGATGATCGCTAATTCCCGCCGGAAAGACGCGATTACAGGACCATGATCACGGCAGGATGTTTTCGAAGCCGTTCATAGAAGCCAAGCCGGTCTGGTTCATTCTCGACCGTCAGCACGACGTTCAGGCAGTGGTACGCGCCCCCCTTGCTGCTCCGGGAAGGTTCAGCCGAGAAGGTCTGGCCCGACAGGACCTCCGCGACAACGCCGTGAAGAACCTCCAAGTCGCGGCCGATCACCTTGTAGACCCAGGGGCAGGGATACGAAATTTCCGGTTTGCATGCCTTCATCGGGGATCATCCTTCTTGCGGATTTCGTCGAGAACTTCGTCGATCTTCTCCTCCTTGTCGATCCGGTAGTCCTCACCGGTCGTGGCCGTGGTCCCCCGGTACTGCCGCCCCCCTTTCGGGGTGACCAGCCATCCTCCGTCGGTGTTGGTGACGGTCCAGTTATCCAGATCGACGACGATGCCGCGAACATGGGGAATCTGTTCTATCTCACGGAAAATGTTTGAAATATCCGTCGGCGTCATCTTCCCACCCGTGTCCTTCTTCAGGGAGCCGTAAAGGTACACAAGCCTTGCGGAGCAGGAGATCGAGAGGGTGTCGAGCTCGATCCCGTGGCGGGTCAAGACATTGGCTACCCTCTGGTTCAGTTGGTAACGGGCGCCTGCATCGTCGTTCTGATCGCTCATTTTCAGTTTCCTTGAAAAAAGGGGTCACCTTTTCAGGAGCACGTGGGAAGAGGCTCCTTCACAATTTCGGACGAGCTTCCGACAGGCTGCCCGGCCGGTCTGTTTCAATCGCCTGTCAGAAACGACCGGATTTGCCGGCTCGTTTCCTCGATCTGCGGACCCGCATTCCCAGCCGGATCGCGTTCCGCGCCCTCGAGAAAAAAGGGAATCACCACCGGCGTCGCCCCGAACGCCTCGCGAAGCACGTTTCGTGTCATCTCCTCGCGGGCCGCGACCTTCTCCCGTTCCGCGTAGCGGTCCCCCTGCTCCTCGTTGAAGCCGAAATCGTCGACGATCAGCAGCGACCGGATCTTACCGAGCAGCGGATCTCTGCACAGTGCGTCCCAGAAGCATCGGTCCGCCTTCCAGAAGCCGACGTCGGCGGAATTGGCGATCACGAAGGGGTGCCGGTTGTCGCCGACCGTTTCCGGACCGGCTTTCCGGGCGGGGATTTCCCAGACGCCGAGATGCCGGACAATGGCTCCCGTCGCCTCTGCGTAGTGATCTGTGGCGATGACGACCGCCACGGCAGGATCGGAAGCCAGCTCCGTCAGGATGTCACGCCACCCCGGATCGACCCCCGAATGATCGAGGTAGCTGTCGACGAAACGGGATGTTGCCGCCGTGACCGCGCAGCCGTTTTCGCCCCTGCCCATTCCGAGCGCCACGATCCTCTCCGCCATGACCCTTTTGTAGCCGATTCCCGTCGTGCTTCCCGCGGTCCAGGTCGGAGCGACTATCTCTCCCCAGAAGATCTCCGGGGTCGAAACGCCGAGATCGGCGAGGCCACTTTCAGCGAGCGCCCGCAGGAGGTTCTCCGTCCGTCCGAAGCGCGGCGCCTCCAGACTGAGCGTTCCCGAATAGTCGAAGATCACGAGAAGATCCGCCACTTGTGGCATCATGAATCCCTCATGCGCCGTTCCCAGGGCTGTTTTTGCCTTTCCGCTTCGCCAGGGTAACCCCAATGATCCCGGCCAGGGCCTCCGACGCCTGAAAGGGATCCGACGCAGAGCAAATCGCCGATACCACGGCAACGCCGTCGGCGCCGGCGAGGACGGCCGCTTCCGCGTTTCCCGCATGAAGCCCCCCGATGGCGACCAGGGGGTGGCGGGAGAAGGCCCGGATTCTGGCCAGCCCGTCCAATCCCCACGGCTCCTTCGTATCGGTCTTGGTCGGTGTCGCAAAGATGGGACTGACGCCCAGGTAATCGCAGTCCAGAGGCTCCGCTCGCTTCACATCTGCCCAGGTTTCCACGGAGAGGCCGATGATGGCCCGGGAGCCCATCAGCCGGCGCGCGGTCTCGTAGGGCATGTCCTGCTGGCCCACGTGGACGCCCTCTGCCCCAACGGCCAGGGCTACATCCAGGCGGTCGTTGATGATCAGGGGCACGCGGAAGGGCGCCAGGAGCGCCTTGATTCTCAAGGCCTCTTCGACGAATAAGCGCGTGGGGATCTCCTTCTCCCGGAGCTGGACGCAGGAAGCCCCGCCTCGGACTGCCTGGAGAACGACCTCCTCCAGCGGCTTTTCTCCGCAGAGTGCGCGGTCGGTGACGAAATAGAGACCTCTCATGGTTCCGTTTCGATCCTCAGCCTCTCTTCGATATCGTCGGTGTCGAGACGGTAAAGCGCGTCCAGAAAATGGAGTTGGAGGGTTCCCGGTCCTGCGGAACAGGCGAATGCGATCTCGCCGGCGATTCCCATGACGGCCATTGCCTCGGCGGCGGCCATTGCAGGATCGGGTGTCACCGCCGCGAAGGCGCCGCAGAGGGCGCTCGCGGTGCAACCGAGCCCCGTGACCCGGGTCATCAGGACGTGGCCGTTTCGTGTCTTGATGACCCCACCGTCGCCGATGGTATAATCCGTCTCGCCGCTGATGCAGACGACGGAACCGCATTGCTCGTGCAGTTGTCTGCCGATCGCCACGGCGGCCTCCGACGAGGCAGTGCTGTCCACCCCTTTTGTCTTTGCATTCGCCTCGACGAGCGCCATGATCTCCGATGCGTTTCCGCGGATGATCTCTGGCGGGAAGGCCCGGATCAGTTCGCGGGCCGTACCGGTCCGGTAGGAGGTCGCGCCCGCCCCCACCGGGTCGAGGACAATCGGGATCCCCTTTTTGCGTGCAGCCCCGGCCGCGGTGAACATGGCACGAACCCAGGCCGCGCTCAGGGTGCCGATGTTGATCACGAGCGCGGAGGCGATTCCGACCATCTCCTCCATCTCCTCTTCAGCGTGGGCCATGACCGGCGAGGCACCGAGCGCGAGCAGCGCGTTGGCCGTGCTGTTCATGACCACGTAGTTCGTGATGCTGTGCACGACCGGGGCCTTTTGCCGGATCGTCCGGACTGCCGACGCTATCTCTTCCGCCGTGATGCTCATTTCTTTCCCGCAAAAATGGATCCGCTGCGCAGGCTGATCTTCGCGTTCGCAAACCAAAATTCAGCTCAACTCTTATCATCATTCCGGTCGGGCTGCAATGTGAACCGCCGCGGTTAAATCTCTTTGACTATTGAACTGCTCCGGATTAAGATGGGCAACC
>JAJFTY010000230.1 GCA_021372695.1 Deltaproteobacteria bacterium
AAAATGAGCTGCTGAAGAAATGCCGCCCTTCACATGCCAGCTCACGGCTGGACCGGCACTAAACTTGGCTGGTCAGCCGTGCGTTATGAGTACCCGAGGAGATTAATATGAAGGCACAGCCAGGCCTTAGTCGGGCAATCACTTAATGACTCCTAACCATTCACTCAAGCGGACGACGCACACGGCGCGCCGCCGCTTAGCTTCATCGTTATCAGCAGAGAGATGAAACAATGACTTCGAAAATACCCAAAGGACTCATGGTACTGGCAATCCTTATCATTGCAGGGCCTCTCTATGCTGTAGTTTCCTTGGTTAGGCCAGATGGCCATATGATCTACGCAGGGAAAATATTACAGAACTTGCCATTCAAAATATATTACTCCGCGTTAGCTGCTGCTAACCTGTCTATGGGAATTGGCTTTCTTTTCCGTCGAAGATGGTCCTACCTTTGTTTCCTGGTATTTTCGGCGTACTCCGTAGTTTTGGCAATCATAAATATTATTGCTACCGATGCCGACACGCTCATTCATGCAGGTTGGAAACTTACCGATAACAACGTCACGCCCTTCCACCTTCTTGAAGCGATCGTTGCAGGTGCAGCAGTCTTGATGGCATTGTGGCTGTACCGTTATCGGGATCTGTTTGAACAGAATAGATGATAACCACGTCATGCAGCGGATCGCTGATAGCTCCCGCTGATGCCCATCGTTGGGGTACACCAAAAAACGATGCGACGAGGTGGTCACAATCTGCAACCACTCTGTTGAGGTGAAGATGATGAACAAGCCGAAGTCCCTCATCAAGGTTGGAGCAATCCAGCAGCGGATCTTGCTTATTCGTGGTGAGAAAGTCATCGTTGATGCTGATCTTGCGGAGGCCTATGGCGTCACGACAAAAGCCTTGAACCAAGCGGTTCGACGCAATTTGGATCGGTTCCCACCCGACTTTATGTTTAGCCTTACCAAGGCGGAAAAAGCGGAGGTGGTAACAAATTGTGACCACCTTCAGAGGCTCAAGTTTTCCCCCGTGGCTCCGCAGGTTTTCACAGAGCATGGGGCAATCATGGCTGCAAGCGTTCTGAACTCGCCGAGGGCCATTGAGGTAAGCGTGTTCGTGGTACGTGCCTTCGTACAGCTCCGAGAGACGTTGGCCCAGCACAAGGAGATTGCCAGAAAGATAGAGCAGTTGGAGAGAAAGCTGTCGGGACACGACGAACAGATCGTTATTCTGGTCGAAGCGATCAAGCAACTGATGAGTCCAAAGCTTCCACCCAAGACCAGACGCATTGGCTTCGCAACAGATTGACCCCCCAACATCTTTTTGCACTGGACGCCAAACAGCCAACGCCAGTGAAAATAATGTTCGCCGGGAATTGACTTGACACCGATACGATGCTGACGTACGGTATGTCGTACGATCGGGAGGCGATAGAAATGACGACTTTATCAGCATCTGAAGCAAGAAAACGGCTATACAATTTAGTCGACGAGGTCAAGGACTCGCATGAGCCCGTCCAGATTGTGGGCAAGAGAAATTCTGCGGTTCTGATATCGGAAGAAGACTGGAAGGCGATCGAAGAAACGCTCTATCTTGCTTCCATTCCGGGTATGAGGGAGTCCATCAAGAAAGGTCTCAAGACACCTGTCGGAAAATGTTCGGAGGAACCTGGCTGGTGAGCTGGCGATTGGTCTTTACCAAACAGGCCCAGAGAGACGCAAAGAAAATCGCACGGTCCGGTCTGAAGCCACAAGCTTCAAAGCTCTTGGAAGTACTTCAAAATAATCCTTATCAAAAACCGCCGCCTTACGAGAAGCTGGTGGGTGATCTTACCGGGGCTTTCTCTCGAAGAATAAACATTCAACATCGTGTTATCTATCAGGTGCTCGACGACATTAAGACTGTAAAGATAATACGTATGTGGACATATTACGAATAGAACGGCGAACGAATCGTTCCACTGGATCGCCGATAAATCAGGCTCCCGGTGAACTTCGCATTGGTTGCGCCATGGACTATGAAGCCCTGCGTAAGAACTACAAACCCAATCAGATTAATGCGCTGTTCATCGCGGAATCTCCGCCTGCGCCCGAAAGCAATCGATTCTTTTACCTGGAAGGGGTCACCCGAGCGGACGCGTTGTACCTGGAGACCATGAGAGTCCTCTTTCCGGAGATGACTTCCAAACAGACGGCAAAGCAGATCAGAGCCAGCAAGGCGTTTTATCTGACAGCATTCAAGGATAGAGGGTTTTACCTGATCGATGGTGCCGACACCCCTATAGCCGGAGCGTCCAAGAGCATAAAACTATCCACGCTGGCGCATGACGCAAGGCGTCTTCACGAAAAGGTCCGTGGGCTTGTTACGGCGGATATACCCATTGTTCTCATTACCACGACTGTCTGGGAGACTCACCATGCTGCACTGAGACGATTGGGCTACAGGGTGGCCAACGCTGCCGCCATTCCTCATCCTGCGTACGGCAACGACAGAAAATTCAGCGAAGGCCTTGCGACAACCCTGAGATTGCAAGGGTTGCTGCAGCGCGGTCATCGGCTCGCCCTTGGAAAAGCATGCTGAAGAACCATATTCCGGAATCAGGCTTGAGGTGTAAATGAAGTCAAGCCATAGCTCGAACATTTCCTCACTCCAAAGTGAGCCTGACATGACACCGCCAGCGGAGGGAAAAACCGGCCGGGAAACCGACGGAGATCCCCTATGGCGTTCCACCCTCTATGTCATGTTCGTTGCCCAACTGATTGCCATAGTGGGATTCTCTTTCGTTTTGCCCTTCATTCCATTCTATATCCGTGAAATTGGCGTCACAGATGTGAAGATGGTTCCGGTCTGGGCGGGAATCCTGTCATCGGCGCCAAGCCTCACCATGACCGTGTTCTCTCCCATCTGGGGCTGGATTTCAGATCGTCACGGCCGAAAACTCATGGTCGAACGGGCCATGTTTGCCGGCGGCTTCATCACGATGGCCATGGGTATGGTCAGCAACGTCCATCAACTCCTGATTCTGTTTCTGATATCCGGAGCGTTGACGGGAACCATTTCGGCCTCTATCTCACTTGTCGCTTCCATTCTTCCCTTCAGAAAAATGGGATTCGGGCTTGGATTGATGCAGGTCGCGGTGTTTTCCGGCATGTCCCTGGGACCCTGGATCGGTGGCATGATTGCCGATATGGTTGGCTATCGTATGACCTTTATTGCCGGCGGCATTTTGCTGCTCGGGGGTGGCACGCTTGTTCTGCTGGGGGCAAAAGAAAAGTTCGTCAGGCCGTCTGCCGCGGCTTTGAAACGAAGTGGGAGCTTGCGTTCGCTCTTTGCGCTGCCCGGCTTTGTCTCCCTGATGGTCATCTTCCTTCTGTTCAACTTTTCGATCTTTATCGTCATCCCCATCATGCCGCTATTCATCGAGGCGGTCGGAAACCTGAAGACGCAGGTCGCATCCACGACGGGTCTGATGTTTGCGGTCACCGGTGCCACTGCCTCGATATCCGCCGCCTTCATCGGCCGCTGGAGCGACAACTGGGGCCACAAGAGAGTGCTCATCGTCAACCTGTTCATCACAGGCATCCTGTGGGTGGCCCATGCCCTGGCCCGGAACATAGAGCAGCTCTTCATCATCCGAGTCCTTTTCGGATTTGCGGCTGGAGGGAATCTCCCTACGATGAATGCCCTGGTGGGAAAACTCGTACCCAAAGAAAGCTACGGGAAGGCCTATGGGTTGACGGCTTCCGTGACGTCTCTCGGCACGGCGCTGGGACCCCTGGCCGGTGGAGTCCTGGCCTCTCATATGGGCCTTTACTGGCCTTTTGCGGTCGTTTGCCTTCTTCTGATCCTGGTCGTGATCCCCATCGTCGTCAGCCTGAAGATCCGCTAGTGGTCAGGCACCACGGCTGATCGCCCGACCTGTCGCCGGTGGGGACGGCGCGGATCACGCGGGGATGCAAGTGCTGGCCTTGATTGGCGACGGAAACCGCGGCCCGCTAAAACGAGAAGACCGCGGCGGCGATGACCGTCGTGTGGCCGTTGTTCTTCACGATGGCCGATTGGGTGATGTTCCGCGTGCCGACGATCTTGCCGCTGATCCGGAAGATTTCCCGTTTTTCGTCCCAGCTCTCGTCCACGTCGAAATCGATGCCGAGCGTCGAGGCGAGCATGGCCGCGGCCAGGTCCTCGGCATAGTCGCCGGCCTGGCGGGCCGTCTGGCCGAAGGCGTGGTGTTCGCTGATGTAGCCGTGGGCGCGCCGGTCCGTCGGGACGGCGCAGCCCACGGAGGCGGCGATGAGCCGTCCCGGCTCGTTGCTGCAGCAGCGGCTCATGACGCAGTAGGTGATGGCGCCGGGCCGGATCTGCCGGATCCCCCCGGCCCTGGACATGATCCGGCAGCCCGGCGGCAGGATGCTCGAAACCTGCACCAGGTTGCACTTTTCGATGCCCGCATCGCGGAGCGCGAGCTCGAAGGAGTGCAGCTCCTCCCGATGCCTGCCCACCCCTTTGGTCAGGAACATGCCCCGGGGAACGAAATCCATCGACGGCGTTCTCCCTTCCGGATTCAATGGTCGCAGGCGTTGGCGCCGGTCGCCAGTTCGCCCCGGAGATAGTCGGCCACCACCTTTTCCGGGGCCTCGGCAGGCGCGCCGGTGACCACGTGAATCCCCTTGCCGAGGAAGAGCTCCTGGGCGTGCGACCCCATGCCGCCGGCGATGATGACGTCGGCACCCTGCTCCTGGAGCCATGTGGGCAGAAGGCCCGGCTCATGGGGCGGCGGAACGACCGTCGCGGTCTTCACGATCGTCTTGGCCTCGCCGTCCACGTCGAAGAGGACGAAGCGCTCGCAGTGGCCGAAGTGCGGGCACAGGATCCCGGACGCCGTGGGGACGGCGATCTTCAAGGTTTTCGCCTTCTTCTCCTGGACGTCCCGAGCCGTCGAGGCGGCCGGCGCCGCATCCGGCCTGCCCGACCTCTCGAGCTGCAACACCGGCTGGATGGCCCGGACAAAGGCCGCGGCGGCCTCCGTATCGGCATATCGGCGCACGAAGGGCTCTCCCTGGTCGGAGGTTTCGACGATCCGGGGATCGATCGGGATGCGTCCGAGGAAGGGGACGCCCATCTCCCGGGCCATGGCCTCGCCGCCGCCGCTCTTGAACACCTCGACGGTCTTGCCGCAGTGCGGGCAGAGGAGCCCGCTCATGTTTTCGATCACCCCCAGCACGGGGATGTTGAGGTGCCGGCAGAAGTTGATGGACTTGCGCACGTCCTGGAGGGAGAGGTCCTGGGGCGTCGTGACGATCACGGCCCCGTCACTGTCGGGGATGAGCTGCGCGACCGAAAGGGGCTCGTCGCCCGTGCCGGGCGGAAAATCGACGACCAGGTAGTCCAGTTCTCCCCACTGGGTGTCCGCCAGGAGCTGCTTGATGACGCCCATCTTCATGGGGCCTCGCCAGATGACCGCCTCGTCCGAGCTCCCCAGGGCGAAGCCGAGGGAAATCACCCGGAGTCCGTCTTCCGTGACCAGGGGCATGATGCCGCCGTCGTCGTGCGACTTGAGCAGCTCCCCCTGCAGGTGGAGAAGGGTGGGGACGCTGGGGCCGTGGAAATCCACGTCCAGCAGGCCGACCTTCATGCCCGCCATGGCCAGGGCCACCGACAGGTTCACGGCCACCGTGCTCTTGCCCACGCCGCCCTTCCCGGACAGCACCAGGATCTTGTGTTTGATCACGGACAGGCGGCTCTTCAGCGCCTCGTCCTCCGTGTACATCGCGAGTTGGTTGTCGGCCTGCCCCTTGCCGGCCCCGCCGCATCCGCCTTTATTGGAATCGAAACTCATCTTGCCTCAAACCTCCCTGTGATCTCGTGACGGGCGATCCCCCCGGCTTCCGGCCGTTCGCGGCCGCGGCGCCCGGGGCGGAAAAACCCGTCCGGCTCTCTGGATATCACGATTCGTGCCAGAGAGCTACTTGTGTGCAAGTGGCTGCAATCTGTGACGGTTACGGTTGAATTTCCGGCAGGATGCCTCCCGCGGGTCGCATATCCGCTACCTCTATCCCGCGAAATGATCGCAAAGATGCGGCGCGGGTTTCGGCTCCGGCGTCATTTCCGGAAACGGTCGTCCGACCGGGCCTCGAAGACGCCCCCGGCCCGGTCGGCAAACCAGCCGATCCGGGCGTCCGCGGCTGCGTCGAACAGGGGCACATGGGGCTTGATGTCGAGCAGGGGGGTCCCGTCGACCATGTCCACGTCCTCGATGTGCAGCACAGGACCGTCAACCCGGATCAGCCTGACCAGCGAGAGGCCGATCGCATTCGGACGCCGGGGAGAGCGGCAGGCGAAGATGCCGTGCAGGCGGTTGTCCAGAAAAGGTTTGACCTGGAGGCTGCAGCCCTCGCAGAGGTGGAGGTGGTAGATCAGGTACAGATGGGAAAACCCCTCCAGATCGAGGAGCCCCTCCCGGTAGGCCTCGTCGATCACGGCCGTCCCCGCGATCCCCCGCGCGCCCGGGGGCTGGACGGGCATCCCCGCGATATCCTTGAACGGCGTATGGATCGTGCCGATCGGGTGAAAAACGATGTCACGGCTCATGAATGCTCCTTTCGACGGCCCGGTAGAAGAAGCCGTCCCGTCGGCGGACGACCTCCACGGCCCCGGCCCGGCAGAGGGCGCCGAGATGCTTCAGGGCCTCGGAGGGCCGCAGGCAGAGCCCCGAGCAGATGTCGTCGAGGGTGCAGGGCCTCCTGGACAGCAGCGAGACGATGTCGGCCCCCGTCGAAGAGGGCGCTGCGGTTTGCGCCGTTGCGTCATCGGAGGGGGTCCGGCGTTGAACGACCTCCGCCTCCTGCGAAAAGAGCCCCTTCAGGCCTTCCAATTGATCGTCCGGGACGGCGAGCGCAAACTCCTCGGCCGGCGGACGGGTGACGGTGTTGAGCTGGATGCGCTCCGGGCCGATCCTGCGCAGGATCGCGTCGATCTTTCCGACCTCCGCAGGCAGGGCCGTCACCCCGGCCAGCAGGAAGACCTCCACCCACACCGGCCCCCGGTAGAGACGGACAAAATCGTTCAGGCCGCCGACCATCCGCTCGAAGGAGATCTCCGGGTGGGGCCGGTTGACGTACTGAAACAGGGCTTCGTCGCCGGCATCCAGGGAGGGCAGGACGAGGTCCGCAGCCAGAAGCGCGCTCCGCACCTCCTCCCGCCAGAGCAGGGAACCGTTGGTCAGGACGGCGACGGGAATGGTCGTCATCCCCTTGATCCTGCGGATCACCTCTCCGATGCCCGCGTCGAGCGTCGGCTCCCCGGAGCCGGCCAGACTGATGTAGTCGGGAGGCGGACCGCAGGCGAGTTTGCGCTCCAGTTCGGCGCAGACTGCCTCCGGATCCGCGTAGGGCTTGAGTTCAACGGTCTTTTCCGTCGTTCTTCCCAGCTGGCAGTACACGCAGTCGTAGGTGCACCTTTTCAAGGGCGCCAGATCCACGCCCAGGGAGGAACCGAGCCGTTTGGACGGCACCGGGCCGTAGACGTACCTGTAGGTGAAAGATGTCGTGTCCATCCGTCCCTTCGCTTCCGATTCCCGTCGGCCTTTGCCCGGCCCCTCCGGACGGCGTTTCGGCATTCGGCCGACGCCAGCCGGGCTGGCCCCGGGGCCTGAGCCCACGACTCCCGGCCCCGGGGCGATCAGCCTACTTCTCCCGCGGGAAGGGCCAGGCCATGACGCCGCCCTCCATGACCTTCACGTTCTTCCAGCCGTTGGCCTCCAGGACGAGCGCCGCCTCGTAGCCCCGGAGCGAAATCTTGCAGTAGCAGACGATCTCCTTCTCCTTGTCCCTGGGCATTTCCTGGAGGCGCTTGCGCAGGGCGCCCAGGGGCATGAGCGTCTCGCCGATCGCCAGGCGCATCTGTTCGAACTCCTCCGGCTGCCGGACGTCCAGCAGGAAGGGGGCCTCATGGTTCTGGACCTTTTTCCAGACCTCGGCGCAGGAGATCCCCTTCATCCGGCCCTTCATCTTGTTCTGGAGCACGTGGACCGCGGCGATGCCGTGGTCGATGGCGAGCGAGAAGGGCGGCGCGTAGGGGAGATCGGCATTGGCCACGTCCTCGACGGTCAGGCCGCCCTGGATGGCCATGGCCCAATGGGTGATCTGCCGGTTCACGTTTCCCGGGCCGACGCACTGGGCGCCGAGGATCTTTCCCGTCTTGCGGTCGGCCACCACCTTCGTCACCAGGAGCTTCCCCTGCATGAATCCCGGCTTGTCGGGGCTGGAACTGATGGCGGTCACGATGTCCGCGTAACCGAAACGCCGGGCCGCCGTCTCGGAGAGGCCGGTCGAACCGGCCGCGTAGTCGAAGACTTTGCAGATCCCGGTCTGGATCGTCCCGGGGAAGGTCGCGACGTTCTCCGAGGCGGCGTTCTCGCCGGCCACCCGGCCCTGGAGGTTCGCCAGATCGCCCAGGGGCGCCAGGACCTTCGCGCCCGTGATCCGGTGGAGAACCTCGACGCAGTCCCCGACGGCGTAGATGTCGGGGTCCGTGGTCTGCATGTATTCGTTCACCAGGATCCCGCCGGTCTTTCCGATCTCCAGGCCGGTCTGCTCTGCCAGCTTCACGTTGGGCTTGACGCCGATCGCGACGACCGCCAGTTCGCAGGGCAGCTCCGTGCCGTTCTGGAGCTTGACTCCGGTGAGCTTCCCGTTTTCGCCGAGAAATCCGGCGATGCCGTTGTCCGTGATGACGTTCGCGCCCTTGCTCTTCACGTGGTTTTCAATGAGCTTGGCGAGCTCCCAGTCCAGGAAGGTCAGGAGCTGGGGCAGGAGCTCGACCACGGTGATCTCGATGTCCGCCAGTTGCAGGGCCTCGCAGGTCTCTATGCCGATCAGGCCGCCGCCGATGACGACCGCCTTCCTGATCTTTCCTTCGTCGGCAATCCTGCGAAGCAGATCCGCATCCCGCATGGACTGGAGCGTGGTGATTCCCTCCAGCTCCACGCCCGGCACCGGGGGCATCCGGGCCGTCGAGCCCGTGGCCAGGACCAGTTTGTCATAGCCGATCTCTCCGATTTCGCCGGTGGCCGTGTTCCGGTAGGAGACCATCTTTTTCGCGCGATCGACGGACGTGACCTCCGTGTTCACCCGCGCCTCGATGTCCTTGGCGTTCATGAAGAACCGGGCATCCCGGACCACGCCCGCGGGGGTGCAGAGGAGCATGTTCCGGTCGTCGAAGCAGCCCCCGACGTAATAGGGATAGCCGCAGGAGGCCATCGAGAGATCCGCGTCCTTCTGAAGAATGGTGACCTGCGCGTTGTTGTCGATCCGCCTGGCCTTGGCTGCCGCCTTGGGGCCCGCCGCGGAGCCGCCGATCACCACGATCCGTCTTCTTTGTTCCATGTTCCGTCCTCCCTTTTTTGAAAAACTGCCGGAGTCTCCCTCCGGGATAACAACATGAACCCCTCGCCGCGATGCGCAACGCGCATTCGATTCTATCAGACCATCGGTCCGGTTTCCAGGTCCTCGTCAAACCGGCCGGAAAAGGTCGCGCCGCTCATGGCGCGGCCTTTGGCCGATCTCAATCATAGGCGCGGCGGACCGGTTCGTCGGCCAGGGTGTCGCGGATCGCCTCCTGCCAGAACGGGGTGTCCCAGGTGCGAAGCCCCTGGTGCGCCGCGTAGTACTTCTGGGGGATCGGATGGGTTCCGAAAACCACATCGACCTTGAAGCGCGATTGGATCATATCCCGGAAGAAGCCCAGCCGGGGGCAGGGCGGGTAGCCGACGATCAGCCCGGTCGCCAGGTGGATGACGTTGGCCCCGTTGCGGACCATCTCCTCCGGCGCGTATTCGACGTTGCCGCCGGGGCAGCCGTCGCAGGTCGCGTATCCGACCAGAACCGCCTCGCGGCCCCGGTACCGGCTGAAGGCCCCCTCCCGCTCCCTGAACGCCCGGAAGCACTTTCCCCCTGCGCAGCGGTGATAGCGGTCGCAGATGATGATCCCGATCTTCGCCTGTTTCTCCTGTTCCATTGTCCTTCCTCCCTACCTTGTCCCGAATGTGTAAACGATGCTGCCGGCCTAGCGGCAGCAGCTCCCCGGCGCGTCGCAGGGCGGGCTCCCGGAGCTGTGGTCCCTGCCGCAGCATGTCTTCCCGCCCCGGTCCGCGATGATGCCGTTCATCCGGGAGGTGACCCCCTTCGACAGGACGCGCCGGAGCGATAGGCCGCCGCAATCGCGGCAGGCCTTCTGTTCGCCGGCGCCCGACACCCCTTCGATGAATTCCGACACTGCCCCGCACTGCTCGCAGCGGTACTCGTAGATCGGCATACTGACCTCCTCGATTTCTGATGACACGTTCCGCCGGCCCCCATTCCGGGCCGGCGTTATCTGTTGCTCCCCCGGACGGCATAGTCCCGGAGCGCCTTGTGAAGGGTGTTGGCCGCCAGCAGCGCACAGTGCTTGTGGTCTTCGGGCATCCCCTCCAGGTATTCGATCACGGCCTCCCGGTCGATCCTCATGGCCTCGCGCACGGTCCGGCCCTCCGCCAGGGTCGCCACGGCGTCGCAGGCCGCGATCGTGAAGAAGCATCCGCTCGTCCGGAAACGGACCTCCCGGAGCCGCTCCCCGGCGACCCGGACGAAGAACTCGTCCGTGTCCCCGCAGGGACCGGTGATGACGCCGTATCCGCTCGGCTTTTCCATTCCGCCCGCATGGGCCGGCTCCACGATGTGCTGGAGCACTCTGGCGGAAATCGATTCTTCCCCGGTTTCGTTCCTTGCCTCGCTTCCCCTTTGTCCTTCATCTGCCATGTCATTCTCCTGAATCCTGTTTCGCTCTCCGTCCCCGTCAGCCGAGGGCGTAGATCACCTGTCTCCAGATGGCTCGGATATCCATGGATATCGCGCCGCCCGTGTACTCAACGACCGTGGTCTTCATGATCTGGGCCCGGGTCACGGCCGGATCGTACCGGATCCGTCCGGCGACCCGGACGCCCCGCTGTTCCATCTCCTTTTCGATGCGGTCCGCCATTTCGGGATGGATGTCCCACTTGTTGATGCAGAGGATCAGGGGGATCCGGAAATGGGCCGTCAGATCCACGACCCGGTTCAGGTCGTGCAGCCCCGAACAGGTCGGCTCCGTCACCGCGACCACCAGATCGGCGCCGGTGATCGAGGCGATCACGGGGCAGCCGATGCCGGGCGAACCGTCGGCGATCATCAGGTTCAGTCCCTGTTTCTCCGCCAGGGTCCGCGCCTCGCGGCGCAGGAGGCTGACCAGCTTGCCGCTGTTGGCCTGCGCGATCCCGAGCCTTGCATGGACCATGGGACCGTAGGCCGTGGTCGAAACGAACCACTGGCCGCTGACCACGGGTTCGAACCGGACGGCCTCCGCCGGGCAGAGGCGCGCGCAGAGGCCGCACCCCTCGCAGGAGATCGGGTCCACCGCATACCGGATCGTTCCGCCCGGTTCCTCGCGGTACGCCACGGCGCCGAACCGGCACACCTCCAGGCACTTTCCGCACCCCGTGCACCGTTCGCCGCGGATGAAGGCTTTCTTTCCCCCGGAGAAATCCTCCCGGCTCTCGACCCGGGGATTGAGAACCAGATGCAGGTCCGCCGCGTCGACGTCGCAATCCACGAGGATTTTCCGCTCGGCGAGGGCCGCAAAGGCCGCCACCAGGCTGGTCTTTCCCGTTCCCCCTTTCCCGCTGACCACAACGATCTCTTTCATGCGGCATCCCCCCTCCGCTCCCGCTCCGCCCTGCCGCGGGCATCCTGCACCCGCTCCGCGATCTGCCGGAGGCAGTGGCCGAAGCGTTCCCCGTATCCCGGCAGGCCCGCCAGGTCGATTTCGCCCCGGGCATAGCGCTCGGCGATCCGCCGGTCGTCGGGCAGGGAGAGGAGAATCTCGATCCCTTCCCCGCGGCAGTAGGATAGGACCTCGTCGTTGCCCGCGTCGCTGCGGTTCAGGGCCACGGCGAAGGGGATCTTGAGCGCGCGCACCATTTCCACAGCCAGCGTCAGGTCGTGATGGCCGAAGGGCGTCGGTTCCGTGGCCAGGAGGACGAAGTCCGTTCCCCGGACCGACTCCACGACGGGGCAGGAGGTCCCGGGCGGCGAATCGATGATGCAGAGCCCTGCGCCGCCGCCCCGCTCCTTTACCCGCCGGATCACGGCCGGGCTCATCACCTCGCCGATCTTCAACCGCCCCTGGACGAAGCGGATGTCGCCGGAGCTGCCCCATTCCACCGCCCCCACGGGATGCCCCTGCTCGGCGATCGCCTTTTCCGGGCAGAGCAGGAGGCAGGCGCCGCAGCCGTGGCACAGCTCGTCGAAGACCAGAATGCGTCCCAGCATCACGCTCAGGGCATGGTACTCGCAGACGTCGGCGCAGACGCCGCAGCCGCTGCACCGCTCTGCCGAAATCCGGGGCCGGGCAACGGCGACCGGTTCGGTTCCCGTGATGGCCGGCTTCAAGAACAGATGGGCGTTCGGCTCCTCCACGTCGCAGTCGAGCAGGGTCACCGGCCGGCCCGAAGCCGCGGCCGACAGGGCCAGGTTGACGGCGATCGTCGTCTTTCCCGTTCCGCCCTTTCCGCTGGCAATGGCGATCTTCAAATACGACTCCTTCGTCAATAGTCAAATTTCCCTTCCCCTTGCCCCCCCACCCTGACCCTCCCCGCAAGGGGGGAGGGAATCGCGATTTCTCAATCTTCCCCGCGAGGGGCGAGGAAATCGCGGATTTCTTACGAGGGCGTCAAATATGACCCCCGATCTGCAAAATTTGCAAAAAGAGCGCCGGCCAGGGGAAAAAGGGGGGGAGAAACCCGTGCCGGCGCTCCGTGTCGTTATTCGGTTTTCCCTTTCGACTCCAGGGCGCCGATGCGGGCCCGGAGCTCCTTCAGGCCCTCTTCGAAATATCCGGCCTGCTCCTTCAGCGTCTCCAACTCCTCCCCGGGCGCCTGCGGCCCCGAAGAAAAGGGCGATCCCCAGAGGCGCTGCCACCGGGAAAGGCCCGTTGCGAAAAAGCGGTTGCACCTTCCCCGGCCGCCCGACGGGGCGCGCCCGGCCCCGAATGCGGTATTCATCGATCCCGGTTTCCCATATCCGGCGCAGCGGCCTGCGCCCCGTCCCGTCATGGGTCCCATTCCTGCGGGGCCCGTTCTGTCTCCACGTGGCATGATCCAACCTCCTTCCGTATATTTCCAAAACATCATTTCCCCAGGTTCGGCCGCGTCGTTCTCTGATATTTCCGGGTGACGCGCTCGAGTCCGCAGAGGAACAACTCCAGCAGCACGGCGCCGATGCCCCTGCCGCCGCCCTCCACTCCCGTCGCCCGGGAATCCGCGGGTCCGGCCGCCCGCCGGAACCCGGACCGGAGATCGGCAACGGCGCCGGCCGTTCCCCTGTCCCCGGCCCGCATCCCGCAGCCGCCGAGACCGCGGCCGGATTTCGGCCCCAATCCCGCGGGTCCTGTTCCATCTCCCCTGGGCATGGCCTTGCCTCCTTTTCCTGAGCCCTGCCGAAGGATTTGCAGGGTCTCGGTTGGCCAAAACGCCTTTCGGATCGAGGTCCGCGCCTAAAAACCGTGCCCCTTGGCGGTCGGTGCGGCGACTTCCTGCGCGCGGCCGGCCTTCCAGGCCTCCAGTGCATCCCGGGCCGTCATGACTTCGCTTCCGAACTGGCAGACCTTGATCGAAACCGCCTCCAGGGCCCGGAAGGCGTTCGGCCCGACGTTGCCGGTCAAGACAAGGTCCACGGCACGGTTGGCGATCAGGCGTGCCGATTGAATCCCGGCCCCCTGAGCCGCATTGACGTTCTGCCTGTTTTCCAGGACCTCCACTGCGGCCCCTTCCCGGTCCGTGATCAGGAAATACCGGGCCCGTCCAAAAACACGGTCGACATTGCTGTCGAGCCCCTCTCCGCTGGCTGTAATGGCGATTTTCATGTTGATCATCCTCTTTTCCGGGTTTTGCCCCTTCCGATGAGCCGGGTCCCTCCTGCCCGACCCCGTTTCCGTATCCTCGGCCGGCCAGCAGCCGAAGCCCCCCCGGCGGTGCCCTCTCCCCCGGCCCCGGTCCGCGGGCGGCCCGCAGCCGGGAAGGATAAAGCGGGTATCGGAAAGGCCGCCTTCCAGATAGGCCCGGACGATGTCGTCGATCGACCCCCGCAAGTAGGGGATCACCTTTACCCCGGCCCCCCGGATCATCCTTTCCAGAGGCCCGGAAATGGCGCCGCACAAGAGCACGTCGACCCCGAGGGCTTCGAGCTGACGGACCCTCTCGAGCAGCTTCCCGTCTTCAAAGGGGATGGACGACCTCTTGCCCACCCGATCCCCAGTCACATCCAACAGGAGAAGCCGGTTCGAGAAATCGCAAACGGTTGAAACCGTGTCTTCCCAGACGGTCACCGCAACTTTCATGGCACCCCCTTTTGCTTTCCCTCCATCAAGAAGGATGCCATCTCGGCCGGCGCCGCGGTGGAACGATCAATGTGCCGTGATTGCAGTACATTGGATTTCTTTGGCGGAGGGAAAGGCAGCCCCCCGGTCGCGAATCGGAACAGTGTTGGAGGGTGGGGAGTCGCAATTTCGAGACCCTGCCGGCGGGCCCCTCGGGCAGCCGGCCGTCGGTTCTTGCCGGCCGGAAATCGTTCGCTCGGGGACCCCTTCCCGCCGGCTTCGGCAGGGGCCTGAAAATTCCCTGCGGCCGTTGCCATTCACACCGCCCTGTTGCAGGGCGGCTCGCCAGACAAGGAGATCGTATCCATGAAGGCCAAAGCCACAGTCGGACCCACCTCGGTCCGGCGAGCGACCGGCAGAAGGAGCGGGGCATCGAGGCCCTCAGGGACTTCGGCATCGAACGCCTCAGCGTGTCTCACTGCACGGGGCTGGAGACCGCCTGCTGGCTGGCGGCCGAGTTCGGGGAGCGGTTCTTCTTCTGCGCTGTGGAAATGGTGGTGGAGGGCTGAGAAATGGTGGAGATCACGGCAGGCCCGATTTCGCCGGAACAGGTGATCGGCAAGGTGCGGAAAAGTGACTGCGGGTGCGTGGTCACCTGGGTGGGGCCGATCCGCGGCGGCTCCCGACGCTGAAGCGGGAGGCCTATCCGGACGGCAGCGTCTACGAGCCGGGCTGAGGATTCTCCGGCCGGGCCGGAATCCGGATATTCAGGGCCTTGATTTTGCGGAAGAGGGTACTCTTGTGGATGCCGAGGGCCCTGGCCGTCTTGAGGCGGTTCCACTGCTGGCGACGCAGCATGTTGGTGATGAAGACCGCCTCCAGATCCTTCATGTTCATGGTCTCGGTTTGCCCGGAGGCTGCCCCGCCGCGGGGCAGGCAGAGGTTCTCCGGCAAGTGGTGCGGCTCGATCAGCCCGGACTTGCAGAGGATGAAGGCACGTTCGACGATGTTCTGCAGTTCCCGGACGTTGCCGGGGTAGTCGTAGGAGACGAGGCAGGCCAGGGCCTCCCCGGACAGGCCGGCGATCTCCTTTCTCTGCAGCAGATTGAAATGGTGGATGAAATGGTCCGCCAGGAGCGGGATGTCTTCCATCCGCTCCCGGAGCGGGGGCAGCTCCATCCGGATAACGTTGATCCGGTAGTAGAGGTCTTCCCGGAATTTCCCCTCCTTCGCCAGATCCTGGAGGTGCCGGTTGGTGGCCGCGATGATCCGCACGTCGCAGGTGACGGTCTCCACCGAACCGAGCGGCTCGTAGCTCCTCTCCTGGAGGACCCGGAGCAGCCGAACCTGCAGGGCCGGTGAAATGTCCCCGATCTCGTCCAAAAAGAGCGTCCCCTTTTCGGCCAGACGGAAGCGGCCCGGCTTGTCCTTCTTCGCGTCCGTGAAGGCGCCGGCCTTGTAGCCGAAGAGCTCCGACTCCAGGAGGGTGTCCGGCAGCGCGCCGCAGTTCACCGCGACGAAGGGCTGCTTTTTCCGCGGGCTCAGGTGGTGGACGGCCCTGGCGAAGAGCTCCTTGCCGGTGCCGCTTTCCCCCTCCAGGAGCACCGTGCTGGCGCTCTCGGCCACGTCGGGCAGGATGTCGAAGAGCTGATGCATCCGGTGGTTCTTGGAGATGATGTCTTCGAAGGAGTAGCGTTCGGCAATCGCCTTCCGGAGCTTCTCCTCGACGCTGATGTCCCGGAAGGTCTCCACGGCCCCGACGATCCGGTCCTGCTCATCCCTGAGCAGGGCCGTGGAGATGCTGATCGGGAGGCGGCGTCCTGCGGCGTCGACGATGTGGACGGTTCGGTTGACGATGGATTTCCCTGATTGGATGGTCTTGCGGAGGATGCAGCCCTTCTCGCAGACGTCGGCCTTGAGGACGTCCTTGCAGAGCTGTCCCACCGCCTCCTCCCGCCGGACGCCTGTGATCTGCTCCGCGGCCCGGTTGAAGGAGGTGATCCGCCAGTTCTCGTCGATGGTGAACACCCCGTCGGCGATCGAATCGAGGATGATGTCTTTTTCCACGGTCGCTCCTAGCGTGTCAGACGGCCGTGCAGCGTTTCCGGGAGGCGGATCAAAAGCGGCATTCGCACCAGGAGGTCGACGGCCACGAAGAGGAGGAAGATGTACTGCGGCCCGATCCGGTCCCAGATCACGCCGGCCGTGAGAGCCAGGACCGCGCTCGTCACCATCTTGAAACCTCGGTTGATGCCGATCCATCTCCCCATCTGTTCGGGAGGCACCAACTCCCGCTCGATCGCGGCCACGACCGGCGCGCCGATGAAGTAGAAGCCCTGCAGGACGCCCGCCACGATCAGCAGGAGCTTCGAGGTCGCCGCCACCAGGATCAGGTTCGAGAGCCAGAAGAGCGGAATGGTGATGAAGAGGATCCGTTTGCGGCCGATCCGGTCCGCGAGCCTGCCCAGCGGAACGGCGCAGAGGATGGAGGCCAAGGCCGACCCGGCCACCATCGTTCCCAGGACGAGCTCGTCAGCGCCCTTGATCCGGTAGGCGAAGACCTGCGTGAACGGAAAGACGAGCCCGAGCGGCAATTGGGAGACCGAGGCGATGACGATCCACTTCTTCAGGTGCCTGCCCCCGTGGAACACCTGGGAGATGTCACGGAGGAGGTGCGGCCGCTGCGCCCCCGGCGCGGTCCACTTCTGCCCCGAGAGCTGGGTCAGGACCAGCACGAAGGTGCCGAGCGTGATCAGGAGCGCCAGGAAAAAGAGCGGCCGGATTCCGGCCAGGTTGACGCCGCCGGACCAGGCGACCAGGCGGGTCGCCAGCATCGGCCCGGCCATTCCCAGGAAGCCCGCGGCCACCGTTTCGCAGATGAGCATGCCGGTGGCCCGGTCGCGGTTGACCAGGCAGTTGCCGCAGATCGTGGAGCAGCTCTGGTTGCTGATCGAGAACCCCAGCCAGTAGCCGATCATGGCGACGATCGCCCACTCCCAGCTCCGGGCCAGGCCATAGGTGAGGTAAGAGGAGGCCAAAAGCCCGATGCCGATCAGGTAGATCTTCCTCGGCCCGATCCGGTCGATAATCCAGCCCGCAAAGGGCGCGAAGAGTCCGGCCACGGCCATGCCCAGGCTGTTGACGAGACCGAGCTCCGTGCCCGTCGCCCCGAGCGCCACGATGTAGACGGAGAGGTAGGGGAAAACGATCTGGTAGGAAAACCTGTCCAGGGACGTGCGCAGGACCGTGATCTTCCAGTCCCGGTGCTGGCGGCGGAGAAAGGCGAGGCCGCCGCGGAGCCAACCCCGCAGCGGCCCAACGGACGGTTCGATCGGATCTTTCAACGGATGCTCCCTTCTTTTCCCCGGCGCTGCCGCTTCAGAAAAGCCGGACCGCTCCGGAAGAGGCTCCGCAGCGGTCCGGCGGATGGTTCGGTATTGTCGC
>JAJFTY010000009.1 GCA_021372695.1 Deltaproteobacteria bacterium
AAAGTGGGTGTCTTCATCCGCCGGTCAAATATCCTGGCTCGCGGCTCATGCCTACTCTCCGAGCCTTCCCGGTCCTTCTCAAGGACCAGTGGCTTCCTCCGGATTTCGTTCCGCTTACAGTTGCGGGGCAGCGCCGGATTCCCACCGGCTTTCGTGATTCGGCGAATGGCTGCCGAGAAGCGAAACCCTCGGCAGTCCGGTTAAAGGATGATGGTCAACAACGACATTGACCTTGTACACCTCCTTGATTTGCGATTCGGTGATGACCTCCCCGGGACGTCCCAGAGCGTGGAGCCGCCCCTCCGCAAGCAGCGCGATCCGGTCACAGTAGAGCGCCGCCAGATTGACATCATGCGTAACGGATACGATAGTGAGGCCTGTGCTACGGCTAAGCGATCGGATCAGTTCAAAGGTACGGATCTGGTGGGCGATGTCGAGGGATGAGGTGGGTTCATCCAGGAGGATGACCTCCGGTTCCTGCGCCAGAGCCCTTGCGATCAACACTCGCTGCCGTTCACCCCCGCTCAGGGTCTCCATGAGGCGCGCGGCGAGGTGAAGAAGGCCGGTCGCCTCCATGGCGGACCGGGCGACGGCAAGGTCCCGCACCGATTCAAAAGCCAGACGACCGATATGGGGGGTCCTTCCCATGAGAACGACCTCCTCCACCGTCAGCGGAAACACCCATGACGCTTCCTGGGGTACAACCGCGACCAGCCGCGCCACATCCCTCCGCGGCATCTTGCCGGGGGCGATGCCTTTGAGGCGGATTTCGCCTTCGCAGGGCAATCGGAGCCCGTCGATCAGGTTCAGGAGCGTGGATTTTCCGGAGCCGTTCGGCCCCAGGATCCCGAAAAACTCCCCTTTTTCCACGGTCAGGGTGACATCTCGGAGCACCCGCTTCTCGCCGTATTTAAAACCGATCCGTTCCAGTTCAAGGATGGGCATCGCTCAAGCCGACCTCTTCATCAGATAGGCGAAATAGGGTGCGCCGCAGAGGGCCGTGACCACGCCGACCGGCAGCTCGGCAGGGGCCAGGACGATGCGGGCGACCGTATCGGCGGCCATCAGGAATGCGCCGCCGAAAAGCAGCGACGCCGGCAGCAGCAGCCGGTGATCGGATCCGAACAGCATCCGCACGATATGGGGAACCATGAGCCCTACGAAACCGATGATGCCGCTCACGGAAACGGCCGCACCCGTCACCAATGAAGCGGAGACGAGCAGGAGCATCCGGGTCCGCTTTACCGGGACCCCAAGCTGGAGGGCCGTCTCCTCGCCGGCGAGAAGGATATTGAGATCGCGGGCGTGGAGGACCATTACAGAAAAACCGGCGAACAGAAGCAGGGCCGTCAGGAGAATGTCGTTTTCGCCTGCCATCGCCAGATCCCCCATCAGCCAGAAGATGACGCTGTGGATCTGTTCCCCGCTGGCGACGGAGACGAGAAACATGATGAGCGCCGAGAAAAAGGCGTTGACGATGATCCCGGCCAGCAGGGTGCAATCCGTCCGCCGTTCGCCGGTCGCGCCGGATAGCCCCCATACGAGCAGGATGGAGAGGAGCCCGCCGGCAAAGGCCGGACCGGCGATGCCGAAGGGAAGGGAGCCGAGGCCGGTGACGATCGCGATGACGGCGCCCACGGCGGCACCGCCGGAAACGCCGAGGACATAGGGATCGGCCAGCGGGTTGCGCAAAAGCCCTTGAAAGACGACGCCGGCGCACGACAGAGCAGCGCCGACCAGGCCTGACAAGAGTATCCTGGGGATCCGGATCGAGAAAAGGATCGTCCGTTCCGACCCGGTCAGGGGATCGGAAACGCCGGGGAAACTGAAGGCGGTAAGAATGCCCTTGAGGATGGGGACAATACCGATCGGAGCGGGACCGGCCACAAGGGAAAGGGCTGAAACACCCGCCAAAAAGGCCAGCAACAGGAGACAAACCCTGAAAATTCTGGTCAGGGTCAGATGGGACACCGGATCGGACAAGATCTTCCTCCCGCGAGAATAGTTCCGGTGGATTGGTCTTCCGGCTTCGGGCCGCCTACTCGCCCGCCTTCCCCTCACGATTCCTCGCGAGAGTGGCTTCCTGGGCTTTCGTTCCCTTCACGGCTGCGGGGCAGCGGGGGAATCTCACCCCCCTTCCACACATCCACCTCGATCTTTTATGGTGCGGACAGCTACAAAAGAAACAACGGTTTGTCAAGTCTCATTTTCAAACCTTCCTATTTCAGGTCCGATTCCCGGACGATCTCCTCCAGAAACTTCTCCACGCTCTCGAAGGCCCCGAGACAGGAGTGGATCACCCGATGCGACCCGTCCGGCCCGATCTTCACGCCGATGAAATAGGGGGTCCGGGCCTCTCCCAGGAGCCTGTGCAGCGTAAAATCGCCATCCGGAAAGAGGGGGAAGGGGATGTCGTACTTCTTCTGAAAGGCCTCCACCTCGTAGGCGGAGTTTCCCACGCCGATTCCGACCAGTTTGATCTTGCCGCGGAGAGCGGGGTCCGCCTCGATCATCCGGTAGACCCGGTTCACGTTCGGCGCCTCTTTCTGGCAGAAGGGGCAGTACATGCTGAAGATTTCGATGATGACGGTCTTCGCGTGAATCTGGGGGATCCTGAAGGCGCCCGAGCCGGAGAGACCGAGGTAGCTCCTCTGCGCCGCATCTTTCGGTACGGCCAGGGTGAAATCGGGAAGCTGCCCGCCCACAGGCGGCGTCCCCGCCGCCCAACCGGCCGCCGTTGCGCAAAGGATCATCCCCCATATCGATAACGCAACCCGAAACGATCTTCTTCTCACCGCTTCTTCCTCCGCAACCGCCTGCTAATGACGCTTCATCAGGTGCTGCACCGCCCGCTCCAGCCCGTCCAGCGTGAGCTCGAACATGGGAAAGATCTTTCCGATCGCCTCGATGGTCCAGGTGTAGCTCCAGGCCGACTCCGCCTGCGGGTTCAGCCAGACGGCATGGCGGAAGATCCTGGCGAGGAACTTGAGCCGCGCCTCGCTGCTCTGGCTCTCCCGCTCGCCGACGTAAAGGGAGCCGTTGGCCCCCACCAGTTCGTAAGGGGCCATCGCCGCATCTCCCACGATGATGAGCCGGGTATCGGGGTCACGGCGGGCGAACTCCTCGATCGCCTCCGGCCGGAGATGGCGCTGCGGGTCCAGCCAGACGCGGCCGTAGAGCGTATTGTGGAAGTAGTAGATCTTGAGATCCTTGAACTGGGACCGGGCATAGTTGAACAGGGTCTGGACGATCTCGATGTAGGGGTCCATCGACCAGCCCCCGTTGTCGATCATCAGAATCACCTTGAGGCGGTCGGCCAGACGGCGGTCGAAGACGATGGAGATCTCGCCGCCGCTCTTCATGGTCTCGCGGATCGTCTTCTCCACGTTGACGACGTCGCGGGGGCCGTGGGGAATCATCCGCCGGAGCCTTTTGAGGGCCTCCCCCATCTGGAGCTCCGTGAGCGGCCCCTCCTGGCTGTAGTCCCGGTAGCGCCGTTCCATCGCCACCTTCACGGCCGATTTGTTCCGGGAGGCGCCCCCCACGCGCATCCCACCGGGATGGTGACCCGAATGGCCGACGGGCGATGTTCCCCCGGTGCCGATCCAGTGGCTCCCGCCGTGATGGGCCTCCTTCTGGTCCTTCAGCCGGTCGAGGAAGTATTGGATCAGCTCCTCGGGCGTGTACCGGGCGAGTTCCTTTTCGTCCAGGCCCAGGGCCTCCGCCATCTCCTTTGGCCTCTTGAGCCACTCCTCGAGCAGCGCCCGGGCGATGTCGATCAGATCGGAATCGGCGATCTCATCGAGCGTGGCCCCCCGGAAATGGTGGGCGAAGACCTGGTCGTAGGTGTCGAAATACCGTTCGCTCTTGACGAGGATCGCGCGGGCAGAGGTGTAGAAGTCGTCCACCGAACCGATCAGACCGAGGGCAAGGGCTCTCTGGAGGCGCAGGAAGGAGGTGGGGGTGACGGGCACGCCGCGTTCACGAAGCTGGTAGAAGAAGTCGACGAACATCTCCGCCTTCTCACCTCCGGCTGCGCCCCGCCTGGGGGAGCGCGAGGTTCAGATCCACGCTCTTCTTGAAGAGCACCCCGAGGTAGGGGATCTCGCCCTGGTCGAGCCTCTTCAGATCGAAATCGGGGTCGGCCCGAAGGGCGCGGACCCAGTTGATCAGCTCCCGGGTCGCCGGCTTCTTCTCGATCCCCCGGAACTCCCGGAGACGGTAGAAGGTGTTGAGGCACGCTTTGGCCAGCGCCTCGGAGAGGTCCGGAAAATGGACCTCCAGGATCATCCGCATCATCGCCGGGTCGGGGAAGGCGATGTGATGGAAATTGCAGCGCCCGAGGAAGGGGTCGGAGAGATCCTTCTTGGCGTTGCTGGTGATGACGATCACGGGGCGGTGACGGGCGGTGATGGTTTTGTCGATCTCTATGATGTCGAACTGCATCTGGTCGAGAACGTCGAGCATGTCGTCCTGGAAGTCCGTGTCGGCCTTGTCGATCTCGTCGATCAGGAGCACGGTTTTGCAGTCGGCCGTGAAGGCCTGGCCGATCTTCCCCATCCGGATGTACTCCGAGATGTTGCTCACATCCCTTTTGGAATCGCCGAAACGGCTGTCGTTCAGGCGGGTAAGGGTGTCGTACTGGTAGAGGGCGTCGAGGAGTTTCATGCTGGACTTGACGTTCAGGACGATCAGCGGCATTGCCAGGCTCTCCGCGATGGCATGGGCCAGCATAGTCTTGCCGGTGCCGGGTTCGCCCTTGAGCAGGAGCGGCATCTCCAGGGCCATCGAGACGTTCACGATCTTGGCCAGTTCATCGTCGAGAATGTACTTCGCAGCGCCGTCGAATCGCGCTGTTCCAACCTCCGGGTTCATCCGTTCCTCCTTCTCAAGGCTTTGCCATTCCCTTATCCAATATCCCGGAGAATTTCCACTCCTATTTGGGAAAGCCCACCTTTTTCGAGGGTCCCCGCCTCCGTTTTTGTGGTATAAGGACCGCGAAAAGAAACCTGAGGGGGGCGGGGCCGTGAAAACAGCGCCCATCTTTGCGGAGGGAAACGGTTTGATCTTTCAGCCCGAAGACCGCGAGATCTGTGAAGAGCTGTTGAGATCGGCCCCGGACCGGGGAGGCGGCGCCCGGCCGCTTTCCGAGATCATCGTCGCCGTCGGCCGCCGCTTTCTGGGGGTCCCCTATGAAGCGGGAACGCTGGAGCAGGAGGGAGCGGAGGAGCTCGTCGTCAACCTGCACGGCTTCGACTGCGTCACCTTCGTCGAAAACACCCTGGTCCTCGCACGGATGGTGGCGGCGGGCGGGAGCGGGTTTGCGGACTTCGCCGCCGCCCTGGAGCGGATCCGCTACCGGGGCGGACGCCGGAGGGGCTATCCCTCCCGGCTCCACTACTTCACCGACTGGCTCCGGGACAACGAACGCAAGGGAATGGTCCGGGACATCACCGCCGTGATCGGCGGTTCGGCGTTCCGGAAGCAGTTTCACGCCCTCACGGACCGCCGGGCAGACCATCCGGCCCTGAAGGATGCGCGGGCATTGGCCTGGATGCGGAAGGTCGAGACGCTCTGTTCGCAGCGGACGCTGCACCGGATCCCGAAAGCCGACCTGAGCCGGGTCGTGGAGCGGATCGCGAACGGCGACATCATCGCGGTCACGACCGACGAAGCGGGTCTCGACGTCAGCCACACGGGCTTCGCCGTCCATGACCGGGGGAAGCTTCGGCTCCTGCACGCGTCGAGCGGGGAAGGGAAGGTCGTTCTCTCCGACATGACGCTGGAACGTTACCTGCTCTCCCGCGACAGCCGGACGGGAATCATCGTGGGCCGGCCGCTTCCGGAGCGCCTCTCCGGATTTGAGGCTTGTGAAAGGGTAGAAGAAAGGCAGAAGCGATGAACGACGAGACACCCCAAAACCGTCCCCCCATCCCGAAGAGCTATCACTATTTTGTCATGGCCGTGGCCATCGGCATCATCATCGGCACGCTCTGCCCGCTTCTCCTCGAATATTTCGGCATCATCGACTTCGTCAAGAACTGGCCGTGATCCTGCGCATAGGACCCTGCCGGATGAGCAGGGGATACGGGCACCATTCCGGTATGGTCGCCTTCGGCGGCACCATCATTGTCCATTCCCTCAAGAAAAGGCCGCGCCCTTCCGGGCGCGGCCATTGTCGTTCGGGATCACTTCTTCAGGTGGTCGGGCAGAGGAGGAGC
>JAJFTY010000011.1 GCA_021372695.1 Deltaproteobacteria bacterium
TGGGCTCCATCGCCACGGAATCGACGATGGCGGCGGATATCCTGCGCGAATCGGGAATCCGGGCCGGCGTGGTCGGCGTCCGGGCCTACCGCCCCTTCCCCCGCGAGAAGGTCCGCGCAGCCTTCAAGGGGGCGCCGGCGATCGTGATCTTCGAGAAGAACATCAGCTACGGCTACGAGGGGGCGCTCTGCGCTGACATCAAGGCCGCCCTGTACGGAACGGGCATCGACGCGCCGATTCATAACTTCATCGCCGGTCTGGGCGGCCGCGACGTAAAGGCCCAGGAGCTGGCCGAGGCCGTACGCTCCTCCCTCAAGGAGATCGCCGCGGGCACCCGGGAGAAGCAGACGTGGTTAAACTGCGTGACGGAGTAAGAAACGGGAGAGCGAAAATGCCGGAAAAACTGTTTAAGGTCAACATCGAAGAATACATGATGCGGGGAAACCGCGCCTGCCAGGGCTGCGGCCTCTCCCTCGCCTACCGATACATCCTCAAGGCCCTCAGGGAAAATACGATCATGACGATCCCGGCGAGCTGCCTGACGGTGCTGCACGGCATGTACCCCATCACCTCGGTCGGCATCCCCTGCCTGAACTGCACCTTTGCCAGCACCGCGGCTTCGGCCTCGGGCATCGTTGCGGGGCTGGCCGCCATGAACCGCAGCGACACGACGGTCGTAGCCATGGCCGGCGACGGCGGGACTTTCGATATCGGCATTCAGGCGCTCTCGGGCGCGGCCGAGCGGGGGACGGACTTCATCTACGTCTGCTACGACAACGAGGGGTACATGAACACGGGGACGCAGCGCTCGAGCGCCACCCCGGCGGGGGCGCTGACGACGACGACGCCGGTCCTCACCAAGCAGCAGAACAAGAAGGACATGATGAAGATCATGGAGGGGCATGAAATCCCCTACCTTGCCACCTGCTCCCCGTCCTTCCCGATCGACCTCTACGACAAGTTCGTGAAGGCGAAAAGGATCAAGGGGACCCGCTACATGCAGATCGCCACCCCCTGCCCTCCGGGCTGGGTCTACGCGCCCAAGGACACGGTCAAGATCGGCCGCCTCGCCGTCGAAACCGGGATCGTGGTGCTCTACGAGATCGAAAATGGGAAGTTCCGCTTCACGGGCCGGAGCAAGACGCTGGCGGAGAAGGGAAACCGCGCCCCGGTGATCAACTTCGTGGAGAAGCAGGGGCGGTTCAAGAAAATGAGCATGGAGCAGCTCGGCCAGCTCCAGCGCTGGGTCAACGGCAAGTGGAATGAGTACCTGAAGCGGGCAGAGGGCTGATCCGGGCCGGCCTCTGTCTTTCGGCCAATAAAAGGGAGGGGGACGGATTCGAATCTGTCCCCCCTTTTCGTTGGTGTGCCCCGCACGTGACATGGGGACATAGTCCTGATCTTCTTTTTATTTGCCCGAACATCATACCGGCGAAAGCCGGTATCCAGACGCCGTCCCGGCGAACCCCGGACCCCGTATCAGGTACGGGCTGTCCGGGGCAGGTGCCGGGAATCCGTATTACGCTGGACCCCGGCTTTCGCCGGGGTGACGATTCTTACGTGCTACTGCCCGGACTTCAGGACACCGGCGATCAGGTCGGCGTAGCGCGCGGCCGCGCCCCGGTTCGCCGCGACCGCAACTCTTCCGGCTTCCCCCTTCCGGCGCAGCAACTCCCGATCGTCGAGGAGAGTCCGGATACCCGCATAGAGCTCCTCCCCATTCCGGACCATGATCCCGGCACCCGCCTCTTCGAGAAGGGCGCGCTCGTCGCGGAAGTCTTCCATGGAGGGCCCGTGTAAGACGACCTTCCCCCAGGCAGCCGCCTCCAGGATGTTCTGCCCCCCCTTCGGAACGAGGCTTCCCCCGCAGAAGACCACCGTCGCCAAGCTGTAGATCTTGAAGAGCTCGCCGATCACGTCGACCAGGACCACCCGCTCTCCGGCGCGCCTCCGCCCGGCGTTGATCTCCGACATCCGGATGCAGTCGGCAAAGCCGGCCCTGCGGACCATCTCGAAAACGGCATCCGCCCGTTCGATATGCCGCGGGATGAGGATCAGCTTGAAATCGGGCCACATCTCGGCAAGCCGCCGGTAGACCTCCAGGATCACCGTCTCTTCACCCTCATGGGTGCTTCCCGCGACCAGAACCTCCTCCCCCGGTTCGATCCCGAGACGGCCGGCAATCTCCCGCTCCAGCTCCGGGGAGACCCGGGCCGCCAGGCCGTCGTACTTCGCGTTTCCCAGGACATGAATCCGCTCACGCGGCATCCCGATCGCGGCGAGCCTTGCGGCATCGGTCTCCGAGATCACGCCGGCCGCGTCGAGCGCCGCAAGAATATTTTTCCAGAAGAAGCGCGTCGCGCGGTAACGCCGGAAGGAGCGGGGCGAGATCCGGCCGTTGGCCATAACGATCCGCACCCCCCGTTCCCGGCAGACCCGGATGAAATTGGGCCAGAGCTCCGTCTCGACCGGGACGAAGAGGTCGGGCCGCACGATATCGAGAAGCTTCCGGACCACGGAAGGAATGTCGAGCGGGTAGTAGATGTGGACTGTCGCGGCGGTGACCAGCTTGCGGGCCATCTCCTGGCCGGTCTCCGTGCTCGTCGAGAGCACGATGCACGCCCCGGGGAAGCGGGAGCGCAGCGCCGCCACGATCGGGGCCGCGGCCGTCACTTCGCCCACGGAGACGGCATGCACCCAGATCCGCGGCTCCCCCTGCACGAGGGGCGGGATCACCGGGCGGACGCGGCCGAGCTTCGGACCCAGGCTCCGGCGGTACTTGCCCGTCAAGAGCATCTTCAGCCCGTAGTAAGGAATGGCAAAGATGGCCGCGGCAAAGAGAAGCGCATTATAGAGTCCAGACCAGAACAAAACTCACCCCTTCGGACGTGATCGCAGATCCCTCTGCCGCCGTGCAATCCCGGCGATACGATTGCCGAACCGGCGCATCGTTTGGTTTGACGCCCTTCATATCACGGTGGAATCGGGGCCGCAAGCGAAAGGCCTCCCGTCGGAGCTCAGAACGGTCGCCCTTCCTCCGATGGCGGCAAGGCAGAGCGGCATGGCCGCAGCTTCTCAGAGCGAATTCGCGGCCATCAGCTCCCGGACGTGGACATGCGTCGATTCCGGCACCGCGAGCCCCTCGCGGATCCGCTCCAAAATGAGCGGCTTCTCCTCCGGGAAGCGGTAGCCTTCGTAATCCTGGCGGAAGAGGAGCCCGCCCCGGCGGTCGGCCCAGGCGTTCATCGCGTGGTCGAAGCAGACCCGGGAGGTCACCTCGAGGCCGCCGATCATCCAGGCAAGCTCTTCCAGCCGCTCGTGGGGCGAGGAGAGGGTGAGGCGCCCCTGCCTGACCTCTTCGGCAAGCGGCGTCCCGGGGCGCGGCACAAAGGGGCGCGACCGGATGTAATGGGGATTGATGGCCGAAAGCACCCGGGCCGTGTTCTCCGCATGGGCCCGGCGGCCCTCCCGGCCGCCCAGGTCGGGCATCCAATACTCCGACACCTGGAAGCCCGCGGCCATCGCCTTCTTGCCGCCTGCAATCTGCGCCGCGTTCGTCACCCCTTTGCGGACATGGGCCAAAAGGGCGTCGTCCCCGGTTTCGAGGCCGATGTGGAGCCTGTCCAGACCCGCCTCGCGGATCGCCCGGAGCTCTTCCGGCTTCCGGTGGGAGAGGGTCTTGGAGCGGGCGTAGCTGGTCACCCGGGTCAGTGAGGGAAGGCTGCTCCGGAGGTGCTTCAAAACCGACACCAGTTCGGGGGGCCGCATGATGAGGCTGTCGGCGTCCTGGAGGAAGGCGGTTTTCCCGCCCGCGCCAAGCCAGTTGAAGACAGAGACGAAGGCGTAATTCTCAGCCAGGCCCCGGTCCGCGTCGAGGATCACGGCCGCCACCTCCCGCGTCGCCCGCCCGCCCATCCCGAGCTTCCGGGAGACCTCCTGGATCGCATCGCGGATCGCCGTCACCCGGTCGATGTCGGCGATGATCTCCGCCACAGGGCGATAGATGAAGCGCTGCCCCTTGTACATCTCGCAGAAGGTGCATTTATTCCAGGGGCAGTTCCCGGTCACCTGCAACAGCAGCGATGCGCTCCCCCCCTCGCTGGGCGGCCGGTAAGGCCCCACCGCAAAGGAGAGCCCTCTCAGCCTCCCGACCTCCTCCCGGATTTCCCTGCTCCCGGCCATCGAAACCACCTTACCCCTTGTTGATTTTGCCTTCTCTTATACCATTGGAGCTGCGAAAATCAAACCTGATGAGTCCGTAAGAGTCGTCATCCCGGCGAACCCCGGACCCCGTATCAGGCACGGGGCTGTCCGGGGCAGGCGCCGAGGTCCAGTGTAATGCTGGTTCCGGGCTTTCGCCGGGACGGCGTCTGGATACCGGCCTTCGCCGGTATGACGTTAGGGTGGATTTTGGACTTTTTCGAGCCCGTCAAAATTATGCCTTGCATATTACGCGGCGTGTAATATAATCCGCCCCATGATCAAATCCTTTCGGTGCAAGGAGACCGCCGCGCTTTTTGACGACCGGCAGGTGAACCGATTTCAGGCAATCGAGCGCCAGGCGCGCCGCAAACTGCTGTACCTGCACCGCGCCCGTACGCTGGAGGACCTCCGGCAGCCGCCGGGCAACCACCTGGAAGCGCTGAAAGGAGACCGTTCGGGGCAGCACAGCATTCGCGTCAACGATCAGTGGCGGATCTGCTTTGTCTGGGAGGACGGCGACGCGCAGGAAGTCGAGGTCGTCGATGACCATTAAGGATCAACGCCCGTCGGGCGCCGTGAGGTGAATACCATGTCGGAATCCGAGGAGTTACTGGATCCCATTCCCCCAGGGGAAATCCTGGGGGAGGAGTTCATGAAACCGTTGGGGCTGAGCGCCAATCAGCTGGCACGCGACATCGATGTGCCGCCGGGGCGGATCAGCGAGATCATCAACGGCAAACGGTCCATCTCCGCCGATACGGCCCTGCGGCTGGGAAAGTATTTCAGCGTCTCTCCGGAAATCTGGCTGAACCTCCAGGCAGATTATGACATCCGGGTGGCGCGCCGGACCACATGGCCGAGCGTGGAGCCCCGCGTGAGGGTGCGGGCCGCCTGAACCTCCGGCCGCCGCAAAAATGCTCGTTTCGCTGACATCGTTCCCATCTGCTTGAGGAAATGCCCATGAAGCTGATCGCACCTTCCATCCTGTCCGCCGACTTCAGCCGGCTGGGCCAAGAGATCGCAGCCGTGGAGGCCGCCGGGGCGGACTGGATTCACGTCGATGTCATGGACGGCCGCTTCGTCCCCAACATCACGATCGGACCGGTGGTGGTCGCCTCGATCCGGAAGACGACCAGACTTCTCTTCGACGTCCATCTGATGATCGAACAGCCCGAACGGTACGTCGATGCCTTCGCTGCGGCGGGGAGCGACCTCATCACGGTCCACGCGGAGGCGACGGTCCATCTCCACCGGACCGTCGCGATGATCCGCGAAAAGGGGCTCAAGGCAGGGGTCTCCCTGAACCCCGCCACGCCGCTTGCCATGATCGAACCGATTCTCCCCGACATCGACCTGCTGCTCGTCATGACCGTCAACCCGGGCTTCGGGGGGCAGAAGTTCATCGAGGGGATGCTCCCCAAGATCAAGGCTGCGCGGCGGATGATCGACGGCATCGCACCGTCCGTCCTCCTGGAGGTAGACGGCGGCGTCACCCTGAAGAATATCCGGACGATCGCCGATGCCGGCGCCGATGTCCTGGTCGCCGGCTCCGCCGTGTTCGGGAGCGGCGACTACAAAGAGACGATCCGCGCGATGCGGGCGGCAATCGAGCAGCCGCCCGTCATCCATATCTGAACCCGGCACCATCGTTCCATCCTTTGTTCCGAAACAGCGCTGCACCGGAGGATTCCCAGGGCCCGACCGGCCCGGAGCCCCGTATCATTCTCATTCAAGGAGGATCGCCATGCTGCAGGACATCTTGTTGACACCGGAAGAGATCGCGCTCAAGGCTGAAGTCAGAGCTTTCGTCAAGCGGGAGGTCTCCTCGGACCTGATCCGGAAGATGGACCGGGACGAGATCACCTATCCCTGCGAATTCGTGAAGGCCCTGGGGAACTGCAACCTTCTCGGGCTGCGCTTCGACAAGAAACACGGCGGCCGCGGCCTCCCCTGGAGCGCCGAGATCGCGGCCCTGGAGGAGGTGGGCGTGCTGGGGACCGCGCTCGGCTGCGCCTTCTCGATGCCCTCGATCGTCGGCCAGGCCCTCCACTCCTTCGGCACAGAGGAGCAGAAGGAGAAATTCCTGAAGCCGCTCCTCAAGGGGGACCTCATCTCGGCCGAGGCGCTGACCGAGCCCCGCGGCGGCTCGGACTTCTTCGGTGCCACGACCCGGGCCGAGCTGAAGAACGGCTGGTTCACGGTGAAGGGGCAGAAGAGGTTCGTCGTTGCCGCGGACGGGGCGGACTTCTTCATCGTCTACTGCAACACCGACCCGGCGGGCAAACCCCACGAGCGGATCAGCCTGATCCTGATCGAGAAAGACCGGCCGGGCGTCGAGGTGAAATACCTCTACAAGCTGCTCGGAACAAGGGGCGGCGGAACGGGGCGTCTGATCTTCAAGGACGTGAAGGTCCCGGCCGAAAACCTCATCGGCGGGCTCAACCAGGGGGCGGAAATCTTCAACACCATGATGGTCCCCGAGCGCCTCACCTCGGCCGGCGGATCGCTCGGCATGGCCCGCGCGGCGCGGGAGGTGGCCGCGCGCTACTCCGACCGGCGGAAGGCCTTCGGCCAGAAGATCCGGAACTTCGAGGGGGTGAGCTTCAAGGTCGCCGACGCGATCACCCAGCTCGACGCGGCCCGGGCGCTCACTATCGCCGCCGGGAAGAGCGTCGACGCGGATCTGCCGACAGCGCGGCGCATGGTCAGCGAGGCCAAGAAATTCGCCACGGACACGGCCTGGAACGTCTGCAACCTCGCCATGCAGATCGTGGGCGGCATCGGCTACACGAACGTCTTCCCGATCGAGAAGATGATCCGCGACACGCGCCTGATCCAGATCTGGACGGGCACGAACGACATCATGAACCTCCTCATCCAGCACGAGTACTACCGCGAGATCCTCAAGGACCCGAACCCGGGCCGGATGATCGAGGCGGACGCCGAGGAGGCGGCCCAGAACGACGAGAAGGTCTACGAGGACGACGAGATGTGGACCAAGGGGTGGTAGGCAGCAATACACCCGAACGTCATACCGGCGAATCCCGGACCCCGGATCGGAGTCCGGGGCAGGCGCCGGGAACCAGCATTACACTGGACCCCGGCTTTCGCCGGGGTGACGGCCGCCGAGCGCGAAACCCGATCCGGTCACCGACGCCATGGCCGGGCTCGCCTTTGTACCGCCCTCCGGGGAAATCTTCCCTGGCCGGAAGCCGCCGGCCGGGCGTTAAGGGTCATGGATCCCTTGTCGTATCGTATTCCTGGTTCTTGTCGCTCGGCGGTCCTCCAACGATCCCGCCAACGGCGTATATCCTGTTGTTCAGCACGGCCGTTGCGGGTTCCGATTCCGCGACCGGCATGGAGATCTTCGCCGTCCAGGCGTTCAACGCAGGATCGTGCTGCTCCACGGCATCCGACGGGGTTCCCGCCATCCCCGCCTTCCATCCCCCGAGGACATAGATCTTTCCGTTCACGGCAACGGCCGAAGCGGAACTTCGCGGAGCAGGCATGGCGGCCTTCGTCGTCCATGCGTTCGAGGTGGGGTCGTATTCCTCCACGGAGCTCAGGAAGGTTGACCCGTTGAATCCGCCGATCGCGGACAACTTGCCGTTTACCGCGGCTGCGGCAAGGCCGCTTCTGGGCGTCGACATATCGGCCTTTGTCGTCCACGTGTCCGTATCGGGGTCGTATTCGCGGACGGCCCGGTAAATGGAATTGAGCGAACCTCCGCCGATGACATAGATCTTTCCGTTGACAACGGCTCCGGCCACGTCTCCGGCCGGTACGGGCATCGGCGACAGGGTGGTCCAGGTATCCGAGACAGGGTCATACCGCTCCAGCACATCGGTCGCTGCCGTTGAAGCAGTTCCACCAATGGCGTATATCAGGCCGTTCAGGACAACAACGGCGAGGCTCGATCGGGCGGTGGGCATGGGAGCGAGGCCAACCGTCCAGCCGTTGGTTGCAGGATCGTACTTCTCCAACGTATTTTTCGGGGTACCGCCCCATCCGCCCACGACATAGATCTTGCCGTCTACCACAGCCGCTCCTGCACTCTCTCTGGCAGTCGGCATGACGGCCCTCTGCATCCAAGGCGAGAGAGGTTGCGATGTCAACACGCCATTATGGTCAACCGCATAGATATAGCGGCCAAGAAAATGCGTGGTACGGATTATGAGCGCAGCCGATATTCCGCTTTCATTCGTCAATATCACACCGGCGGGCATCATCAGGCCGTACTCAAGCAAGGGATCTATGCCCACGAGTGACTGCCCTGGATTGGCCGCAAAGAATTTCTGGGCCGCTTGAAACGCATTGAGGGCAGTTTCCCTGGCAAGCCTTTCGACCTCATGGATTTCCGTGATGCCGGAGAAGTCGACCCTGTAAACCTCGGTACCCGCATTGTGACGGGCCTGGATCAGCAGATTGCTCTTCAATCCGTTCTCGACGGTAACCGTTACATCCGGGAAGGCGCTTGAATCGTATCCATGCTCGATCAGGTCAGAATAGGCGACCGTTCTCGATGGATTTTCATGAATGAAAAAATGTTGGGCAGCGCTGAACGCTTCCTGTAGGGCTCTCCTGGCAAGAGCGTTGGAACCCGCCTCCCCCAGGGAAGGGTTCCGCATTCCGGAAGATACCTGAAGCGAGTAGATGGCATCTTTCAAATCGATCGTGCTGTCGCCATTGGAGTCCCCCGGGACTCCGGCGGCAAAATCGGGTGTGACCGCACCATCACGGTTGACCACATAAGTATAGCGGCCAAGCACATGTCTGGCTTGGATCACGAGGGTTGTCTGAACTCCTTCAATAGTAACGGTCACGTTGGTGGGCGTGAGCCAGCCATAGTCAAGCAGGGGAAACACGCCCGGGATGAACTGCCCTGGATTGACCGCAAAGAATTTCTGGGCTGCCTGAAACGCATTGAGGGCAGCTTCCCTGGCAATCCTTTCAACCTCATGGATTTGTGTGATGCCGGAGAAGCCGACTCTGTAAACCTCCGTCCCTGCGCTGTGGCGGGCCTGGATCAGCAGATTGCTCTTCAACCCGTTCTCGACGGTAACCGTCACATCGGGGAAAGCGCTCGAATCGTATCCGTGATCGATCAGGCCGGAATAGGCGACCGTTCCCGATGGATTTTCATGAATGAAAAAATGTTGGGCAGCGCTGAACGCTTCCTGCAGAGCCTGCCTTGCAAGATCGTTGGAACCAACCTCCCCCACGGCGGGGGTCTGCATCCCGCAAGATACCTGAAGCGAGTAGACGGCATCCTTCAAATCGATCCTGCCGTCGCCGTTGGAGTCCCCCGGTACTCCCGCGGCGAAGCCGTTGGCGCTGAAAACGCTCAGGAAGAGGATGCTAAACAACACGCGGCTCGGTGTTTTCATGTCCAGACTCCTCGCAGGGGAAGGTCCATCTTTTTCGAGGTCATCGATGTTGAAGTATATGCAACGGCCCCTATCCGGGCCGGGATAAACTGCGAAAACGAGGATCGATGGATCAGTAAAGACAACAGAAAGTGGAAAGTGCTTGTGCTAATTTCGGCAGACCATACACGCAGAACCAAGGGAAGATCAAGAATAAAATGGCGATGAGTACCGGCCACCCGTTCCTGAGACCGTTGCGTGCGCCCGGTCCACGATCGCCGGCGGGATCAGCAGAAGCGCGAGAGGATATCGATCCCGCTGGCCGGACAATGGCTACGAAGCCTTCCCCCGACGGAAGCCGCCGGCCAGGTAGAGGGCCGTGCCGTACAGGAGGAGCGCCAGCGGTCCGAAACCGGCCAGCACACGCGCCACGTGCTGCGTGAAGACGCCGCCGATCGCCAGGGCGCCGTAGATCCCCAGGGCGAGCAGATGGCCGCGGGCAAACCAGGCCGTCCATTCCGAGCAGAGGCCGCCCCGGCGGAGCCCGGCCCCATTCCACAGGAGCGCCCCCCCGGGAACGAGGAGATACCAGTCCACGGGCCAGAAGAGCCACAGATTGGCGTTGTGGTAGACCACCGTGTGCTCCGAGAAGGCCCATGCCAGGACCAGATAGAGGCCGAAGAAGCCGGAGAGTCCGCCCCAGACGGCCAGGACCAAGCCGAAAATCCGCAGCCCCGTTTTCCGGAACCGGGTCTTCCCGTAAAGCGCCAGCCCCAGCAGCGCCGGAATCCCCAGGAGGAGACCGACGATCACGTAGCCGTTCACCGGCGAATTCACCGGGTCGGGATAAGAGGCCAGGGTCGTGGTAGCGGAGAGAAGCCGCTCTCCTGGCCGCTCGCGGCCGGCGTCGTCACAGGCGGCCATGGTGAGCAGGTATTCCCGCAGCTTCAGGGGGACGAACATCTCCTCCCACTGGGAGATGACGCGGTCGACTTCGGAACTGAGGAGCACATCCTGGCCCATGGCCAGAATCGGCGCCGAGGCGTTGTGCTCCATGACCTTGTCCCGGAAGGTGAAGCCGCTCTCCTTTCCCCGGTAGGCCGCGGCAATCTTCCCGCCCAGGGCCCGGTCGATGATGTCGCGGGGCCGGGTGGAACAGTTGTCGGTGAAGAAGAGATAGCGGTAATAGCGCTGGTCCGGCCGGGATTCGCGGTTCAGCTCCAGAAGCAGGGCCGCCTTCTGCCGGTCCGTCAGGTTGAGCTTCTCCTGAACGAGCCACCGCTTCTCGATCTCGGAAACCTCGACCTGGATGCCGGTGTTGGTGATGTCGAGATAGTAGAGCAGGAAACCGCGCAGGAACTTCCAGGTGAAGCCGGGATCGTCGAAGTCGAAGGCCCCCCAGTTGTAGGCGATGTCCAGACGGTTGGAGGGGTCGACGACACGGATGATCGTGTGGCCGTATTTCGTGTAGACCTCGTCGCCGGCACCGCGCGTCAGGAGATAGATCTCGACCTCGCCGACATTGGCGGGCATGGGCGCGATGAAGGTCGCGCTGGCCCGGGAGAGAGACGGGCAGATGAGCAGGAGGGCGAGCGGGACGATCGCGAGCCAGAGGCAGACGCGGCTGAAGCCGTCACGGCGGTCGCGGCGGCAGTCGCGGCGCGACGCGGCGCCACGGGCGCAGGGCTTCATGCCCCGGGGTAAAATCATCGATCCGACCTCCGGCTGCAACCGACCATTCTGAATTCCCGATTTTGGCGAATCCACCAAGTCCGACAACCGCACCTCCGAGAGAACCGCGGTGCCACTCGACGCGGGGTGTCGGGGAGTCGCGGTGCCATCCTACGGAGAAATCGCGATGAAAGCAACGCGGAATGCGTTTCGCCGCCGACAATCACCAATCCGCCCCGTTCGTCGAAACCCGGGAGCATAACTTTGCGCCACAGCACCCTCACGGCGTGCCCGGATTACCCCGGACGAAGAAGGGGAAAATGCGGAGCCTGTCGGTTTAATGTTTAATAATTCAATATAGTTTAGATACTTCGGCGCGCCGATGTCCCTCCATTTTCGAGGGTCGAAGCGGCGCGTGGCCGATGCCCCTGCCCGGATGTGCCGGCGCTGAGAATCATCTGGCAGAGGAGCTGCAGGCGTTGTAGGCCTGTACCATTCTGTTGTACTCATCCACCAGGGCCTTCAAAGCTATTGATTTTGCTTGTACATCTGTCATGACTCGAAGATACCAATGCTTTTTTTCGTTGAGTGCGGCGATTCTCACATTCAGGCTTTGGATCTTCTGCTGGTCATCATAGGTGTATTTTCGGTCCGTCTCTATGGACGCGCTCTCCGCGTCGAATTCCTGCTTCATCCGCCGAAGCTGGTCATTCAGGCCTTCGATCTCTGCCTTTTTGAGCTCGATCTCGTCGAGCAGATTCTTCGAAGGGGCAACGCACGGTGCGTGCTGCGCAACTGACGGTGACTGGAGGCCGAAGATCTGCACCGCGACGTACGTTTCCCTTCCTTTCATCCGCCCCTTCATGACGGCGGCTCCGATCTCTTCCACGTCGCTGTCGAGAATGTTCGCCCGGTGTCCCGGGCTCTGCATCCAGTTGTCGATGATCTTCTGATTCGTCAGAAAATCGCCGCTGCCGATATTTTCGGCAATCCGTTTGTAATGATAACTGACGATCTGGGCAATGTCCGCGACTTGCTGGCCTGTTGGCGAAACATGGGCGAAATACTGCTTTTCGAACATATCCCTTGTCCTTGCCTCGGCGATATCGTTCAGAAGCGGATTCGTTCTCAAAGGCGGCAACCCATTCATTGCACGGGCATCGTTGGTCAGGGCGATGATCGCGTCCCGGTTCAGGTTCTCCCGCAAAACGGTGGATCCGACAAGATCGGGCATCGAAGGGAGCCCGATAAGATTACCCGATTCCGATGCCTGGGGAGTCAACTGCGACCGTAAGAAGATAAACGTGAGGACAATGAGAGAAAATACCAGGACGGCGACGCCATTTTTCATCGAAAATGTCTCCCTGGGCCTCCGAGGCGCAGAAACAAACCTCGGAACATCTCGCAGGGGCTGCCACTGCGTTCTTTTCCCATAACGAATCAAGGTATTTCCCGAAATCTCGCCGTTTTTCAGGAACTCCCGCATTTCAACGGTTGAGAAGGGACCGCGCTGAAGCCCAAGCTCCGTCCCCTGATTGCTTATGAAATACCAGTCTGTGAATTTGTCTATCATGGATTAATGTTTCGCAGGTTCGGCGAATGGCTCAGTGCCACGACATCGTGGACATCCTGAGCGCCTTATCCAGGAACCATCGACCAGTAGAGTTGCCCCGCCCTCCCCTGCCCGGCCAACCTGAGGAAACGATGCTTGAAAATGCGGAGCCTGTCGGCTGAATGTTAAATTATTCAATATAGTTAATATACTTCGGCGCGCCGATATCCATCATTTTTCAGCCCCTGAACCATCGTAACGGCCCGTCCTTACACTTGGATCGGGGTTACACACATTATTTATTAAAATCATAAACTTAGACTGATGCGTTTGCGTAGCACCTTTCAACCCTTATTGTTCACATGGTTAGGACAGAAAACAGATTCGTTTTGTCAATAAATCCAACCCTCATGACTGACCGGCAACCGATTCAATTGGTCCCGATAAAACTGCCATTTCGGCATGTATTGATCCATCAGCGCGACGAAACGGGCGTTGTGCTTCGGTTCCCGCAGGTGGATCAGTTCATGGACCACGATGTATTCCAGACATTCGCGCGGCTTTTTGGCAAGATCGGTATTGAGGCGGATGCTCCCTGCGCCGGGGTTGCAGCTTCCCCATCTGGTCTTCATGCGCTGCACAAAAAACCGCGCCACCTTCACGTCGATCACGGATTCCCACTTGGCAAGCAAGGGCCGCAGCGCCTTCTTGAGTTGCCCGCGATACCATTCCTCGACCACAGCCCGCTTCTTCCCCTCATCAGCCCCCGGGCGTACCTGTAAGATCATCCGGCGGCACGGTTCTTCGAGAAGTCGAGGGCCGGGTTCTCGAAGATGGCGATGAGATTGGTGAGGCGGTCCACCATCTCCTTGCCGTCGCCCAGTTTCACCGGGTCGTTGAAGTCAGGAAAGTCGGACTGGGAGAGCTGCTGGTTGGCTTTGATCAGCGGGCCGATGATCTTCTTGTTAATGTCATCCCCGATGCCCGGCGTGCCCTTGAGGGCGACCATGTCCTGGAATCTTGCCCCCGCGGGAACGGTGATGGGCGCATAGGGGACGTTTGCATATTTATCGCTGACGTATTTGATGAAGAGCAGAACGAGGATGTAATCCTTATATTGGCTGGCATCCATGCCGCCGCGCAGTTCGTCGCAGCTTTGCCAGAGAGAGGAATAGAGTTCGGATTTCTTGATGGCCATGGCACCCCTTGTTAAAAAGAACGTAATCGTTGAGGGAAAAGCGGGCTCGACGTCGGCTTGAAGAGCCGCCAAGTGATTTCTATACCGTCCTTTGGAGTATGTCAAATCAGGAAGTTCAGAAGGCGCGCAAATTTTACGTCAAGGGAAGTTTCCCTTCCTCATCATCCTTTACCACCAGGAGGGGAAATGAGTTTATCGGGGCGTCGTCAACGAGCTTCCCCGGACGGTGCCTGTTATTTCTTCCACGTCTGGTACAGGTTGCTGTAGTCGTCCGTCCAGATCTTCATGTCCGGGCGGGGAGTGGGCTCTTCGAATCCCTCATCGGCCTCGGCCAGATCGAGGGAATCCTTTTGGGAGGAGATGAGCACCCACTTCGACCCGAAAACGTGCCCGTGATCCTTCCTGTCTTCATCGATCAAGAGAGACTTCTTCCGGAGTTTTGCGCAAAGGTTTGCCACCACCGGCGCCAGGTCGAGATGCTTATTCGAGATGTGGATCGCCAGGACGCCGTCCTTTTTCAGATGCCGGAAATAGAGCCGGAGGGCCTGCTCCGTGAGCAGGTGGACCGGGATGGAGTCGCTGGAAAAGGCGTCCACGGCCAGCAGATCGTAATCCTGCGGCGTTTCCCGCTCCAGGGAGAGGCGGCCGTCGCCGATCACGACGTCGACCCGGCCCTTCGCTTCCCCAAGGTAATAGAAATAGCGCCGCGCGATCTCCTCGACCGACGGGTTGATCTCGTAAAACCGGAACAGATCGAATTCTCTGGCGTAAGCCGCGAGCGTGCCCGTGCCCAGCGAGAGGTGGAGATAGAAGGAGGTCAGGTGGCAGGGGGCGGGTTTGCGGCTGGCGAGCTCCCCGTGGCAGAACATGCAGCAGAGGAAGAGGCCCGCGCAGTAGACGGGAAGGACGATTTTGAGGTTCTTTTCCGGCCCCCAGGCGGCAAGGCCGTAAGCCATCAGCCCGGCCGCGGCGACGACCAGGAAGAGACAGACCTTTCTCTGGTACCAGCCGCTCCGTTCGAAGCAGAGGATGAAGGTCAGCAGATAGAGGCCGAGGGGCAGAATCCAGAGAAAGGGGATGGACGCGATATTCTGGGTCAGGTGGCTCGTCACCGCGAGGAGGAGGAGCGACGCGCAGGCCGCGAGCGTAAGCCAGAGCAGTTTCTCCCGGAAGGTCGGCACGGGGGCTATGGGGGTTCCGTCACCGGCGGTCGCGTCATACGCCGGCGCTGCGGCTGCGGCCGCGTCAGGAACCGGGGCAGCCTCCGCGGATGGTACCGGCGGGTCGCAGGCGGGGCCGTCCCCTTTCTTCCGGAGACGGCTGATGCTGAGCGCGAGGCCCATCACGACGAACAGGGCATAGGGCGCGGACCAGCCTAGGGACTGCTGATGCAGCGATGCCAGCGGCTCGATCAGGAAGGGGTAGGCCAGGAGCCCGAGGAGCGAGGCGAAGTTGGAAAGCGCAAAGAGCCGGTAAGGCAGGGTCGCGCGGGCAGACTGCGCGTACCACGCCTGGAGGAGCGGGCTCGTCGTGGAGAGCAGGAAATAGGGGAGACCGACGGAGGTCAGAAGGAGGCCGAGGATCCGCAGGGCCGGCTCCTCCCCACCCGCAGGCTTCCAGCCCAGGCTGGGCGCGATGGGGAGGAAGATCAGGCTCACGAGCAGCAGGGCGGAATGGATCGCGCCCTGTCCTTTCACGCCGAACCGGCTGATGAGCAGGTGGGCGTAGACGTAGCCCGCCAGCAGCACGACCTGAAAGAAGAGCATGCAGGTGATCCACACCGCCGCGGAGCCACCGAACCAGGGCAGGATCATCTTGGCGATCATGGGCTGGATCTGGAACAGCAGGAAGGCGCTGAGGAAGATGGTCAGGGAATATTTGAGGGTCTGCGATGAGAACATCGAATATCCTGAACTCCCCGGGATCGGTGAATGGTCTCTTCTTCTGCGGTTCTCTATACCCTCGCTTTTTGGCCGGGTCAAATATTTCCGAGCGGGGCGCAGCAGGAAAGCGTATCGCGGCGTCACGGATGCGTCTCCGCTGATCATGGCGAGTCATGAAATATGTGATCTTAAAAACTAAGCCTTTGGAGGATAATCCCGCGTCATCCCTGAAATATGCTCGTTGGCGGGGACGAAAAGACGGGGCCCAATATCTTGTTGACAAAAAAAAATAAACCTGATAGTACGCACCGTGAATCAAGGTTCCATACTGTGAACATCCTTCATGCATGCTTTCCGACTTCATCAAAAGGAGTCTAAGAACGGATGGAAAATTTCTTAATCGGCTTACAGAATGCGCTCTCCCTGCACAACCTCCTGTACTGTTTCATCGGCTGTCTGCTGGGAACGGTGGTGGGGGTCCTGCCAGGATTGGGTTCGACGGCGACGATGGCGATGCTGCTCCCTCTGACGGCATATCTGGATCCCACGGGGGCCAAATTGGAAACAAAGTATTGCTAAGTAAATGCAATTATTAATGCTCTGCCAGGACAAGACCTGAATTTTAGACGAAGGAGATTCACGATGAATTTTGCACCTACAGATGAACAGAAGATGGTCCGAGAGATGGTCCGGAAATATTCGGAATCGCACATAAAACCGATCGCCGCGGAACTGGATCGCACCCACCGCCACCCCGAGGAAATCTGCCGGCAGTTGGGTGAGATGGGGATCATGGGGGTTGCCGTGCCGACGGAGTACGACGGCGCCGGGATGGATAACGTGACCTACGTCATGGCCCTCATCGAGATTTCCAAGGCCTGCGCGAGCTGCGGGGTCATCACCTCGGTCAACAACAGCCTCTACGGCTACCCCGTGAAGACCTTCGGCACGGAGGAGCAGAAAAAGAAGTTCCTCGCGCCGGTCGCGGGCGGCCAGGTCGAGGGGTGCTATGGCCTCACCGAGTCGGGCGCCGGTTCCGATGCCGGGTCGCTCAAGTGCCGGGCCGAATTGAAGGGCGACAAGTACATCGTCAACGGCACCAAGACCTTCATCACCAACGGCAACGTGGCCCGGTACTGCGTCCTGGCCGCGACGACCGACCCCGCTCTCGGCTACAAGGGGATCATCAACCTCATCGTTGACCTGAAGGAGACCCCGGGCTTCAAGGTGGGCAAGATCGAAGAGAAGATGGGGATCCTCGCCTCCGGCACGTCCGAACTGGTATTCGAGGATGCGGAAGTCCCGGCGGAGAACCTCCTGGGCAAGCCCGGACAGGGATTCAAGCAGATGCTCTCCGGTCTCGACGCCGGCCGGATCGGGATCGGCGCCCAGGCCTGCGGCATCGGCCGCGCCGCTCTGGATGACGCCTTGGCCTATGCCAAGGAACGCGTCCAGTTCGGCAAGCCGATCGCAACCTTCCAGGCGATCCAGTTCAAGCTGGCAGACATGGCGACCGAACTCGACGCGGCCGAACTGATGCTGCTGCGCGCCGCCTGGCTCGAGGACAATGGTCTCGACTTCGAAAAGGAGGCGGCCATGGCCAAGTACTACGCCTCCGACGTGGCCATGCGGGCGGCGATCGAGGGTGTCCAGATCTTCGGCGGCTACGGCTACGTGAAGGAGTACCCGGCCGAGCGCCACATGCGGGACGCGAAGATCTGCCAGATCTACGAAGGAACAAACGAGATCCAGCGCGTGGTTGTCGCCCGGAAGCTCATCGGCCTCAGGTAGAGATGAAAATAGAAAGAACATGAGCACGAAAATACTTGATGATCGGATACGGCTGCTCTTCGAACCCCGTTCGGTTGCCGTGGTCGGTGCCTCGAAAGAGCCGGGGAAAATAGGTTTTGCGGTCCTTAAAAATATCCTCTCGGGCGGTTATCGGGGCACCATCTATCCGATCAATCCGTCCGGCGGCGAGATTGAGGGCATTCCTGTCCGGCGCTCGCTGCAGGAGGTGGATGACGAAATCGACGTCGCCGTGGTGACGATCCCGGCCCGCTTCGTCTTCGACTCCGTCAAGGAGTTGTGCCGGCAGAAGGCCAAAAACGCCATCATCATCTCGGCAGGGTTTTCCGAGATCGGCAATCTCGAAGAGGAACGAAAAATCACGGACTACGCGACCGGGCATGGCATGCGCATCCTCGGTCCGAACGTCTTCGGGATCTACTCCTCTGCCTCGGCCATCAATGCGACCTTCGTTTCCGGCAACATCCCCCGCGGCAATCTGGCCATGATCACCCAGAGCGGCGCGCTGGGGCTGACGCTGGTGGGACAGGCCGCGGTGGAGAACATCGGCCTTTCCGCCATGGTCTCCGTGGGCAACAAATCGGATATCGACGAATCGGATCTCCTCGCCTATCTGCAAGGCCATGACGACACGCACGCGATTCTCCTGTATATCGAGGGCGTCCGCAACGGCGAGAAATTCATCACGGCGCTGAAGAACACCACCCGCGTGAAGCCCGTCATCATCATCAAGTCCGGGCGCTCCCAGCGGGGGGCCATGGCAGCGGCTTCCCATACCGGTTCGCTTGCCGGGTCCGACGGCCTCTTCGACGCCATCGCCCGCCAGTGCGGTGCCTTGCGCGCGGAAAGCACGAAAGAGGCCTTCAACTGGTGCAAATTCATCACCAGCAACACCCTCCCCCGCAGCGAGAGCACCGTGATCATCACCAACGGCGGAGGTGCGGGCGTGATGGCGACGGACGCCTGCGAGAAATACGCCGTGCCCCTCTACGACGACGCCGAGGACCTCAAGCGGACCTTCACTCCCGTGATTCCAGCGATCGGTTCCGCGAAGAATCCCATCGATGTGACCGGGGGGGCGTCTCCGGAAAATTACAAAAAGGCCTTCGATGCGGCACTGCAATCCGATCACATCAACACCGTCATCGGCATCTATTGCGAAAACGCCACGTTCACCGCCGACCGTCTGAAAGAGATGGTCGAAACCAACGTACAACGCTTCCGCGATCACGGGAAACTCCTCCTCTTTTCCCTCCTGGGCGGAGAGCAGACGGACGGATACCTGGTGAATGCCCGCCGCCGCGGCATTCCCGTCGGAGACGACGTATACGATGTGGTTTCGACGCTGGGCGCGGTCTACCGCTACTGCCGCTATGCCGGGAATTGCCCGGACGAGGACGCCGACGCGGCCATGGACTTTGCCGCCATCGATGCGATCGTGCAGAAGGCCGTCGCCGATAAGCGCTATTTCCTGCTGGCCCACGAAGCCCAGCAGATCATGGAAATTGCCGATATCCCCGTTCCCCGGTCCATGAACGCCGCGACGCTGGAGGCGGCCATGAAAGCGGCCGAGACGGTCGGCTATCCCGTCGCCATGAAGATCATCTCCAAGGATATCATCCACAAGAGCGATGCCGGGGGCATCGCGCTCGATCTGGAAAACCGCGACGAAATCATCGACGCCTATGAAGCGATCATGCGGAACTGCCGGGCGAACGTTCCCCACGCGTTGATCGAGGGCGTCTCGCTGTCCGAGATGGTCCGGCCGGGCGTCGAGATGATCATCGGCGCGCGCCGCGACGGCATCTTCGGGCCGACGATCATGGTCGGCCTCGGCGGGATCTACGTCGAGGTGATGAAAGATGTCGCTTTCCGAGCGCTTCCCCTGGATCGGCAGGAGATCCAGACGATGATCAAGGAAATCCGCGCTTATCCTCTGCTTCTGGGGGTACGCGGCGAGAAGATGAAAGACGTCAACAAACTTATTGAGGCGATCATCAAGATCGGTGCGATCATTCGCAGGTGCAAGGGCATTACGGACATCGAAATCAACCCCCTGGTCGTCTACGAACAAGGGGCTGGCGCCAAGGCGGTCGATGTGCGCATTCTTCTTTCCAAAGGCTAAGATACAACGGTGCTGGGAATCGGAGGTCACAGCAATGAACAAATACGTCATCACGTCCATGCGTGCCAGTGCAGGGAAGACGAGCCTCATCATCGGTCTCGCCAAGGCACTGGGAGGGAAAGTCGGCTATATCAAACCATTCGGCGAGCGCCTGATCTATCGCAAGAAGAAACTTTGGGATTATGACGCCGCCCTCATCGTGAGCATCTTCCACACAAACGACGATCCCGAGGACCTGAGCATCGGTTTCCACCCCGCGAAGCTCGCCTCCATGTTCGACGAAGCGACCACCCGGGAAAAGATCGGCGATTTACTCGAAACCGTCGGCAAGGGCAAGGAGATCTTCTTCATCGAGGCCGGCCGTGATATCACCTACGGAAGCGCCGTCCATCTGGATGCCTTTTCCTTGGCCGAGGACGCCGACGCCAAGCTCATCGTCGTCGTGTCGGGAGACGAAAACCAGATACTGGATGATATCTCTTTTCTGAAACGTTGGGGCTATACCGCAAACAGCCGCTTTCAGGGCGTCATCATCAACAAGGTTCCCAATATCGCGGAATTTGTAGAAATTTACCTTCCAAGGATCAAGGCGCTGGAGGTCCCCGTCCTGGGAATCCTCCCTTACGACGCCGAGCTTCAGCTTTTTACGGTCAGCTACCTGGCCGACCGCCTGTTCGCGAAAGTCATCGCCGGCGAATCCCAACTCGGCCGGCCCGTCAAGGGCATCATCATCGGTGCGATGTCGGCCGGTTCCGCCATGAAACTTCCCCTCTTCCAGGAGGAGCACCGGGTCGTCATCACGGGCGGTGACCGCAGCGACATGCTCGTCGTGGCCCTCGACAGCAGAGTATCGGCCGTCATTCTCACCAACAACATCATGCCGCCTGCGAACCTGGTCGCGAAGGCCGCGAAGCTCGAAATCCCGTTATTGCTCGTCGCGGGAGACACCTACACGGTTGCCAAGCAGATCGACTCCCTGGAGCCGCTGCTCACCAATAACGATACCGACAAGATCGCCCTCATCGAACAATTGGTCGGCGCTCATGTCCAGTTGAAGGAATTATGATTCGGCAGTGAAGGATTGAAATCGCCGGGCGCGCCTACTTGATCAGCGCCTGCAGCGCCTTCCAGTTCACCCCTTCCAGGACCTTGGAGGTCAGGGAGGGGTCGCCCGCCACGGCCACGATTACGGTCTGCGCCTTGGTGTGGGGCAGTCTGGCCTTCGCGGCCTCGTAGACGACCTGGCTGTTCTCGGTTTTCCTCTTCCAGGGGCCGACCATGACGATAATGCGGCTCTGAACCTTTCCCTCGGGGTCCCGGTAGGGGTAGGCGGGCGGAACCCGCCTCGATTCACGCTACGCAATCTGCTTTTCCATGCGTTCGCAGACCGCCTTTGCCTCGGAAACGATCCGTTCGACCACCTCTTTCACCGTCGGCTGGTCGCGGAGGAGCCCCATCACCTGTCCCACGGGCAGGATCCCCTTGTCCAGATCGCCCTCCTCGGTGGCCAGGCGGAAGGCCTTGAAGCCGTTGGCCATGAAGGCGAGCTGGCGGGCGTTCTTCCAGCCCGAGGCCATGACCCCCAGGCAGAGCTTCAGGTAGGGGACGTGGAGCTGGGCTGCGATCTCCCGGGAGTTGGAGAAGGCCGCGAGCAGGTCCAGCCCGCGCCGCTCCGCCTTGATGGCCGTGTCGGTCTTCATGACCCGGCAGGGGATTCCGTCGATCCGCGGCGAGGCGATCGTGTCGGTGACCTCCTTCTCGATGGAGAGCCGCTTGAAGTTCTCGTGGAGCGGGCTCTCCTTCGTGGTCATGAAGCGGGTCCCCATCGCGATCCCCTCGGCGCCCAGGGCCAGGGCTGCGGCCAGCCCTCGTCCGTCAGCGAAGCCGCCCGCCGCGATGACCGGAATCTTCACGGCGTCGACCAGGCTCGGGACCAGGACGAGCGAGGTCACGGCCTCGCCGTGGGCCGCCGCTTCGTGGCCGGTCGCGATCACGCCGTCCGCCCCGTACTCCTCGGCGCGCCTGGCATGGCGGGCGTTGACCACGGTCGCGATCACCTTGCCGCCGTACTCGTGGGCCCCCTTGACGATCCAGTCGCCCTTGCCGAGCGCAAAGTTGATGACCGGAACCTTCTCCGCCAACATCACCTTGGCGTTTTCCGCGCCGCCCGGGATGAGGAGCGTGGCGTTGCAGCCGAAGGGCTTGTCGGTAAGGCTGCGGATCTCCTGGATCGCCTTGCGCGTCTGCTCCGCGTCGAAGGGGCCGGTGGCCAGGATGCCCAGCCCTCCGGCATTGGAGACGGCCGCCACCATCTTCGGAACGCTGATCCAGCTCATGCCGGAGAGGAGGATGGGATATTCGATGCCGAAAAGCTCGGTGATGCGTGTCTTCATGAAGGACCTCCCTCGGTTCATTCAATATTGACGGACTCGTGAAAATCCAAAAGCTCGTGCCCCCTACCCCTCCCCTTCATCCCCTCCGCAAGGGGAGGAAGAAAGGGTTAGGTCAATCCCTCCGTTTCTTGATTCCCTCCCCCTTTTGACGGGGGAGGGTCAGGGTGGGGGTGAAAGAAATAGGACGCTGTCCCTATTTATTCTGTTTACCGGGCCTGGAGGTAGCGGCCGATCGTCATGATCTCCGCCTCCTTGGTCCCCTCGTAGAGCTCCAGGATCTTCGCGTCGCGGTACCACTTCGAGACGGGGTACTCTTCGACGTATCCATAGCCCCCGTGGAGCTCGACGGCGTAGTTGGCGCAGAACACCGCGGTCGCGCCGCCGAAGAACTTCGCCATGGCCGCGAGGGTGTAGTCGGGGCGGCCCACGTCGATCAGCCACGCCGCCTTGTAGACCAGGCCGCGGAGCGCCTCGATCTGGATCGCCATCTCGGTCAGTTTCTTCTGGGTGAGCTGGTAGGCGCCCAGCGGCTGTCCGAAGGCGGTCCGCTCCTTGACGTACTTGATGCTCGTTTCGAGACACGCTTCCGACAGGCCCAGAGCCTGGGCCGCGACCATGACACGGGTCGTATCGAAGAAGTGCATCAGCTCGCGGAAGCCGTTCCCCTCCCTGCCGACGAGGTTCGCCTGCGGAACCCGGACGTCCTCGAGGGCGATCTCCGCCGTGTCGGAGGCGCGGATCCCCAGCTTCCCGTGGATCTTGTTCCGGGTGACCCCTTTGGCGTCCGCCGGTACGATGATCAGGCTGAAGCTGTTGTGCTTCTTCTCCTCGGGGTTCGTGATGCACTGGGCCACCATGAAGTCGCAGACCGTGCCGTTGGTGATGAACATCTTGTTGCCATTGATCACGTAGTCGCTGCCGTCCTTGACGGCCCGTGTCTTGTAGCCGGCAACGTCGGTGCCGGCGTTGGGCTCCGTGAAGGCCCCGGCGCTCACCTGCTCCCCGGCGCAGATCGGCGGAAGGTACTTCTTCTTCTGCTCCTCGGAACCGTACTGAAAGATCGCCTCGCAGCCGAAGGTCGCTGCCGTCACGTTGAGGGCGATCCCCATGTCCACCTTGGAGAGCTCCTCGGTGATGATGGCGTTCCCCAGGATTCCCGCGCCGCAGCCGCCGTACTCCTCGGGGAGCCATGCCCCGACCAGCCCCTGGGCCGCCGCCTTCTTCCGGACCTCCGCCGTGTATTTCTCTCCCTCGTCGCTCTCCTGGGAAACGGGGGTGAAAGTGCCTTTGGCGAACTTGTAGGCCATGTCCTGCAGCATCTTTTGCTCTTCGGTGAGTTCAAAATCCATCGTTCGTCCCCTCCATTCTGGCTGAAATTCCCTTGAATGCCCTGGAACGGCGAAACGGCAGGATGGGTCGATCCGCAGGCACATCGCCCCGCGGATCGACCCATCGCTCATCCCTATTTCGCCGGATACTCGTAGACCCCCTTGCCGGACTTGCAGCCGAGGCGGCCGGCCCGGACAAGCTGAACCAGCAGGGGCGCGGGGCGGTACTTGTCGCCCAGTTCCCGATGCAGCCCCTCGATCACATGCAGCAGCGTATCGTTTCCGATCAGGTCCGCGAGCGCCAGCGGCCCGATGGGATGATTGCAGCCAAGGATCATCCCCTTGTCGATGTCCTCGGGCGATGCCAGCCCATCGCTGAGCACGAAGAAGGCCTCATTGATCATGGAGCAGAGCACCCGGTTCACGACAAAGGCCGGTGCCTCCTTCACGACGATGCACTCCTTGCCGATCTTCTCGCCCCAGGCCTTGGCGACCGCCAGGGTCTCGTCCGAGGTCTGGAAGCCGCGGATGATCTCCAGCAGGCGCATCACCGGAACCGGGTTGAAGAAGTGGGTCCCGATGAAGCGGTCCGGCCTCTTGGTGATCGCCGCCATCTCGGTGATGCTGAGGCCGGAGGTGTTGGTGAAGAAGAGGCAATGCCCCGGGACGACCTCCTCCAGCTCCGCGTAGACCTTCTTCTTGACCGCCATCACCTCGACCACCACCTCCACGACCACGTCCGCGTCGCCCGCCGCCGCCTTCAGGTCGAGGGTCGGCCGGATCCGCGCCAGGATGGCATCTATGTCCGCCTGGCTCAGCGCCCCCTTCTTGAGGCCACGCTCCAGGTTCTTCCGGATCGTGTTCATCCCGCCGTCGATGAAGCGCTGCTCGATGTCCCGCATCGCCACCTGGAACCCGGCCTGCGCGCAGACCTGAGCAATCCCGCTTCCCATCAATCCCGCACCCAAAACGCAAACCTTTTTGATCTCCATCCCGACGCTCCTTTCTGAGTGTCATTGCGGCCCGAAGCCGCTTCGCTGTGCGGCAGGGGAGCCCTTCGCCGGCGGCCTGCGTTGCCCGAGATGCGGTGCAAGCCCGCCGAACCTGACTTTAACGGGCGTCATGCCCGTCCCTGCCGAAAACCCCAGACGGGCCGCCCCCGCACCGTGCGGAAAGGGCCGGCCCCTCGCTGTCCTTTTCGATTTATAATTGAAGCCTGATTTGGTATAGTGCTGCCGGAATGAACCGCGGTCAATAGCTGACCGGGTGGTCATATACCATATCCGCCCCCGGACGGCAACGATTTCTGCAAACCGCTTCACCGGCAATTTTGCCGTCTGCCGGGAAGGGATGAATCCCGGCAAATTTCCTTCCCTCGCGGGGGGGGGGGATAAATCCGACAAATTTTCCCTCCCCTCGCGGAGGGGATGAAGGGGAGGGAATCCGGCAGATGCATATCATCGTGGACGGCTACAACCTCATCCGGCAATCGGACACCTTCCGGCAATCCGAGAGGAAAAGCCTGGAAGAGGGGCGAAATGCGCTGGTCCGAAGCCTGGCCGGCTACCGGAAGCTCCGGGGGCATCGGATCACCGTGGTCTTCGACGGCTGGGTGGGAGGCTCGCCGGCGGAGGAGAGGGACCTCGCGGGCGGGGTTGCGATCATCTATTCCCGCCTGGGCGAGAAGGCCGATGAGGTGATCAAGAGGCTGCTGGAGAAGGGTGACGAGGAGATTCTGGTCGTCACCTCGGACCGGGAGATCGCCACATTTGCGGTCCGCCGCGGCAAGACGGCCATCTCATCGGTCGAGTTCGACCGACTGCTGGAACGGAACGCGACGGGATCTTCGCCGGTGGAAGACTCCGGCGACGGAAGGGACGACGAGGACGAAGACCGGACCGGCCTGAAAGGAAAGGGGCCTGCCCGGCGGCTCTCCAAGCAGAAGCGCGCTGCGCTGGCCCGCTTCAGGAAACTCTGATTTCGATCCCATATCAAAGCGCTATCTTTGTTGGCTTCGTCATCGGCTCCTCGACGTACTTTTTGTGTACGCCTGCGTCGCCTCTTCCTCGCGCCTCGACATCATCTTTGATCTGGGATCGGAATTGTACCTTTTTTCATGAAGGTGTCCGGCAGACGGTGAGCAGGAAGCGCTCCAGGAGCAGCCGGGGATCCTGCCCGGTGGACTTGAGCGCCAGATCGATGTCGGCCAGCATCCCCAGATAACCGGTCAATTCGGAAACGGTGAAACGGCCCGCGTGCTTGAGGAATTGATAGGCGGCAAACGGGTGCTGCGAGACGAGGTCGACCTGCTCTTCACCAAAGGCACCCGCCTGTTTGAGGACAGGATAGACCGCCTTCTGAAACCGGCCGTAGTCCATGGCGGCGCTGAAGGCGTTCATCCGCCCCGAGGTGAGGACGAGCTTCGCCTGGAGGAGGAGACGGATCTCCCGCACGATCATCGAGAAGATCATCAGGGGTGCATTTCCCTGGTCGAGAAGATCCTTCAGCGTCCGAAGGGCTGCCGGCCGGTTCCTGCCGGAAATCGCCCCGGTCAGATCGAAAACGGTATCCTCTTTCGTCCGGCCGATAACGGCCTCCACGTCCGCCGCCTCGATAACGGCTTTTTCTCCCGCGTAGGTGATCAGTTTGTCGATCGCACCTAGGGACTCCCGGAGGCTGAAGCCGGTCTTCTGCCCCAGGGCGGCCCAGGCGCCGGCAGAGAGGCGTTTGCCGCGCCCCGCCAAGAGACCGGCCGCCATCTCCATAACGATCTGCTGCTGGCGCGCCTCCCCTTTGACCGCGGCAAAGGTCAAGGCACGGCCCAGAGACGAGACGGCCTTGAAGAGCCTCTTGCGCCGGTCGACCGCCACGGCCGTCAGGATGAGGTGATTGCCCTCCGGCATCCCACCGGCCAGCACCCGCTCCAGGCGGTCCGCCTCCTCTTCCGTCTTGACCCTGGGCGCAACGGCGCCGCGGCTCACACAGAGCTCAACGGCCTTGGGAAGCCAGCTCTCCCGCCCCTGGCCGTCGTCGTCGGGCACGATCTTCCGCCAGGCGTCGTCGTCGATCTTCCGCCAGCCGCCCTCCCGGAGGTCGTCGAGCTGCATTCCCGTCACCGCCAGGAACTGCATGAAGTCCCCCGCCGCCCGGGCAGGGTCCGCATCGAGCCGCTCGCGGATCCGTGCAATGAGTGCTGCCAGTATATTTTTGGACTGAAAGAGAGAGGTATCCCGGACGACCACCACCTTACGGCCGGGGAGAAGGGGCGGCGTGATGAGGGATTCGCAGAGGGAACCGATCTCTTCGTGCTCACCATCCGTCACGAAGAGATTGAGGTCACGGTCGCCGGCGTCGGGGATCAGCGCGGCAACGATCTTGTCGAGCGCATCCTTGAGGCGGAACTCCTCTTCCCCATAGAGGAGATAGCAGGAAACGGTCTTCCCCTGCTTCAATTCGGCGAGAACCGCCTCCAGGGAGGCGCCCCGCCCGGTATCGTCGTCATGGAGGGCCATTGATTTTTCAGACGATGACGTACTTCTGTATATGCCTCACCGCATCGCACGGATCGTCGACGATCATGAAGCGTTCGAGATCTTCCGGGGAGATCATGCCGTCGCGGAGCATCGTTTTGCGGAGCCAGTCGAAGAGCCCCTTCCAGTAGTCGCTTCCCATGAGGATGACCGGAAAGGGTTTGATCCGCCTCGTCTGGATCAGGGTCAGGGCCTCGAAGAGCTCATCCATGGTCCCGAAACCACCGGGGAGGATGACGTAGGCCATGGCGTACTTGACGAACATCACCTTCCGGATGAAAAAGTATTTGTAGTCGATGCTGAGATTGGCGTACGGATTCGGCTTCTGCTCGAAGGGGAGCCGGATGTTCATTCCCACGGACTTCCCGCCGGCCTGCGCGGCTCCTTTGTTCGCCGCCTCCATGATACCGGGGCCACCGCCCGTGATGACGGCGAACCCTTTTTCCGCCAGCAGCCGGGCCAGCAGCTCCGCCTTGGCGTAATCGGGATCGCCCGGCTTCGTGCGCGCCGATCCGAAGATGCTGACCGCGTTCTTCACCCCGGAGAGAGTCTCGATGGCGTCGACGAACTCGGCCATGATTCTGAAGATCCGCCAGGATTCCTCGATCGTCAGGGCATCCACGACATACTGTTTTTCAGACATGCGGCAAAACCTCTGCCTCGTGGGAAAGAGGCCTTCGCACCTCTCCCCCCGAGGATCGACCACCCGTTCCCCCGAACGCAACGACAGTGCGGCCACCCCACACCGCGGCAGGATGAACGGGTCGTCCCCTCCCGGAAGCCTTCTTAAGAGACCCGGCGCCGCTGGACCTTCGCCAGGCGACGGCGCGCCTCGATGGTCTTCCTCTTCTTCTTCACCGAGGGCTTCTCGTAGGCACGGCGCAGTTTGAGCTCCTTGAAGAGACCACTCTTGGAGAGTTTGTTCTTGAGAATCTTCAAGGCCTTTTCCACATCGTTGTCGAACACTTTTACTTCCAAATTCCTTCTCCTTTTCCCGCTTGATTTTTGTCGTCTCTCTTCAACAGTCCCGCAGCCGACCCTCTGCCAAACGGGGTCGCAACAAACCGGCATAAAAAAAGGGCAGTACGGCGTCACACGGATATCCTCTGTGCCGTAATCTACCCTTGGATGTTGCCTATATGCGGACCACGCTCCTTACTTCGCGATAATTTCCTGTAACACCTCTATAAACCTTTGATTCTCTTCACGGGTTCCCACGGTGACGCGCATGAAGCCCTTCGTCACGCCGGGGGCATTGAAGTTCTTGATCAGAACGCCCCGCTCCATCAGGGCGCTGTATACGCGATCCGCGTCAAAATCGCAATGAAAAAAAATAAAATTCGCATCCGTCGGCAGGGGATCGACTCCCGGCATCGATTTCAGAGCGGCGAAGAGTTCATCCCGCCGGGAGCGGATCTCCTCTGCCTGGGCGAGGAAGGTCTCCTCATGGTCGAGGTAGAATCCGGCGGCTTCCTGCGACATGGCGTTCATGTTGTAGGGTAGCCGAACCTTGTCGAGTTCATGGACCAGGGCGGCCGGGCCGACGAGGAGGCCGATCCGCATGGCCGCAAACCCCACCTTGGAGAGCGTCCGCAGGATCACCAGATTGTCATAACGGTCGAACTGCGGCAGGAAGGTCTGGCCGGAAAAGTGGAAATAGGCCTCATCGACCACGACGATTCCCGGCCAATCCCGGAGGATCTTCTCGATCCGGTCGCGGCTGAAGCAGTTGCCCGTCGGGTTGTTGGGCCAGGCAAGGAAGGTCAGGGCCGGGGGATAGGCCGCCGCGGCCTCCCGCATGGTCGCCAGGTCGAGATCGAACGACTTGTCGAGCGGAACGGACACCACGTCCAGGCCTGCGTTTTGGGCCGAGATCCGGTACATGGCGAAGGTGGGGACCGGGATCATGACGCGGGCCCCGCGCCGGGCCACGGCCGTGCAGAGGACCTGGATCGACTCGTCCGATCCATTCCCAATCATCACCTGGTCTCGCCCGACGCCGAAGGCCCGGGCGAATCGTGCAGCCAATGCAGGGGAACCCGCCTCCGGATATCGGTTCAGGGGAACAGCGGCGAGCCGGGCCGCAAACTCCGCCCGGAGGGATTCCGGAAGCGCCAGCGGATTCTCGTTGGCGTCCAGTTTGATCGGGCAGGCGGTCTTCTCGACCGCATAGGCCTTCTGGGCGAGAACCTCCTTCTTGATCAAAGATCCGATATTCATTCTCTTCTTCTCCCTTCCCTGTTCCAACTCCCGCCGCCGTATTTCTTCGCGATTAGTTCGTCTGCAAGCCGCTCCTCATCGGGCGTCAAATCGCCCTCCCGGAACCGGATCCCCAGCACCTCTTCGAAGCCCTTCCTCAGAGCGACAGAGAGGCCTGCCTCGTCGATCGGGGATTTCGCCTCTTCCCACACGGAAGTGACCGCGTTCCGCAGCCGATCGGCATCCTGCTCCGGCTCCCGGTGGGGCAGCATCACGGCACAGGTCCGCAGGGGATCGAACGCCAGGAGCAGCGATCCATGCTGCAGGAAGAATCCATGGGACCTCATCTGGGCAGACCCGCAAATCTTCCGTCCCGCGACGCAGAGTTCGTGGTGGGAGGGGAAGGAGAAGCAGGAAGAGCGGAGCGCCCCGTCCGGCACCGGCCGGCCGGCCGTCTCCATCTCCGCACGAATGCCGATTTCGTGGAGCCCCCTGGCGATGCAGCGGCTGATCAGCCGGTAGGTTCCCGGAATGTCGGGTGGAAAGAGCGGGGCATCGCCGGCGATCACGGCGTAGGTCAGCTCCTGCTCATGCAGAACGGCCTTCCCGCCCGTCGGACGCCGGACGATCTCCACGCCGAACCTGCGGCATGCCTCTTCGTCGACCTCCTTTTCATAGTCCTGGAAGTAGCCGATGGAGAGAGCAGGCGCCTGCCAACCGTAGAAGCGGAGCGTCGGGGGCGTTTTCTGGCGGACGGTTTCCTGGAAGATCGCCTCGTCGACGGCCATATTCTCCGCGGCGCCGGCCTTCCGGAACGGGAGAATCCTCCACGCCTCCACGGGCTTCAGTCGACCTCCGCTTCCTGGATCACGAACTCCTGATATCCCCTGCCGTCCAGAAGGTCATCCAGCTCTTCCGGATCTTCCAAATCGACGATGATCATCCACCCGGTGTCATGGGGATCGCTGTTGATGACCCCGATTTCATCCGTAATATCCTCATTGACGCTGATCACCACCCCGCTGACCGGCGAGATGAGTTCGACCACCGCCTTCGCCGATTCGATGCTGCCGAACGGCTCATCGCGCTCGACATAGGAGTCGGCCTCGGGGAGGTCCAGGGAGATGATCTCTCCCAGTTTCTCCTGAGCGTGGTCGGTGATCCCGATGGTGGCCAGATCGCCCTCCACCCGAACCCAGACGTGTTCCCGACTGTACAGAAGATCTTCCGGAATTGATTTCATATCATTGCATCCTGTTCCTGAAATATTTCGGTCTGCGACCCTGACGACCCGCAAAAAGTCCAAAATCACTGTGATTGTCATGCTGAGCTTGTCGAAGCATGCAGTGATACCAATAAGTTTCATCCACCCTTCGACAAGCTCAGGGTGACAAGGGTGACTTTTTACGGGGCACCATCCCTATATCACCATCAGATCCTTGGCCGTGGGCGTCAGGATCTCGCTGCCTCTCTCCGTCACCAGAACCGTGTCCTCGATGCGGATCCCAAAGAGTCCGGGGAGATAGACGCCGGGCTCCACGGTGACCACCATGCCGGCCTGGAGGATCTCATCCCTGCCCGCCGCCAGGCGCGGCGCCTCGTGGACCTCCAGCCCGACACCGTGGCCGGTGCCGTGGGAAAAGGCGCTCCCCAGCCCCGCCCCATCGAGATGCGACCGCGCGATTCGGTCGATCTCCCCGCAGGCAACGCCCGCGCGGATCCCTTCGATCGCGCGGTCGTGGGCCTCCAGCACGAGCCCGTACACTTCCCGCTGGCGCTCCGAAACGCGGCCTACGATAAACGTGCAGGTCTCGTCCGAATGGTACCCGCCGCAGACCGCACCGTAATCGACCGTCACGCAATCCCCGTCTGCGATCTCGCGGCGCCCGGGCGTCGCATGGGGAAGCGCTCCATTGGCCCCCGCGGCAACGATCGTCTCGAATGAGATCTGTTCCGCTCCGCCATGGCGCATCCGGTACTCCAGTTCGAGGGCGATCTCCTCCTCCCGGACGCCAGGCCGGATCAGCTCCCGGACGGCTGCCAGGGCATCGCCGGCGATGCGCGCCGCTTCCCGGATCCGGTCGACCTCCGCCTCATCCTTGACGGCGCGGAGCAGTTCGAAACCGGACGAGAGGGGCGCGAACGTTGCCTCGGGAAGCGCCTCCTTCAGCCTCTGGTACTCCGCAACCGTCAGAACGGAAGATTCGAAGCCGACAGATTTGGCGCCGTGAAGCCGGGCCACCTCCGTAATCCCGTCCACCCGTTTGCGGAATTCGAGAATGTCCGCCCCCTGGGCTTCGGCGCGCGCCTGGGTCGTGAACCGCCCGTCCACCAGAAGCGTCAGCCAATCCGGACCAGCCATCAGGGCCCCATCCCCGCCGGTGAAACCCGTCAGGTAGCGGATGTTCTTCTCCCCGAGGATCAGGAGGGCATCCGTCTCCGGGAAACCCGAACGAAGGCGTTTCAGCCGATCCGCGACGGGAAAGGGATCAGGTCGCATGGCCGCGCAGCCCGTCGATGTTGTCGAGCCAGTGCGAAAGCTCGGCGATCACCCCGGCCGCCTGCGGCCCGGGGACCGCCCGACCTCCCTGTTCACGCGCTTCCCGGAGCAGCGCAGCCGCCTTCTCGTTCTGCGGCTCCTCACGGAGGATCCTCTCGAGAACCTCTTCCGCGGGCTGAAAATGGCCCTGCCGGATATAGAGTTCGGCGAGCGTCACTGTCTGGAAGTCCCGAGGGACCGCGGCTCCCTCGGGTTCGCCCTCCCCACCCGGTTCATCCGGAGCCTCACTCTCAACGGAGCCATGCGATACGCCCCGCTCGACATGCGCGCCGGCGTGGAGAGCCTGGAATTTTTCGTGATAGGCCAGGGCGGCCTCGTGCATCCCCCTTTTCTGGCAGACCTCGCCCATCGTGGCATAGACCCGGGAAAGGCTTTCGATGATCCGCTCCGCGTCGTCCAGCATCTCACGGGCCTCGTCGAGGTTCCCCCGCAGAAGCCACGCGAGGCAGAGCGCGATACGGGCCTCCAGGTCCCCGGGCCTCTGTTCGAGTCTATCCTGGGCCAGATTCAGCACCGCCTCCGCATCATTCTGTCCCAGATGCTCCTCCATTTCGGCCAGGAAGCGCTTTGATTCCCGGGGGTCATTTTGATCCATAATTCATCTTCTTTTCAATGTTTCCGATATGTTGGAAATTCAGGCCCGAGAGCGGTTTGAACGCTAACACAGCCCGCAAGAGCGTGTCAAGAACGAAAAGGGGCGTTTGCCGGAGGCGTACTTCCCATGAACGAAAAGGGCGGCCTGCGCCGCCCTTTTTCGTTCCGGTGCCGTCATCCCCAGAGACGGCCGGTTTCTTTCATGTGCTGGTCTTGATGATCTGCGGGGTGATGAACATGAGGATCTCCCGCGTTGTCTTCTCTTTGGTCTCGGTCTTGAACAGCCATCCGAGCAGAGGGATGTCGGCGAAGAAGGGGACCCCCTCCTGTCCGATCGTTTCGGTGGTCTTGTAGATTCCCCCGACGACGATGGTGTCGCCGTCCTTGATGACGACTCTGGCGTTGACGCCGCTGCTGTTGATGGCCGGGTTGCCCTCGACGATGAGGGATTCGTCGACGTCCTTGTTGGTCGCCTCGATCTCCAGGGAGATCCGGTCCTCATCTGCGGGGTTGGGCTTCGGGGTGATCTTCGGCGTGACGATGAGGCGGAGGTCGGCATCCTCGTAGCGGACCGTGGCCGGGTTCGTGGTGGTGGCCGGCGTGACCACGGGGATCCTCTTCCCCTGCCAGATCGTCGCCTTTTCGTTTTCCAGCGTCGTGACCTTAGGCGAGGAGATGATCTTGCCGTCGCCCTTCGATTCCGCAGCCGCAAGCCTGGCATCCAGAATCAGCCTGCTGGTCCCGAGGACCAGACCCAGAGCGGGCGTGGTCAGCACGCCTGCACTGGGGAAGTTCACGACAGCGCTGCTCCCGGTGAGGCCGATGCCGTTTCCGCCGGGAATGGCCCTCAGCGTGCCTGAGGCGCTGTTGCCGAAGGCGGCGCCATAGTCAACGCCTCCCACACTCCCCTGATAACCGGCGCCCCAGCGGATCCCGAGTTCACGGGAGAAGTTCGTGCTCACCTCGACGATCTTCGCCTCGATCACGATCTGCTTGAGTTTGCCCTGTTCGACGTTCTGCTTCTGCACCCGTATCTTCCTCTCATCCTCGGCCTTCAGCGCCGCCGCCTCGGCAGCGAGGCGGTCGGCCTCCTCCTTCTTCTTCCGGTCGAGAGTGACCACCGTGATGATGTCCCCCTCGCGCCGCTGGTCGAGCCCCTTCAGATCCAGAATGGTTCGGAAGGCCTGCTCCCAAGGCACGTCCTTCATGTGGAGGGTCACGTTTCCCTTGACGTCATCGCCGGAGACGATGCTGACCTTCCCCTGTTCGGCGAGCAGGCGGAACACCGCCTTGATATCGGCCTCCTGGACGTCGAGGAAGATCCTGGGGCCGCCTTCGTATTTCTTCCCGGCGCCGGCCGCGGCCTTTGCCGCTTCCGCAGAGGCCGCCGGCTGCGCCGATTCAAGCGCTACTGCCGGAGTCGCCCTGGCGGCGGGCTCTGCGGCTGCGGGAAGGGAGGTGACATTAAAATCGATGAGGATGTTCATCCCCTCCTGCCGGACGCTGTAGGGAACCTTCTTTCTCAGATCGATCTGCGCGATCACCCAGGAACGGCCATCGGTCGATTTCTGGACCGGCGTCACCTGGATGATGTTGGCCATGGCCGGATCGCTGAGAGGGCGGCGGAGGCCTTCCAGAACGGCGATATTCTCCATGCGCACCCAGACCGCATTGCCGGGCTGATTTTCGACCGTCACGCCGGAGAGCTTCGTCACCGCCAGGGTGACCCGTTCCTTTCCCGCCTGCTTCTCGAAGGTAACGTTTTCCAGATAGCCTTCATTGGCGGTCATCTCCGGCGTCGCAGCCGCCGCCTCGCCCACAGGCGAAAGGATTGCCGGCACGATGGTCATGAATACAACAAGCACTGCCCGCTCTATTGCCCGTCTCATGGCTTTCCCTCTTCATCCTTGTGTAGCATCATGGTCACGCGTCTGATCTTCGCCCTTTTGGCCTGTTTGTCGGTCTTCTCCTCCACGATCACACGATCGGGCAGGATGGCCGCCACGCGGCCGTCGTTCAGGCCGATGAAAGTCCCGACAAAAAGGGGATAGTATCTCTTCGCAGTGCCGTCCTCGACGATCGCCACACATTTCTTTTGATCGCCGGCGATCCCGACGAGGCGGTACTGCCCGGTTTCCAACTTTTGCAGCGGAGAGATCGGTCCGGTCTCCACCACTGCCTTCTTTTTCACCTCTTGCTGCTTCTGCGTCTTCACGGCGAGATCGGTTTCCATGAATGGCTTGAACGGATCCGTTTTCCCGGCCGGCTGATAGCTGTAGGCCGGCGCGGCCATGACGGCCGCGGCGGGCACCGGCTTTCCCGAGAGGATATCGGAGCCGCCCGCCTGGGGAGAGGTTTTCGAATCCGCGGCCCGAATTCCGGTCCCCCCCACCAGCAGAAGGACCATGATGCCGCCCGTCACAACGGATATGAAATGCCGTCTCATCATGTTTTCTTGTCCACAAACATGTAGGTTTTGATGATGCAGGAGGTGCGGATGATCCACCCCTTGCCCTTCACGTTCTTGGCCTCTCCCATCGTGATATCTTCGACATTGACGATCCGGGGCAGTTTGGCGACCTTGGCGTAGAAGGAAACCGTATTGTGGAAACTGCCGGCAATCTGCACCTTGATGGGGATCTCATCATAGAACTTTTCCGGCACGGCCGCTTTTGCCGCTGCGGCCTTGGCATCCGCCGGTTTGGCAGCCTGCGCCTTGGCGTCCGCAGGCTTCGGGGCTGTGCCCGGCTTCGGTTCCGGCAACTTCGGTTCCGGCGGCTTCGGTTCGAACAGCAGGAAATTCACGCCGGCCTCTTCACCGGAGAGGACCACCGAGGCGAGAAGTCCGGCGATCTCACGCGAATTGGGGAGCTTCATGAGGGCCAGTTTGAAGGATTCACGCAGCACGTTGACCTCCCGCATATACCGGTCGAGCTGCGCCACCACTTTTTGCTTTTCAACGATCTGCCGATCCAGATCCGTCAGTTTGGCGGAGAGAGCGGTCTGCTTCGTCACAATGGCCTGGAAGAAGAACATGTAATAAAAGTAGCCCAGGAGCAGGCAGATCCCGACCACGATCAGCGCCTTCATCTTGAGGGAGAGTTTTCTCAGGTCATCGAGGTTGATGTCCATAGGCTATATCCCTTTTTTCAGAACACAGGTCAGGATGAATTGCTGCAGCTTCACGCCGGCCACCTCTTTTTCGCGGGCGACCACCAGGTCCACCGATTGGACGAAATCCGCCTTCTCGATGTTCTTCATGAAGCGCGCTACCGTTCCGTTGTCTTTGGCCATCCCCTCGATGCGCAGTTCCTGTGCCGTCTGAGTGACCTTTTCCAGCCACGCCTCTTTCGACGGAACCAGAAGATTCAGCTCATCGAGCATGTGCACCGGGAAGAGGCGATTGGTTTCGAGGGTGTTGATCACCCCCAATTTCTGCTCCAATTCCCGTTTGTCTCTCTTGAACCCTTCGATATCGCCGACTTTTTTGTTCAATACGACCAGTTTGGCTTCCGCATCCTTGATCTTCGCCTCCATGTCGCCGATGCTCATGGTGAAAAAGAGATGCACGAAGAGGATGAGCAGCAGGAACACCACCACCGCACCGGCGAGGGCGAGGATCTGGTATTGCAGATTTTCCTTCTTGGCCTTTTCCCTATACGGAAGCAGGTTGATTCGAATCATGGGTGTGCTCTCATTAATCGGTCAAGGAACGCAGCCGCCATCACTGATCGCCTATCTTGCGCAAGGCCAGCCCAACACCGACGGCGGCAATGGGACCGACACTCTCCGCCTCCTCCGGTTTGAGAACCTTGCTGTTCAATTGGATCTTCTTGAACGGATTGATGATCTCCGTCTCGATCCCGAGACGATGGCCCAGATCGGCGACGATGCCGGGGATCAGGGCGCCGCCGCCGGAGAGCAGAACTTTGCTGATGTTTTCCGCGCCGAAGGTGGAGCGGAAATATTCCACCGAGCGCTCGATCTCGGAGCAGATCGGATCGGCATACGCGATCAGCCCGTCACGGAATGCCACCCTGGCCTGTTCGTCGTCGCCGATCCCTTCGATCTTGGCCCTTTCCGCCTCTTCAAACGGCACGCCGAGATTTGCCGCCAATGCCTCGGTCACGGAATTGCCGCCCAGGGTGAAATCCCGCGTGAAGATCGAAGACCCGCCCTTGAGCGCATTGAGGTTGGTGATGCTGGCCCCGATGTTGATCAGAACGGCCACATCGTTTTCGTCGAAGTCGTAGTTCTCCTCATACATCGTTTCCAGGGCGAAGGAATCGACATCCATGATGGTCGGGATCAGCCCCGCCGCTTCGATGGCCTCGGTATAGCCCTCGATGATCTCTTTCTTGGCCGCGACGATGAGGACTTCCATCTGGCTCGGATTGTAGGGATTTTCCCCAAGGATCTGGAAATCGTAGTCGACGGTTGCCATGTCGTCGAAGGGCAGATACTTCCCGGCCTCATCGTGGATGAGCCCCCGGAGTTCCTCTTCGCCCATCTGCGCGAAGGTCGCCTTCTTCACGATCACGGCATGTCCGGAGATGGAGGTGACGACCCGTTTTCGTTTGCAGCCGGACTCCTTGTAGAGTTCCTCGATGGTTGCCGTCAGGGCTTCCGGCTCCGCCACGGCGCCGTCTACGATGACCCCCTTGGCCGTGGGGATCTGGGCAAAGCGGCCGAGGATGAGGCCCTTCGGGGTGTCCTGTATCTCCGCAAGCTTGATGGAACTGGAGCCGATGTCCAGTCCGGCAAGCTGTTTCCCCGCTGCGAACAAGCCCTTGATATCGAACATGCAGTCACCGTCTCATGATAAAAGGTACGGCCCCGCTTCGAACGGCAGCCGCAGTCCTATTGCGCCGTGCTGTAAACCAGATCCCCCTTCTTGACCATACCCAATTCACTTCGGGCAATCATCTCGACGTAGGAAAGGTTTTCCCTCAACAGAGAGATGTTTTTCTTCAGGGCAATGTTCTCGAGAGTCATTTCGTGATTGATTTTCTTGAGGGCCATCATTTTTCCCCGCATGCGGTAGTTGTCGATGAGGCCTCGGTCCCCGAACGTGATGAGGCCGCCCATGATCAGGACGAAGACGACGAGATATCTTCCCACCTTCATGCCGATGATACCTCTCACCAAATCCCTGGACGCTTCCGGAGTACGATGGTGTGGATATATATAAAAAAAACACTGCGTGCAAGGCCTAATTACGCCGATCTTCCGCGTCCAGACCTCCGCGCCCGGTGGAAATCCGGGCGTTGCAGCCCATCAATAATGATAAATGACTCAATTGTCAAGGGAAATCACGAACAGGCAGTGAACCACTTCACATTTTCGGTCAGATACCGACCGGCGGGCGGGACGGATCGTGCTTCCCGGAAGCGATCTGGGGCCGCAGATTCCGGTGATCAGGCGCCTCGGAAGGCCGATCGGAGGATCGGCCGAACGCGGTGCGGCATATCACGGAGAAACAGTCGGGAGAAGCTGTTGAGGTTCGCCCAGCAGGAAATCCCCCCGTTCGATCCACTCCTTGAGGATGTTGGCGATCTCCCGCGCCTTGAAGTAACTCGACAGCGGCGCAGTGGAGATCTTCTGCCCGTTGAGCGCGATCGTTCCGCTCCGCAGCTCCCCGTAACTGACTTCTCCCAGACTCTTGGCCACGCCCTTGGGATAATCCATGCTGTAGTCGTAGACCTGCGTGAAGATCTCCTCATCCGTGACCGCCGTAAAGCGGGCCATCTCCTCGTTCAGCACCGGTATGGGGATGCCGATCCCGACATACAGGGAGACGCCGTAGCCCAGGATGCTTGCGCCGGACAGCCACTCCGGGCTCATCTCCTTGAGGTTGCCGATCGTGGCGATCGTCCCTGATCCCTCCCGCGGGACCCCGTTTTTGCCCCGGCGGGCGTTGGGGTTGTGCTGCGTTCCCGGCCAGGCCACGAAGCCCTGGGCGCCGCCCAGGAAGATCCGGGTCCCGACGCCGATTGTCTTGTAATAGGGATCGTTCAGCAGCGGGCTCAGCTGGCCGGATGTCGCATAATTGGCGTTGGCCATCCGCGGCCGAAGCATTCCCATGTAGGTGTAGATGGTCTTGTCCGAGACGTTGACCGCGCAATTGTAGTTCTGATAGGCGTTGCGCGGGTTGAAGAGGATCGCATCCCGGAGATCCTGAAGGGTGATGTTCCGTTCGTGCCTTCTGGCCGGGTAACAGTCGGTGCCGTAGCTTTCCGCCCTGAGCCGGATCACGTTCCCCGCGACCAGGTCCTGCAGCACGTGACCGCCGCCGTAATTGAACTCGCCCGGATAGACGCTGTTGAGCGGGTCTTCCTCGACGACCTCCGTGGCACCGAGATAGCAGTCCACCGCGGCGACGCCGGCATAGGCCGGCACGTCATTGAACCAGACCTTCGAGGCGCGGATCTTCGGGGAGGTATGGCCGAAATTCAGAAAGGCGCCCGAGGAGCACATCGGACTGAACGTGCCCGTGGTCACCACGTCCACCTTCCTGGCCGCCTCTACCTCTCCGTGCCGCTCCACAACGTCGATCATCTCCTCGGCGGTCACGACGACGGCCTTCCCCTGACGGATCTTCTCGTTGATCTCCCGAAAAGTCTTGTTGACCCGATATTTTTTCATGCGGCACCCATTCAGTCCGTATGGCCGAACCCCCCGTTGCCCCTCTCCGTGCCGGGCAGCTCTCCGCAAGCGGCCCAGGCAACGCGGCAAACGCGATGCACCACCATTTGTGCGATGCGGTCGCCCCGCCGCACGACAAAGGGCTCCGTCCCGTGGTTGATCAGGATCACGCCGACCTCGCCGCGGTAATCCGCGTCGATCGTTCCCGGGGCGTTGACCAGCGTCACGCCGAATTTCAAGGCCAGTCCGCTCCGGGGCCGTACTTCGGCCTCATAACCCACGGGCAGGGCCACCTCAACCCCCGTCGGGATCAGACTCCTCTCGCCGGGGAGGAGCGTGGTCGGCTTGGCCACCGCAGCGAACAGATCCATCCCCGCCGCCTGGGCTGTCATGTAGGAGGGGAGGGGCAGATCGTCCGTTCCCGGCACTCTCCGGACGGATACGCGGACTTCTTCTATCACAACCAACCCCGTTTGAGAATGGTCAAAACGCCAAGTCTTCCTCTGAAACCGGACCGATCGCGGCAACCGTCAGGGCCTCCGGCCGGAACATCCGCGCCGCAAGTTCGCGGATCTCCTCCCGCCCGACCGCATCGATCCGTTTGATGATCTCCTCGGGCGTCATCTGCCTTCCGAAGTAAATCTCGTTCTTCGCGAGCGAGGTCATACGATGGTCCGTGCTCTCCATACCGAGCAGAAAATTCCCCTTGAGCAGTTCCTTGGCCGACTTCAGCTCTTTTTCCGTCAGCAGCTCTGCCGAGGCGCGCTCCAGCCCTGCCCGGATGAGCCCCAGCACTTCTCGGACACGGGCACCGTCGGTCCCCGCGTAGACGCCGAACATGCCGGCATCCCGATAGGGGGAGAGATAGGAGCCGACATCGTAGGCCAGGCCCCGCTTCTCCCGGATCTCCTGAAAAAGCCGGGAACTCATGCTCCCGCCCAGAACGGCATTGAGCAGAAACGCCGCGTGACGCTCCGGGCTCGTGGCCGAAGGGGAGGGAGCTCCGACGATCAGATGCGCCTGCTCCAGTTCCTTCTGGAGAACCGCCCTTCCGGGCGTGGCCGCAGGAACCTCCGCCGATCCGGCAGGGGGGCTCAGGGCAGCCGATCCGAAGGATTTCCGGACCAGTTCCACGAACCGTTCGTGGTCGAGATTTCCGGCTGCGGTGAGAACGAGGTTGCCTCCCCCGTAATGGCTCCGGTAAGAGCCGAAGAGATCATCGCGGCGGAACGCTTCCACGCTCTCCCTCGTGCCCAGGATCGGGAGGCCGAGGGAGCCTCCTTTCCAGAAGAGCGCGTCGAAGAAATCGTGGATGTGGTCATCGGGGGTGTCTTCGACCATCCGGATCTCCTGGAGGATCACCGACCGTTCCCGGTCGATCTCCTCTTCGGCGAAACGCGAGCCCGTGAAGATATCGGCCAGGAGATCGACGGCCATCTCCAGATGGTAATCCGGAATCTTGATGTAAAAGGAGGTGAGTTCTTTGCCCGTGGCGGCGTTCATGACCCCGCCGACGGAATCGACGGCAGAGGCGATATCGAAGGCGGAGCGGCGCTCCGTCCCCTTGAACAGCATGTGTTCGATGAAGTGGGCCATCCCGCTGGTCAGGCAATCTTCCCGGCGGGAGCCCCCTTCCACCCAGGCTCCGATGGAGATCGACCGGACATGGTCGATCTCCTCGGAAAGGACCCGGATACCGTTATCTAAAATGGTCCTACTGACCATTCTCGGCCAGCGCTTCCTTGCGGCTCAGGCGGATCTTCCCCTGCTTATCCACCTCCAGCACCTTGACCCTCACCTCATCACCTTCTTTCAGGATATCGGTGACCTTGTTCACCCTCTCCTTGGCGAGCTGCGAGATGTGCAGGAGCCCCTCCGTTCCCGGCAGGATTTCGACGAAGGCGCCGAAATCGACGATCTTCTTGACCGTCCCGCTGTAGATCTTGCCGACCTCGGCATCCTCGGTCAGCCACTTCACCATGGCCACGGCGCGCGCCGACGCTTCCGCATCGCTGGAGGCGATGGTGACGGTACCGTCATCCTCCACGTTGATCTCGACGCCTGTCTCCGCCACGATCTGGCGGATGTTCTTGCCGCCCGAACCGATGACGTCGCGCACCTTCTCCGGACGGACCTTCACCGTCGTGATCCGCGGGGCATAGATGGAGATGTCCGGCTTCGGCGCGGCGAGGGTCTCGCGCAGCTTGCCGATGATGAAAACCCTCCCCTCCCGGGCCTGGGCAAGCGCCTTGCGGAGAACGTCCCCGGTCAGGTTGTCGATCTTGATGTCCATCTGCAGGGAGGTCACGCCCTTTTCGGTCCCGCAGACCTTGAAGTCCATGTCACCGGCATGGTCTTCGTCACCCAGGATGTCGGAGAGGATGACCACCTGATCGCCCTCCTTCAGAAGCCCCATGGCGATCCCGGCCACGGTGTCCCGGATCGGAACCCCGGCGTCCATGAGCGAAAGACAGCCACCGCAGACCGTCGCCATCGAAGAGGAACCGTTGGACGACAGGATGTCGGAGACGACACGGATCGTGTAGGGAAAGCTCTCCTTGGGGGGCAGAACCGGCAGGAGCGCCCGGCGCGACAGGCCGCCGTGGCCGATCTCCCGCCTTCCCGGACTCCTTAGGGGTTTGGCCTCGCCCACGCTGAAGGGCGGGAAATTGTAGTGGAGCAGGAAGGAGCGCCGCTCCTCGCCCGCGATGTAATCCATCCGCTGTTCGTCATGGACGGTCCCCAGGGTCACCGTCACCAGCGCCTGCGTCTCGCCCCGGTTGAAGAGAGCCGAGCCGTGGGCGCGGGGCAGGAGCCCGACCTCGGAGCTGATCGGCCGGATCTGCGTGGTGGAGCGGCCGTCGATTCTCCGGTTCTCCTTGAGGATCATCTCCCTGAGGATGCGCCGCTCGATCGACTCGATGATCTCCAGAACCTTGCCCTTGCAGGCAGGATCTTCCGCCGTCAAGGCCTCCACGGTCTTCTTGCGCACCTCGTCAAGCTTGGCATACCGCTCCATCTTCCGCGCCAGGCCGTATCCTTCGGTGAGCCCCGCCAGGGCCGCTGCGGAAACCTTCGCCGCAAGGGCTTCGTCCACCACCCGCGCCGGAACGGTCCGTTTGGGCTTGCCCACCTCGGCGCGCATCTTGTCCTGAAGGTCGATCACCGGACGCATCTGTTCGAGACCGAAGTCGATCGCGTCGACGATCACATCTTCTCCGACCTCCTCCGCCCCGCCTTCCATCATGACGAGGTTGACGTCGTAGGGCCTCCCCTGCGTGCCGGGGACGATTTTCCGCCCCACCAGGAAGAGGTTGAGATCGCTCTTTTCCTGAAGTGCCTGCGAGGGGTTGCAGACGAACGTGCCCTCCACGCGGCCGACCCGGACGCCGGCGATCGGCCCCTTGAAGGGGATGTCCGAAATCTCGAGCGCCGCTGAAGCGGCGAGCATGGCAGCCACGTCGGAATCATTCTCGCTGTCCACGGAAAGGACAGATGCCATGATCTGGCTTTCGTGGAAATAGTGTTTGGGGAAGAGCGGGCGGATGGAACGGTCGATGATCCGCGAGGTCAGGATCTCCTTCTCGTTGAGGCGCCCTTCGCGTTTGAAAAACCCCCCCGGTATCTTCCCCGCGGCATAGGTCATTTCCTGATAATCCACGGTGAGGGGCAGAAAGTCGACCCCCTCACGGATCGTTTTCAAGGACACGGCGGTCACCAGAACCACCGTCTCCCCGTATGTCACCAGGGCCGCTCCGTCCGCCTGTCCTGCGACATAGTCCATTTTGAGGGAGATATTCCTCCCCGCAAAATTCGTACTGAACACTTTGCTCATATTGTCCTCTCTATGGTTGTTAGGTAGCACAAGGCATGAGAAGGAGTAGGCAGTAGGCAGTAGGGAGCAGACAGGAAACGCCTGCTTCATACTCCTTACTTCCTACTCCCGATCGATACCCTGCACCCTTCAGCCCAGGTTTATTTCCTGAGCCCGAGACGTTGAATCACCGTTCTGTAGCGCTCCACGTCCTTGTTCTTCACGTAGTCCAGAAGCCTCCGCCGCTGGCCGACCAGCTTCAGGAGCCCCCGCCGGGAGTGATGGTCCTTCTTATGGGCCTTGAAATGCTCCGTGAGGTACTCGATTCTGGCGCTGAGGAGTGCAATCTGGACCTCCGGTGATCCCGTATCCTTTTCGTGCAGCTGGTAATTTCCGATGATCCCTTTTCTCTTCTCTACATCCAACACTTCTTTGATCCTCCTTCATTCAATCGCGAAAGACGCAGCACTTTGTCGTCCCGCATCAATCGTTCAACACCCGCAAGATCCTTGCCGCCTGTCCCTTACCCTGCTGAGCCAATTCGTCCGATGCGCAGAGCATCCGGGCGACCGCCACCAAGTGCTTGCCCAGGAGTATGAACTTTATCACATCTCCTGCGGCAAGAAAAGGAATATGATAACGGGCTAGAACCTCACCCTCCGGCTGGTAGCCGTTCCGCAACTTCTCCGCCAACGGCGGATCCACATCGATGACGGCAAGGTCGGGCAGGAGATCCGCCGGCGGCACCAGGTGCGCCGTCAGCCTTTTCCGCCTCTCCTCCGCCGTCAAACCTGCCAGCGACACCGCCTTCTCCTCGCGGAAGTCGCCGCTGCGCGTCCGGCGCAGGGCCGACATGCAGCCGCCGCAGCCGAGCACTTCACCCGCCTCCGCGCAGAGAGAGCGGATGTAGGTGCCCTTCGAACAGGAAACCGCAAAGGTCACCTCGGGGAGCCGGATCTCTTCGATCCGGATACTGTAAACCTCGACCTCGCGCGACGGCGCCTCGACGTCGATTCCCCGCCGCGTCCAGTCATAGAGGGCCTTCCCCCGGACCTTCACCGCCGAGTAGCGGGGCGGCGCCTGCTGGCGCTTCCCCACGAGGCCCGCAAGCGCCGTTGCCAGTTGTCCCGCAGTCACGCGGGGCTCCTCCCGGACGAGGACGCTCCCCTCCGTGTCGAGGGTGTCCGTCCGGACCCCCAAGAGAAGCGTGGCCCTGTATTCCTTGCTGTCCAGTGACAGAAACTGGACCAGCTTCGTCGCCTCATCGAGGCAGACCGGAAGGACCCCTGTCGCCAGCGGGTCGAGCGTCCCGGTGTGGCCCGCCTTCCGGACGCCGAGCGCCCGCTTGACCTCCTCCACCACATCCCGGGAGGTCGGGCCCGACGGCTTATCGACGACAACGACCCCGTTCATGCTGTGAATGCCAAGGTCCGGATCGCCTCGATCATCCGTCTGCGGATCTCCGACAGCTCCCCCTCCACCCGGCAACCGGAGGCATTGGGATGGCCTCCCCCGCCGAAGGTGCGCGCGACGCGCTCCACGTTGACCTTCCCCTTCGAGCGCAGGCTCAGTTTGTAACGCCCCTCCGGGAGCTCCGCATAGAGGATGGAAATCTCGACGCCCCGGATGGTCCGCGGCAGATCGACGAATCCTTCGGTATGCTCCGACAGCGCACCGGCATCGGCGAGAGCCTGTTGCGTTACGACGATCGACCCGACCCGCCCCTCCTCTTCAAGGGCCAGCGTGGGCAGGACCGCCGCAAGCAGCCTGAGCCTGACCGGCGAATCCGCCTCGTAGACATTTTCCGAGATCCACTGGGGCTCGGCGCCGGCTCCCACCAGATCGGCAGCAGCCAGAAGGGTACCTCTGCGGGTGTTGTTGTACCGGAAGCCGCCCGTGTCGGTCAGGATCGCCGCATAGAGGCAGGTCGCGATCTCTTTGCTGATGTCGAGCCCCATATCCCGGACGAGACGGAAGATCAGCTCTCCCGTGGAACTCGCCTGAGGATCGGTCAGCCGGACCTCACAGAACCCCTCATTGGAGACGTGATGATCGATGTTGATGAGGTTCGGGATCCCGGCGATCCGGCCGGCTTCTCCCCCGACCCTGGCCAATTCGCTGCAATCCAGAATGAAGGCCGCCTCGAAGGCCTCGAGCGGGGGAAGTTCATGAACGATCCGGTCGCTCCCCGGGAGGAAACGGTAATTCTCGGGCGTCCTGTCCTGATTGTAGACGACGGCCTCTTTTCCCAGCCCCTTCAGCAATGCGTATACGGCGAGTTCGGATCCGAGGGCATCCCCGTCCAGCCGCTCGTGGGCAGTGATCAGAAAGGTATGGTGTTCGCCGATCAGTGCGCTAATCTTCCGGAGCATGCGCCCCCTCGTCCTTGTGAATCTCCGATATCAGCCTTTCGATCCGGTCTCCGTAGGCAAAGGAGGGATCATAGGAAAAAAAGAGCTCGGGAACGCAGCGCAGCTGAAGCCTGCGGCCCAGCTCCCTTCTGAGAAACCCCGTGGCCTTGTCCAGACCCGCCTTGACCTCGGCACGGCATTCGTCCCGGCCCAGTTCGACGAAGAAAACCCTCGCCGTCCGCAGATCGTCGGTGACCTTCACGCCCGTGATCGTCACGGTCCCGATCCGCGGATCCCGAACCTGTTTGAGCAGCAGGTCGGAAATCTCGGTCTTGATCAGGTCGGCCACACGGTCGGCCCGCTTGAAACTCTTCATGACACACCCAATTCCTGAATTCGCGATCCCGCCATCGGCCGGATCTCGTTTCAATCCGAAAAATATGAAGTCGCCGCCCGCAGGCGGCGTTTCAACGATGCGATTTCCCGATCGCATGGAGATCACGCTTTTCTTTCCCCATCAGTCGTACTTTCCTTCCACCATCTCTGCCGGGCCTTCCATCAAATCGGAAAAGCTTTCGATCTCGATCCGGCTCCGGATCACCTCCGCGATGCCCATCTGATCCACAAAGTGGAGGATATGATCCACTTTGGCGTTGATATAGGGCTTGTCGTTCCCCGCCACGGCAAAACCGATCCGGGCCCTTTGGAGCAGATCGTTATCGCCGACCTCGGCAATCGAAACGTTGAACTCGTTCTGCGTCCGCCTGAGGATGCTTTTCAGAACGCTGCGCTTTTCCTTCAGAGAGCCGCAGCCCGCGATCCTCAGATCGATGATCCCGATTCCCACGACCATGACGACACCCGGGAGCCCGTGCGCGCGTGGGTAATCTAATCCCGGATGCGCGCATTGGGGATGTTTCGGGTCGAAAAATATCCAGCGCGCGGAGGGAACGATGTCCTCACGCGCCCACTATAATTTCCGCTCGATCTTCTCCTTCACATAGGCCTCGATGACATCCCCAACGTGGATATCGTTGAACCCTTCGATGCCGATGCCGCACTCAAAACCGGCGAGCACCTCCCTCGCATCGTCCTTGAACCGCTTCAGCGAGCCGATCCGGCCGTCATAGACGACCACACCTTCCCGGAGCAGCCTCAGCTCGGAGGTCCGTGTGATCTTGCCGTCGGTCACGTAGCTCCCCGCGATGGTGCCCACCTTGGGCACCTTGAAGATCTCCCGCACCTCGGCGCGCCCCTGGACGACCTCCTTGAAGATCGGCTCCAGCAGACCCTCCATGGCGGCCTTCACATCGGCGATCACGTTGTAGATGATGTCGTAGAGCTTGATGTCCACCCCTTCCTGCTCGGCGATCTCTACGACGCGGGCATCGGGACGGACATTGAATCCGATGATCACCGCATTGGACGCCGAGGCGAGCATGACGTCGGTCTCCGTGATCGTCCCCGTGGAGCTGTGAATAATCTTGAGTTTGATCTCCTCGGTGGAGAGCTTGTTGAGCGCATCGGCCAACGCCTCGATGGAACCCTGGACATCGGCCTTCAGAATGACGTTGAGGTCCTTGACCCCTTCCTTCATCCGCTGGTAGAGTTGTTCCAGGGTGATCTTGGAGGAGGCGGAGAGCTCCTTCTCCCGCTCTTTCCGGGTCCAGTATTCGCTGATGCTGCGGGCCTTCTTCTCATCCTCCACGCAGATGAATTCAGAGCTCGCCTGGGGAACCCGCGAAAACCCGATCACTTCGACAGGCATCGCGGGCCCTGCCTCGCTGATCCTTCGCCCCTGGTCGTTGATCATCGCCCTGACCCGGCCGAATTCCGTCTTGGAAACGAAGGCGTCCCCTTCATGGAGCGTCCCCTCCTGGATCAGCACGGTCGCCACAGGCCCTCGGCCCCGGTCCAGTTTCGCTTCGATGATGACACCGCGGGCGAGACGGTCTGGATCGGCCTTCAGCTCCATGACATCGGCCTGGAGCAGAATCATCTCCAGGAGTTCCTCGATCCCCTGCTGCTTCTTCGCCGAAACCTCTACGAAGATGGTATCGCCGCCCCACTCCTCCGACAGGAGTTTGTATTCGGTCAGGGCCTGGCGGATCTTTCCAGGGTCGGCGCCCGGCTTGTCTATTTTGTTGATGGCCACGATGATAGGCACACCGGCCACCTGCGCGTGGTTGATCGCCTCGACCGTCTGCCCCATGACACCATCGTCGGCGGCGACCACCAGGACGACGATATCCGTGACCTGCGCCCCTCTCGCCCGCATGGCCGTAAAGGCCTCATGGCCCGGCGTATCCAGGAAGACGATATCTCTGCCCTTGATTTGAACGTGATAGGCGCCGATGGCCTGCGTGATCCCGCCCGCTTCGCCTTCGATCACATTCGTCTGCCGGATGGCGTCCAGCAGCGAGGTCTTGCCGTGATCGACATGGCCCATGATCGTCACGACCGGCGCCCGGGGCTTCAGCTTCTCCTCGGAAGTCTCGGCCCTCTGCACGGTCTCCTCGCGCTCGCTCTGCGCCGACTCCACCTGGTAGCCGAAGTCGGCGGCGATCAGCGAGGCGGTATCGAAATCGATCGACTGGTTGATGGTCACCATCAGCCCCAGCCCCATCAGTTTATTGATCACCTCGGACGCCTTGACGCCCATCCTCTTGGCCAGTTCCCCGACACTGATCGCCTCGTCCACACGGATTCTCCTCTTGATCGCCTTCGGCGTTGTGATCAGGGTCTTCTTCATCTTGACCGGGGCCGGCTTCTTCTCTTCACGCCATTTCGGTACCCGTTCCGGTTGATCGACCTCGATCGAACGACCCTTCCGGTCGACCAGTTTCTTGACCAGGGTCTTCTTGCGCGGCGGCGCTTCACCCATCAGGACCTCGACAGGCGCCTTGCTGCCTTTTTTCCTCGGCTTCTCCGCCTCCACCGGCCGGCCGGACTTATCCGTACGGGAAGGAGGCGGAACCACCGGAGCCGTAATGTCCTTGACGATCCTCATATCCGGACGGCGGGCGAACTCCTTCCGCCCCTCAGGAGCCGGTCTGTGCGCTTCCGGGGTCGTCTGCGGGGCAGGCTCCCGTTCGGGGCGCCTGCCGTCGCGCGGAGAGGGTTGGACGGTCAGAGGCTTCCGCTCCTGTTCCGGCGCCTTCTGAGGGACCTCGGAAACCGGCTTCTTCGGAGGTTCTGCCCTCCTTTCCGCCTCTCCTGCGGCTGGCGGCTGTGCGACCGTCGTCTTTGCCGAAACCGCGGCCTCCGGCTCCGCCGCTGCGGGTTTCGCCTCCGGCTTCGCGGTTGGGGCTGTCGGGGGAACCGGCGCGGCCTCGGCGGTCGGCGCAGGCGCGGTCACGGGAGGGATGGGTTTCCGCAGATGCTCCGGGGGCGCAACGGGTTTGGGAACGGCGCCGACCGGGGATTCCCGATAAATGGACGTTCTGACCGGCGGCTCCGGGGGAGGAGTCTCGGGGGGCGTCTTCACCGGTGGTGGCTCCATGCGAGGAGGTGGAACTGCGGGAGGCTCTTCCTTCGCCTGCACTTCGGCAACAGGCTCCTCCGGCTTGGCCTCTTCGGCCGGCATGCGGACCGCCCTCCGACGGATGACCGTCGATTTTATCCTTTTTTCAACCACCTCGCGGGCTTCCGGAGCAAGCAGTTCCGCCTGGATCCTCTCCAGATCGCTCTCCTCGAGCGTGCTCGAGTGGGATTTGACCGCAATGCCGATTTTTTCCAGGCGCGAGATCAGCTCCTTGTTTTCCAGCCCCATCTCTTTCGCCAGTTCATAGACTCTTTTTTTCGTCATGCCCGAAACGCTCCCTATCCAAATTCCAATCTCGAGATGCTAAGCGGTAACCTTCTGTTCGCCTGCCTCCTGGTCGATCATCTTCCCCGCTTCCTGGATCCAGATCGCGGCGGTCTTCTCGCCCACGCCCGGAATCGCAGCCAACTGTTCGGGGTCGGCCGCAGCCAACATGGCCAGACTCTTCCAGCCCGATTTGAACAACCGCTCCGCCGTGGCCTCGCCGATTCCCGGGATCTTCATGAGAGCCTTGCACCCCTCGTCCGCCTTTGAGGCGGCCGTGGACTCGCTCTTGACATCAATCTTCCATCCGGTCAATTTGACGGCCAAGCGAACATTCTGCCCGTTTTTCCCGATCGCCAGCGAGAGCTGATCATCGGGTACGATCACCTCCATCGCCCGGTTCTCCTCGTCGACAAAAACCCGGTTCACTTTCGCCGGGGAGAGGGCTCCGCAGACATACTTGGCCTGGTCCTCCGCATAGGGAACGATATCGATCTTCTCACCTCTGAGTTCCTGGACGACGCTCTGGACGCGCGTCCCCCGCATGCCGACACAGGCGCCCACAGGGTCGATGTCCTTGTCCCGGGTCTTGACGGAGATCTTGGAGCGCTTCCCCGGCTCCCGCGATACGTTCACGATTTCGATCAGCCCCTCCGAGATTTCGGGCACCTCCACGTCGAAGAGCGCCTTCAGGAATCCGGGATGGGTCCGCGAGAGGATGATCTGGGGGCCCTTCGTAATCTTCTTGACCTCGCAGATGAAGGCCCGGATCCGCTCCCCGCGCTTGTAGGACTCCTTGAAGATCTGTTCCGAAACGGGGATGATCCCTTCGGCGCGCCCCAGGTTCACGATGATGTTTCCGCCTTCGAAGCGCTGCACGAAACCGTTGGCCAGTTCCCCCTTTTTGGTATGATACTCATCGTAGATGTTGTCGCGCTCCGCGTCCTTGACGCGCTGGATGATGATCTGCTTCGCGGTCTGAACGGCAATCCGTCCGAAGGTGCTGGTCTCGATCTTCATCCCCAGGCTGTCGCCCGGCTCCGCCTCCTCGTCCAGCGTGCTCCTCGCCTCCGCCAGGGAGACCTGGGTTTCGGGATCCAGGACCTTCTCCATGACGGTCTTGAATTGGAAGACCTCGATCTCGCCGGCCTCGTCGTTGTAGCGGGCCTCCAGGTCAACATCTGGCCCAAGCTTCTTTCGGGCCGCCGTCAGCATGGCATCCTCCAGGGCCTTGACGATAATATCCCTGTCTATCCCGCGGTCCTTGCCCATCTGTTCGATCAGCCGTTTCAGTTCCGGAAACATTGAACACCCTCCGTTTTATTCGATCAGCACCGGTTAAGATAACCGCCGCCATTCATATCGTATATTCAAGATTGGCCTTGACGACCGCCTTCCGGGGAATCCGGAAGGTCTTTCCATCGGACTCCAGCACAAGGACTTTCCCGTCGCCCTCTTCATAATCGACCAGGAGCGCGGAAAAATTTCGTCTGCCATCGATCTTTTTCCCAAGACGAAGACGAACCCGCGAGCCGCGATACTTCGTAAAATCCTGGTCGCGATAGAGCGGCCGGTCCAGCCCGGGCGAAGAGACCTCCAGCGTATAGGGGCCGGGGGGCACGTCATGAACGTCGAGCAAATCCCCCAACTGGTTGCTGATGCGTGCGCAATCGTCGACGGTGACGCCCCCTTCCCGGTCCATGTAGATCCGCACCAGCCATCGCGACGGCATCTTCAGGCATTCCACCATGACCAGTTCCATCCCTTCGGACGAAATCAGCGGCTCGGCCAATTGCCAGATCTGCTCTTCGTACGGTTGCACGCGACCCAATCCCTTTAGCCAGTTTTTTCAATCCGGCCTGCTAGAAAAAAAAAGTGGGCTCCTAGCCCACTCATCATAACCCGCCGATGATTTTGGTGTTCCCTAACACACACGCAGACCGATTGCAAGGAAAAAATAACGGATTTCTCCTCATTTTCCCCTGAGGCTCCCCGAGGATAAAAATGGAGCGGGCGATGGGACTCGAACCCACGACGTCCAGCTTGGGAAGCTGACATTCTACCGCTGAATTACGCCCGCTCGCAAAAAATCCGCAGAATCGGAAACGGAGGCCCATCTTAGTCAACAACCGCTTTTTGTCAAGATTTTTTTACATTGAAAAAGCGTCACATCCGTGATAACCGCGACGTTTAAACCGAAAGCCGCAGAGGTTCATCGCCGGGACGGCCCTACCTGCGGGCGGGGAGTCTTATTTTACGATCCTCCGGTGGGCGCATTTCGCTGTCGACCTGCGGTGGGTGGAGAAAACGGTTTTTATCGTCCAAACAAATAGATTTCATTCAAGAAAGGGGAAATTATGAGAAATAGAAGAATAACCATCCTTGCGTGTTTTTGTATGGCCTTTTTCGCTGCATTCGCATTTTGCGGTGGCACCGGCGATGCTGCCGAAAAGACTCTGATCAAAATGGCCGGGACCCTGCCGGTCCAGAACCACCTGACCAAGGCCTTGGAGATGTACAAGGAGATCGTGGAGAAAAAGTCGGGCGGTCAGATCGAGATGCAGGTTTATCCCGCCCAGCAGCTCTACAGCGACAAGGACCTCGTCAACGCCCTGCCCAAAGGCGCCTGCGAAGGGGGGTTGCTCAATGTCGATCTGTGGGCGGGCCTCGTCAAATCGGAAGGGCCCATCTTCTTCACGGGCTATTTCCAGAGCCGGGACCTCTTCTATAAACTCTTCGACAGCGAGGCATGGCAGATCATCAAGAAGGACTTCGAGGACCAGGGGAATATCAAGATCCTCGCCATGGCCGAGCTGGGCCCCGGCGGGTTCGTCTCCAAGAAGCCCATCCGCACGCTGGATGATCTCAAAGGCCAGCGCGTCCGCTCCTACGGCGAGTATACCGCCATATTCCTCCAGGCTCAGGGAGCGGCGCCTGTGGTCATGAGTTCGGGCGACATGTATATGGCCCTGCAGCGGGGAACGCTCGACGCCATCCTCTCCTCCGTTGCCGCCATCGTCGACCGCAAACTCTATGAGGTGGGCAAGTACATGTGGGACAGGGATACGACCCCTTCCATTCCCTTCCTGATGGCCTTCAACCTCGATTTCTGGAAGAAGCTGCCGCCTGCTCAGCAGAAGATCCTGGCGGACGGGGCCATCGAAGTCCAGGAGTGGACCAAGAAGTACACCCTCACATCCGATATCAATAACAAGAAGATATTGAAGGAGAAAGGGGTCAACTTCGTCTCCATCGACCCGGCGGAGTGGAAGAAGATTCATGAAAGGGCGGTGCAGGCCCTCGACGCCGGCTACATCAAGAACGTGGGCGAGCAGAAGGGGCAGAAGATCATCTCCATCATCAAGAAGGCCTGCTTCTAAGAGGGAAAACGGTCGGCGGCCGGTCAGGCTCGACACCGGGGCCGGCCGCCGACGGCGCATTCTCGTTTGTGGATGAATTGAGGAGAGGAAAGGTTCATGACGAATAGCTCGAAGCCCTTCTGGGACCGGTTGATCGAGGGATGCGGCCTTCTGGGAGGGGCTTTGATTCCGGTTGCGGCGCTCTGCATCACCTATGAAGTGGTCATGCGGTATTTTTTCCGCGCTCCGACCGTGTGGGTGTCGGATGTCACGATCTACCTGACCGTGGCCAGTGTTTTTCTCTCCGTCGCCTACACGCTCAGGGAGAAAGGCCATGTCCGGGTCGACTTCATCACCAACCATCTCTCGGGCAGGACCGCGCTGATCCTGGAGATTCTCACCACCCTGCTGGGCATCCTGTATTGCATTGTCCTGGGCTGGGAGGGGGCGAAGCTGGCGTGGAGCGCCTACCAGGTCGGCGAGGTCCCGCCGGCCATCTTCAAGATGCCCATGTTCATCCCCAAGGGGTTCGTCGCCCTCGGGGCAGCGCTGTTGACGATCCAGCTCATCCGGCTTCTGAAGAGCCTGATCCGGGAGTTCGCGGCCGCGGGGAAAGGGACCGGTAGCACGCCTGGCTCTTTTGCCCGGCAAATCGGGGTGACCGCCCTCTTTGTCGCCCTCCTGATCTTCAGTTTCGTTCTCCTGAAGGTATCCACCACCTGGGGGGTTCTGATCCTCTTCTTCCTCCTGCTCTTCTGCGGCATCCCGGTCGCCTTTGCCCTCGGGCTCTTCGGCCTTTTTTGCTTCTATTTCCTCTTCGGGGGGGCGCCCATGATGGTGCGCGTTCCCATCATGGCCTACTCCTCCATCGACAATCCGGTCATGGTGGCCCTGCCGCTCTTCATCCTGACGAGCACGATCCTCAGCCAGGGCCAGGTGGGGATCGTCATCTTCAATTTTGCCAATGTGCTGGTTCGTCACTTCCCCGGTGGGTTGGGGATCGCGTCGATCATCTTTTGCGGGCTCTTTGCCGCCATGACGGGGTCCAGCCCGGCCGTGGCCTCGGCCGTGAGCATGATCGCGCTGCCGGAGATGCTCTCCCGGGGGTACGACCGGAAGCTCGTGATCGGCCTTCTGGCCGCCGGGGGAACCCTGGGGATTCTCTTCCCGCCCTCCCTGGCCCTGATGCTGTACGGGGCGATGACTGCGGAGTCCCTCGGATCCCTGTTCATGGCGGGATTGATTCCGGGACTGATCCTGACGGGCATGTTTTGCCTCTATGTCTCCATCGTGGCGGGCCGGGACAGGAACATCCAGCGACAGCCCCGGGCCAGTTTCCCCGAGATCGTCAAGGCGACCAAAGATGCGGCCGGGGGGCTGCTGACCATCCTCATCATCATCGGCGGCATCTATTCCGGGATTTTCACTCCCACCGAGTCGGGGGGTGTGGCCGCCGTTTACACCCTAATCCTCTGCATCTTCATCTACCGCACCCTGTCGCGGGAAAAACTGAGGGTCGCCCTCCTGCAGGCGACGCGGGTCTCCTCCATGATCCTGCTCATCATCATCGGGGCGAACATCGCCGGGCAGGCCATCCTGCTCACCCAGATCTCCCAGAACATCCTGAGCTTCGTCAAGTCCATGGCCGTTCCCGCCTGGGTGATCATGCTCTGCATCAACATCTTCCTGATCTTCATGGGCGGGCCGCTCGAGGCCATCACCATCCTGGTGATCGCCCTGCCGATCCTCTACCCGCTGGTGACCGGCCTCGGGTTCAGCGGGCTGTGGTTCGGCATCATCATGGTGATCAATATGGAGCTGGCCCTGATCTCGCCGCCGGAGGGGCTGAATCTCTTTATCCTGCAGAACCTGGCAAAATCGACGGCGCGGGAGGTGACCCGGGGGATCATCCCCTTTCTCGTCATCATGGCGTTGTTCCTGGTCTTGATTTCCCTGGTGCCGAGCCTGACGGTCTGGCTGCCGACGCTGATGATGAAATAGGCCGCACATGGAGAAAAGCATATCGTAAAGGAGAACCTTGAATGGGTAGAGCGCAAATTTTGGAGCTGATCAAAAAAGAAGGGATCCTCGTCCTGCCAGTGGTCTATGACGCTTTGACGGCGAAAATCGCTGAACGGGCGGGATTCCCGGCCATTCTCATGGGAGGCTACAGCGTCTCCGCTGTCCGGCTGGGCAAGCCGGATGTGGGTTACCTGACGATGACCGAGATGGCTGCCCAGGTGAAGATCATTGCGGAGGCCGTCTCCGTTCCGCTCATCGCGGATGGGGACACGGGCTACGGAAACCCGCTGAACGTCATGCGTACGGTGGAGGAATACCAAAGGGCCGGTGCCGCCGGGATCATTCTGGAGGACCAGCTGTTTCCCAAGAGATGCGGCCATATGGAAGGCAAGCAGGTCATCCCTGCGGAAGAGCATCGCAAGAAACTCGCGGCGGCCATCGAGGCCCGGGGGGAGCGGGACACCCTCATCATGGCGCGCACCGATGCCTTGACGCCTCTGGGCCTTCAGGAGGCGATCCGGCGCGGCAAAGCCTACCGGGATGCCGGTGTGGATGCGGTCTTTGTTGAGGCCCCGCAAACCGTCGACGAGCTCAGGGCCATTCGGAAAGCGATTCCGGACGTGCCCCTGGTGGCCAACATCATCGAAGGGGGCAAGACCCCTTTCCTGTCCGCCGGAGAACTGAAAGCCATGGGATATGAGATCTGCTTCTGTGCCCTGACCGCGTTGCTGGTCTCAGCCAAAGCGATCATGAATGCGATGGTCCATCTTCGCCGGGAGGGAAGTTCTGCCGGTTTGGCGGACCAGATGTTCACCTTCGCCGAGTTCAACGAGTTGATCGGACTGGAAGAGTATTCTTCACTGGAAAAGAAGTTCAAATAATAGAGGAAAGCGTTTCAACGGATGGACCATGGGATCGTCGCTTTACGGAAAGGAGCAGAGAAATGAAATTCAGAAAGTGCAAACAATATTCCGTCTTTCTCGAAAACAGGGCCGGAGCCCTTGCCGAGCTCTGCAACCTGATCTCCGAGCGGTCCATCAATCTCCTGGCCATATGCGCCATCGATACGGTGGAAGAGGCGGTGCTCAGGATCGTCGCCGAGGATGAAGTCGGGACTTTGGGTGCGTTGAAAGCAAAAGGGTTTCGTGTCGTCGAGACGGATGTCTTCCTCGTCGAACTCGACAACGTCCCGGGGGCAACGGGGAGGATGGCGACAGCTCTGGCGAATGCAGGGATCAACATCGACTACATCTACGCCTCAGCACATCCCGCGGGACCCAAGGCGTATCTGGTTCTCAGGACACATCAGATCGCAGAGACGGAGGAGATCCTCAAAGGAGGGGAATAACGATGGAAGGCATCCATTGGAATGCTCAGAGGCAGAGCTTCAACGAGATGGTGGCGAAGCGTGACGGACGGATTCTGGTTGCCATTGGCGTGGCCAACGGCGCGGAGGCGCGGCAGCTTCATCACAGCGTTCATGAGCTTTACGATCAGCATGCCGTCCCTGATTATATCGGAGGATTCATAACCTTCGTTTCCGGGTATCTCTGTGCTGCAAACCACGGCCTTCCGGACCTCGGCTACATCCTTCGGTCGGAGATCGTGCACCAGACCGACATCATCGAGCAGGCGACCTGGATGGCCGCCCTCGACACGGGGAAACCCGCATTTCCGATCGGGGTGGACATCGACACCGGATACGGGAACGAACCCTCCTCGATCATTCTGACCTGCCGCCAGGTCCACAAGCAGGGGGCCCAGTACGTGCAGATCGAGGACCAGTACGCCATCAATAAGAGCTGCGGTCATATGGCAGGCCCCAGAGGAAGCGGAAAGGTGCTCATTTCTGCGGAGGAGATGATCGACCTTCGGCTCAGGCCGGCCATCAGCTATGCCAAAAGCCAGCAGGACATGACGGTCATGGCCCGAACCGATGCCATCGCGGCCCTGGGTTTCGATGAAGCCCTCCGGCGCAGCCGTCTTTACGCCGAGGCGGGAGCGAAGATCGTCTTCATCGAAGCGCCGGAAGATGAGAAACAACTCGCGCGCGCTGCGGATGAGTTCAAAGGTTCGCCGGTCCTCTCCCTTGCCAACATGATCGAGGGGAGCCCGAAGACGCCTTACAAGAGCCCGGGGGAACTTCACGCCATGGGCTTTGCCATCGCGCTCTACTGCATCGGACCCCTTCTTGCCGGCCGGGCAGCCCAGCGGCGTTACTTTGGCATTGTGGGCCAGGGCGGATCGGTCATGGCCGGTGCCGACATGCAGCCCGAGAGATGGTTCGAAGGCTTCAACGAAGTCATCGGCCGGCAACAGACCGAAGCCTGGAACCAATTTTTCCAGGGTGAAAATAGGTTACCTTGAACTGAAGTTCTCCGCAGCGAGCCGCGGAGAATGGCGGGTTGGCGGATTCACGGCATCCGCGACCCGTCACGGTCGGTGGTGACTCAGTTTCAGTCGCAACGACCAGCCTCGACTTGCGCTCAGCTATTTTTCGACCCTGCAACGTCTCGCGCAGTTGCAACGGCAAAATTAGCTTCGCTCCGCTCCGCTGATTCTTCGAATTCCGCGCCTGACGGCGCTCAGACAATTGCCGTTGCGGCCGCTGCGCTTCGCCGGCGGAGGTACCCCGAAAAATCTTTAAATCGCGCTGCGCGAGGCGTCTCTGCAACCAAAATGAGTCACTATCCACGGAGCGGCAAACCTGCAGCGGACGGGGTTCCCGTGACCGCCAGTTCCCTCCAGCTCCGAGAAACGGACCGCTTCCCCCCAAACTGGCGGTCGACCTCCCTCAACAGGCACCTTTTGTAACGACTTTTTCCTCCAGCATCTCTATATTTACCGACCGGTAAAATTTTACTTGACAGGCAGTTCCGCGTTCGATATTTACCGATCGGTAGGACGAGGGAGGAGGCAAGACCATGAAGGAAAATGGCCATCCGATCAAGGCAAAGAGGCGCACGGCGGACGCGGCGGGAAAACCCCCGAAGCCGGAGAGGCGCATCCGGGAAGAGCTGATGAAGGCGGCGCTCAGGCAATTCACGTGGCGGGGGTACGCCGCAACGACGGTCCGGGAACTCGTGGAAGAGGCCGGCGTGACCAAGCCGGTCCTCTACTACTACTTCGGCAGCAAGGAGGGGCTCTTCCTGGAGTTGATGCGGACGCATTTCGGCCGCCTGGAGGCCATGGTCGACCGCTACCGTCAACAGCAGAGGAGGGGCATCCGGGAACAGCTCACGGCGACGCTCAATGAAGGATTTTCCTTTGCCCGGAAGAACAGGGACTTCTTCCGCCTTCTACACGCCGTCTATTACGGCCCGCCCGGAGAGGCGCCCTTCTTCGACTTCGATGCCTACCACCAGCGCTACCACGATCTCATCGCAGAGCTCCTGGCAGAGGGGATCACCCGGGGCGAGTTCCGCCCAGTGAATGCGGGAGACATGGCCTGGATCATCCTGGGGACCATGGAGATGGCGATCGAAGACCAGATCTCCGATCAGACCTCACAAATTGACAGAGAGACCTTCCGGAGGCTCCTGGATCTTATTTTCGACGGCCTGTCGGACGACAGGGGAAAGGATATGAAGGGATGAGTCGGGCCCTGCACTCCGCAATCATCGTCTCTGCATTCCTGCTGACCGGCGGCTGTTCGCCCGGCGGGGAGGCCGCCAAGACCGCCGCGGCCGACGCTCTCCGCCCGCCGGTTGCCGTGGAGACGGCCCTGGCCGTCACCGGAAGCCTGACGACCGGAATCGACGTGACCGGATCCCTGGCCCCGAAGTTCGAAGTGGATGTCAAGTCCGAGGTGACGGGTCTTATCCGGGAGATCTACGTCACCGAGTGGATTCATGTCGAACGGGGAGCCCCCCTGGCGAAGATCGACCCCCGGGAGCAGGAGGCGCTGGCCAAACGGACCGAGGCCGCCCGGGAATCGGCGAAGGCCTCGCTGCTCCAGGCGCGGGCTGCGGACAACCGCGCCCGCCGGGAACTCGATCGGATGAAACAGCTCAGAGAGTCAGGCCTGGCGACCCAGCAGGCCCTGGATGATGCCGGGAGCGAGGCGGAGGCCGCCGCTTCGCGGGTCGAGGCGGCGGACGCCCAGGTCCGCGCCGCCCGGGAGGATCTCGATCAGGTCAGGACCCGCCTGTCGAAGAGTCTGATCGTCGCCCCCATGACCGGGACCGTCTCGGAGCGGCGCGCCAACGTCGGCGACCTGGTCGGCGAAGCCGGCGCGAATCAGATGCTCTTCCACATCGTGGACAACCGTCTCCTGAACCTCACGGTTTCGGTGCCTTCGGTGTCGATGGCCGGGCTTCGCACGGGCCAGCCGCTGGAGTTCACCACCGACGCCCTCCCCGGACGAACCTTCCGCGGAACCGTGATGTTCATCAACCCGTCGGTCGGCGAAGCGGACCGCTCGCTCCGCGTGATCGCCGAGGTGAAGAATCCTTCCGGAGAGCTCAGGGGCGGCCTCTTCGTCAAGGGGCGGATCGTGACCGGGAGCCGAACCGGCGTCCTCCTGGTCCCCCGCGACGCCCTCTCAGGCTGGGATGTCGTGGCGAGGAAGGCCAAGCTCTTCATCGCCACCGGGGAGAAGGCTGCCCTCCGGGAGGTGCAGACAGGCGTCGTCACGGAGTCCGGGGTCGAGGTGATCTCCGGCCTCAAGCCCGGGGAAACCTACATCGTGCGGGGGGCGTTCAACGTCAAGGCAGGCGACCGCCTCCTGATCGCCCGTCCGAAGGGGGCCTGAGCGATGATCCTCTCCGATCTTTCGATCAAGCGGCCGGTCTTCGCCACGGTCATGGTGCTCGCCCTGGTGACGCTGGGGGCCTTCTCCTACCGATGGCTCCCCGTGGAGATGTACCCGAACGTGGAGATTCCCGTCATCTCCATCGTGACCAAGTTTCCCGGCGCTTCCCCGGAAAGCGTGGAACGGGAGGTATCCAAACGGCTGGAGGAGGCCGTCAACGGGATCTCCGGCGTGAAGCACGTCTACTCCTACTCCCGCGAGGGGGTCTCCACGGTGGTTGTGGAGTTCCGCCTGGAGGAGCGGCTCAACGAGGTGATCCAGGAGGCCCGGGCCAAGGTGAACGGCGTCCGCGGCACGCTTCCCAAGGGCATTGAGGACCCGATCATCCAGAAGATGGACATCAGCGCCATCCCCGTCGTGTCACTCGCGATCCAGTCCCAGACCCTTTCGCCCCGGGACCTGACGGTCCTGGTCGAAAAGAATGTCAAGCGCCGCTTCGAGGGAATCGCCGGGGTCGGCAAGGTCGATCTGGTCGGGGCCTCCAAGCGCGAGGTCAACGTGATCATCGACCCCGAGCGCCTTTCGGCCCTGGGACTGGGGATCGATGCCGTGGTCGCCGGCCTGAAGTCGGAAAACGTCAACACCCCGCTCGGCCGTCTGAACCGGGGAGCGACGGAGGTCAACCTCCGGGTCTCCGGAAAGCCGGACCGCGTCGAGAAGTTTCGGGAGATGGCGATCGCCGAGCGGGGGGGCAGGCCCATCCGCCTGGGGGAGGTCGCCCAGGTGAAAGACGGGGTCGAGGAGCAGCGCTCATTGGGGCTGGTGGACGGCGTCCCGGCCGTGTCGCTGGACGTGATCAAACAGGCGGGCGCGAATATCGTGGAGGTCGCCGACTCGGTCAAGGCGACCGCGGCCGGGCTCAAGGCCGAGCTTCCCCCCGGGACGACCATCCGGGTCGTCCGCGACAGCTCCGTCTTCACCCGGGAGTCTCTCGAAGACGTCCGGCAGACCCTGATTCTGGGCGGACTCCTCACGGTCCTGATCGTCTTTTGTTTCATCAACTCCTGGCGCTCCACGGTGATCACCGGCCTCACGCTGCCGATCTCGGTGATCTCGTCGTTCCTGCTCATGAAGGCCCTGGGGATGTCGATCAACGTGATGACGATGATGGCCCTGTCGCTCGCCGTGGGTCTTCTGATCGACGATGCGATCGTCGTCCGGGAGAACATCGTCCGCCACCTGGAGCGCGGGGAGGACCATTTCGCGGCCGCCCGCAACGGAACGAGCGAGATCGGCCTCGCGGTTTTCGCGACCTCCATGTCGATCGTCGCCGTCTTCGTCCCGGTCGCCTTCATGAAAGGGATCGTCGGCCGCTTCTTCTTCCAGTTCGGGATGACGGTCGCCTTCGCGGTCCTGGTGTCGCTTTTCGTCTCCTTCACCCTGGACCCGATGCTCTCCTCGCGCTGGTTCGACCCGGCCATCGCCGCCCGGGGATCGCGGCGGGGGCTGGCGGGGCTCCTGGAGAAGTTCAACAGCGGGTTCGACCGGGTGGCCGATACCTACCGGGGAGCGGTGGGCTGGGCACTCGACCACCGGAAGGCGGTCCTCACCCTCGCCCTGGTGGCCTTTGTGGGCGGGCTTTCAGCCTTCGGCTCCCTGCAGAGTGCTTTCTTCCCGGACATCGACAGCGGAGAGTTCAACGTCACCTTCAAAACGGCCCCGGACGCCTCGATCGACGAGAGCCGGGGACGCCTGGAGGCTCTCCTCGCGGAGATCCGCGTCAACCCGGCCGTGGGCCACACCTACGCCACGATCGGAGCCGGAGACAACGGCACTGTCCGCAGCGGCGTGATCTTCGTGAAGCTGAAGGACCGGTCGGAGAGGAGGGCCGGACAGAAGGAGGTCCAGCAGGAGTTCCGCCGGCGGTTCATGGGCGTGCCGGGGATCGTGACCTCCATCGAGGAGGTCGATGAGTCGGGTCAGAGCAGAAAGCCCCTCCAGGTCAATCTTCGCGGCACGGACATCTCAAGGCTCAAGGCCTACGCGGGCGAGTTGCGCGACCAGATGTACGCGATCCGGGGGATCCGGGACATCGAGATCAGCATGGAGCACGACATCCCCGAATACCGCATGACCGTCGACCGGGAAAGGGCGCTCACCGCCGGGGTGAAGACCGACGCCATCGTTCAGACGGTCGGGGCGCTGATCGGCGGCGAAGTGGTCTCCACATATGAGGACGCGGACGGCGATGCGGTCGACATCCGCGTGCGCCTCCCCGGGACGCGCCGCCAGAACCCGGACCAGGTCCGGGACCTTCGCCTGGCCGTGGCGGACCCCGGCCGGCCCGCGACGCTGATCCCGCTCGCGAACCTGGTCTCCTACACCGCCTGGGCCACCCCGTCGGAGATCAACCGCCAGGAGCTTTCCCGACAGGTGACGATCGGCGCGAATCTCGAGAATCTCCCCCTCGGAACCGCGGTCGAGAAGGTCCGGGAGGCCGCGGGGAAGCTGGCCCTGGAGCCGGGTTACCGGGTCGTCTTTACGGGCGATGCGGCGGACATGGCCGAATCCTTCGGCTACATGGCCGAGTCCCTGATCCTGGCGGTCCTCTTCGTCTATTTCATCCTGGCCGCCCAGTTCGAATCGTTCCTGGAGCCTCTGGCGATCATGTTTTCGCTGCCGCTCTCCATCGTGGGGATGGCGGGACTTCTCTTCCTGACCGGGGATACGATCAACATCATGTCGCTCATCGGCCTCATCATGCTGATGGGGCTCGTGACCAAAAACGCGATCCTCCTGGTCGATTATGCCAAGGTCCTGCGCCGCCGCGGGATCGAACGGCGGGAGGCGGTGATCACCGCCGGCCGCACACGGCTCCGGCCGATCGTCATGACGACGCTGGCGATGATCTTCGGGATGATGCCCCTGGCGCTGGGGATGGGCGCCGGCGCCGAGATCCGGGCGCCCATGGCCCGCGCCGTCGTCGGGGGGCTCCTCACGTCGACGCTGCTCACCCTGCTGGTCGTTCCGGTCATGTACACCCTGATGGAGGACCTGGGCGGATGGCTCGCCGGAAAGCTCGGATTTCGGAGGCATGAACTGCCATGAACCACCATCCTGAAACAGGGGGTCTCTTCCGCCGCGGAGGGTTGCGCGCGGCACTCCTTCCGGCCGCTCTGGCGGTGCTCCTGATTCTTCCGTGCTGCGCAAGGGCCGCCGAAACCTCCCCGGTCTCGTCCGCGGGGATGCGCATCCTGACCCTCGACCAGGCCCTGGAGATCGCCGCCGAGAAGAACCTGGACATCGAGAAGGCGCGCGAGTACATCGCCTGGGCTCAGGGAAAGTACGTCGAGGAGCGGGCCGCGGCGCTTCCACAGCTGACGGCCATCGGTTCCCTGGCCCGGGACAAGGATGAGAGCCAGAAGATCTACAGCCCCATGCAGACGGAAAGGACGGACAGGCGCTCCGCCCGGATCACCCTGACGCAGCCGCTCTTCACCTGGGGCCAGGTCAGCGCCGCGATCCGGGCGGCGAAGGCCGGCCTCAAGTCTGCCGACGAGCAGCTCCGGGTCTATCGGCAGGCCGCGCGAAGAGACGTCTCGGCCGCCTTCTACGACGTCCTGCTCGCCCGCGAGCTGCATGCCCTGGCGTTGCAGAACCTCGAACAGAAAGAACGGCACCTCGAGCAGGCCCGCCGTAAATACCAGGCAGGCGTGGCGACCGATTATGACGTCCTGGCGGCGCAGGTTTCTGCGGACAACGCCCGTCCCGAGAGGATCCGCACGGAGAATCAGATCCGCATCGCCCGGGAGCGGCTCCGGTTTCTCCTGGCCCTGACGGAGGAGATCGATGTGCAAGGGCGCCTGGAGGCTGCCCCGGGAGCGCTTCACGACTTCGAAGAGACCTTTGCCCTGGCCCGCGAACGGCGGCCGGATCTGGCCGACCTCCGTTACCGGATCGCAATCTATGAGGAACAGGTCCATCTGGCCGATGCCCAGGACAAGCCGCGTATCGATTTTCAGGGCGACTACGGCTGGAGCTACCTCGAACAGCCCTCCATTTATGGCGATGGCCCCAACTGGAGCGTCGGGGTCCAGCTCAGCTACCCCTTCTTCGACGGTTTCCGAGCGCGGGGAAGGGTCGTCCAGGCCCAGAGCGACCTGAAACGCGTCCGCCTCGACGCGGCGAAACAGACCGACGCCGCGGCCCTCGAAGTGCGCAACGCAATCCATGCGGTCGGGGAGTCGCAGGAGATCCTGAAGGCGCTCTCCGGAACCGTGGCCCAGGCGGAGCGGCTCCTGGCCATGGCGGAGCGGGGTTTCACCCTGGGTGTCAAGACCCGGCTCGAGGTCGAGGATGCCGAGCTCAATCTCCTCGAGGCCAAAGGCTCGCTGAACCGCGCTCGCCGTGATGTCCTGGTCGCCCGGGTCGACCTCGCCTGGGTGACGGGGGTCCTGGGAGAGGGGTCCCGGTAGTTGGTCTCACGGACCGCAAACAGCCGGGTACGAAGAAACACCCCAATTCAGGAAAAAAGCGTGATCAGGCGCGACCCGGAACCCTCCAGAGATGCGGACCCTCAAAAAAATCAAAAAAATGCTTGACAAAAAACATGCTGTGAATATAATCACAGCCAACCCGGCAACCTGCGGGACGTTGTGAGGCGAGACCATGCAGCTCGAAAAGATGGGAAAGAAGATATCCTTGCAGACCGTGGAACGGTTGAGCCTGTATCGCAAGATCCTGGAGGATCTTCACAGGGAAGGCGTAGAGAACGTCTATTCCTATCAGCTCGCGGAGATGGTGGACGTCAGCTCCGCTCAGCTGAGAAGGGACCTTGCCTCTTTCGGCTCCTTCGGCAACATCTCGAAGGGCTATCCCGTTTTTCAGATGATTCGTACGATCAGCCGGCTCTTCGGCACCGATACGATTCAGAATGTCGCCCTCATCGGAGCCGGGAACCTCGGCCGCGCGCTCCTGTTCTATCGCGGTTTCGAGGAGAGGGGCTTCCACATCGCGGTGGTGTTGGATATCGACACGGAGAAAGTCGGGAGGGTGTTCGCAGGCCGGCGCTGCTACCATGTCAGCGAGTTGGAGAAAGTCCTGCCCGAGTTCGGGGCCACGATGGCCATCCTGGCCTGCGGTCCGCAGAATCTGCAGAACCTGGTCCTGCGTCTGAATAAGGCGGGAGTCCGCTCCATCCTCAATTTCGTTCCCAAGCAGATCCGCGGCCCGGAAGGGATGCATGTGGAGAACGTTGATTTTTCTGCCAAGATGGAGAAACTTTCCTTCCTGACCCGGTTCGGGGTCTCCGCGGAGGAGGAGAAGAGCTGAAATTTTTTTCGCTCATAATGTGAATTATTTCACAGTGTATATTTGCACAGATCGATAAACGCGTATCATCTCACTAACGACGAAAGGAGACATGCAATGGCTAAGGGAAACGAAAAGATCCTGCTGGTCGACGACGACGTAGACTTTGTCGCATCCACGCGGGCATTCCTGCAGGGCCGCGGATACCAGGTGGAAACCGCCGCCAACGGGACCGAGGGATGGCAGAAGATCCAGGCCGGTACCCCGGATCTGGTCCTCCTGGACATCATGATGGATTACGACGCCGAGGGATTCAACCTGGCCTACCAGCTTCGTCAGGACAAGGCCCTGGGGAAGACGCCCATCATCATCGTGTCCGGCTTCTCCCGGCACCTGAACGAAAAGATCAAGGAGTTCGAGTTCGTCCTCGGGCAGGAGTGGCCCGCGGACGCCTATTTCGAAAAACCGGTCGAGCTCAAGGAACTGGCCAAGAGCATCGACCGGATCGTCTCCAACCTGGACGGCCGGGTTGCGGCGGAAAGCACACATTGAGAGGAGACGGGGGATATCGCTATGCGCACGGTTGAAGAAGTCATCGCGGGCCACAGCCCGATCACCATGGACAGCCTTATTCCGGTTTTGCAGGATGTGCAGACCGAGACGGGATACCTCTCTCACGAATCGATGGAAGAGATCTCGACGCTGGTGGGCGTGCCGGTGAGCAGGGTGTATGGCGTGGCCACCTTTTACAAACAGTTCCGGTTCGCCCCGCTGGGCGACCATGTCATCCAGGTCTGCCGCGGAACGGCCTGCCACGTCCGGGGCAGCCTCGCCATCGCGGATCACCTGAAGCGCCGCCTCAAGCTCACCGCCGAGGGGAACTCGCCCGATCGCAAGTTCACCGTGATCACCGTGGCCTGCCTCGGGGCGTGCTCCATCGCGCCGGTCGTCAAGTTGGATGGCGAGTTTCACGGCCACCTGACCTTGGAAAAACTCGACAAATTGCTCGATCAGGTGGGAGGTGAAGAATGAAACCATCGACATTAATCGCACCCTGTTGCAGCCAATGCTGGCATACCGCAGCCAACCCCTGCCGGAAGCTCGTCGATTGCATCGCCGCCGGTCCCCTTTGCCACACGGACGACCGGTGCCGGGAGAGGAGAAGCGAGAGGCTCTCGCTGGTGCGACGCGGGGGTGAAGGCGCCGTCCTGTTCATCGGCTCCGGGACGTGCGGCCTGGCCAATGGCGCGGCCCATATCATCGATTCGATCCGTTCCTTCTGGGAAGCCAACGGCATCGACGCAACCCTGATCGAGGTAGGCTGCGTGGGTTACTGCCAGCGGGAGGTCTTCATCGACCTGCTGACCGGAAGCGGCCCCCGGCTCTCCTATTGCGACATCACACCCGACAATGTCGGCGAACTGCTTGAGGAGCTCTTCCTGAAGAAGAACCTGAGGAACCGCTTCCTCCTGGGCCGCTGGGACGACGGGGACGGCTCTTTTGCCGGGGCGCCCCTGCTCAAGGAGGTCCCCTTCTTCAAGCGCCAGAACAAGGTCGTGCTCGAAAACTGCGGCCGCATCGACCCCTCCTCCCTGGATGCGGCCCTGGCCAACGGCGCCTTCCGTGCGGCCGCCAGGGTGCTGAACACCATGACCCCGGACGAGGTCTGCGACCTGGTACTCGATTCCGGTCTGCGCGGCCGGGGCGGCGCCGGTTTTCTGACCGGGCAGAAGTGGCGCGTGGCCCACGATACGGTCAGCGCCGAGAAGTATGTCATCTGCAACGCCGACGAAGGCGACCCGGGCGCGTTCATGGACCGGGCCGTCCTGGAAGGAGACCCCTTCCGCGTGCTCGAGGGGCTGCTGATCGCGGCTTACGCCATCGGGGCCGGCAAGGGCTACATCTACTGCCGGGCCGAGTATCCGCTTGCCCTGGACCGTCTCCAGGCCGCGATCGCGCAGTGCCGCGAAGCGGGGCTGCTCGGACACAACATCCTGGAGAGCCTCTTCTCCTTCGACGTGGTCATCAAGCAGGGCGCGGGCGCCTTTGTCTGCGGGGAAGAGACTGCCATCCTCGCCAGCATCGAAGGGTGCCGGGGAATGCCCCGGTCCCGGCCGCCCTACCCCGCGATCAGCGGTCTGCACGGCAAGCCCACGGTCCTCAACAACGTGGAGACGCTGGCCAATGTGCCCGTGATCATCGAAAAGGGCGTCCCCTGGTTCAAGGGCATCGCGGTCGGACCCAGCATGGGGACAAAGGTGTTCGCCCTGAGCGGCGCGATCCGGAACACGGGCCTGGTGGAGGTGCCGATCGGGATTCCCCTCCGGGAGATCATCTACGACATCGGCGGCGGGGCCCTGCCCGGGCATCGGATCAAGGCCGTGCAGATGGGCGGCCCCAGCGGCGGCTGCATTCCCGACGACAAAATGGACGTTGCCGTGGATTACGCCTCCCTCCAGCAGCTGGGGGCGATGATGGGTTCCGGCGGCATGGTGGTCATGGACGAATGCTCCTGCATGGTCGACGTGGCGAAGTTCTTCATGGAGTTCATCCGGAACGAGTCCTGCGGCAAGTGCATCCCCTGCCGCGAAGGGACCACCCGGATGTTCGAAATCCTCTCCAGCCTGACCGAAAAACCGGTCGGGGACGAGGTGCGGCGGCTCGAACGGTTCCAGGGAATCCTTCACCTGGAGGAGCTCGCCCAGACGGTCCGGGAGACCTCCCTCTGCGGGCTCGGTCAGACCGCGGCCAACCCGGTGCTCAGCACGCTCCGGTTCTTCCGGGACGAGTACGAAGCCCATATCCTGGAGAACCGCTGCCCCGCCGGCGCCTGCCGCGGACTCAAGACGTTCGCCATCAATACGGAACTCTGCATCGGCTGCACCGTGTGCCGGAAAAAGTGCCCCAGCGGCGCCATCATCGGTGAGCGCAAACAGGCCCACTATGTCCTTACGGACAGATGCATCGGCTGCGGAGCCTGTGCGGAGGCCTGTCCACACAAGGCGATCTTCGAAGCCGTTCAGGGGGGTCCGGCCACCGGTCTCCATTCCGAAGGACCCGGGCTCCATGCGCACGGTTAGCCAACATGCACGCAACCAGAAAAGGAATGAACGATGATTACGATCAATGATAAGCAGGTTGAATGGAAATCGGGGGAGACGGTCCTCCAGGCGGCCCAGCGGGCCGGCATCGAGATCCCCCATCTTTGCGCCTTTGAAGGGGCGCCCACGTCTCCGGCTGCCTGCCGGGTCTGCATGGTGGAGGTGGACAACGCCCCGCGCCTGCAGACCAGCTGCACCCTGGCCACCAGGGACGGGATGGCGGTCCGCACCCATACCCCCCGCATTCAAAAAGCGCGGCGGAATATCGTCGAGCTCCTCCTGGCCAGCCATCCCGATGACTGCCTCTTCTGTTCCCGGAACGGCAACTGCGAACTGTCCAAACTCGCCTCCGACCTGGGGATCCGGGGCCGGCGGTACTCGGGCCGGAAGAAGGAGCATCCCATCGACATCTCGTCGCCGTCGATCGTCCGGGAGCCGAACAAGTGCATCCTCTGCGGACGGTGCGTGTCGGTGTGCCACAGCATCCAGGGGGTGGGCGCCATCGATTTCACCGGACGCGGATTCGAAACCCGGGTCAATCCGGCATTCTACCCGGGGCTGAACGTCTCGGGATGTATCTACTGCGGCCAGTGCGTGAGGGTATGCCCGACCGGAGCCCTCGTGGAGAAGAGCGCGGTGGAGGAGGTCGTCCGGGCCCTGGCCGACCCCAATGTTGCGGTCGTGGCCCAGGTAGCGCCTGCCGTTCCGGCGACGCTGCTGGAAGAGACCGAACTCCCTTCGCCGATGGAGATGCTGGAGGCGCTCTCGGGGGCGCTTCGGCGAATCGGCTTCGACGCGGTCTTCGACACCTCCTTTACGGCGGATCTGACCATCATGGAGGAGGTATCGGAGCTGATCAAGCGGGTGACCGAGGGCGGCGTCCTGCCCATGTTCACGAGCTGTTCCCCTGGCTGGATCCGATATGTCGAGCTCTACCGGCCGGACCTGATTCCCCATCTCTCCACCTGCAAGTCCCCGCAGCAGATGATGGGCGCCCTGATCAAGGAGTGCTGGCCGAGACAGACCGACCTCAAGGGCCGCCGCATCTACTCGGTCTCGATCATGCCCTGCACGGCCAAGAAATTTGAAGCGCAGGACCTGGGAGACATCGACGCCGTCCTGACCACCCGCGAGGTGGAGGAACTCCTCGGACGCTTCGGAATCCGCTTTTCCACCGCGGGTGAACGAGCGCCTCTGGACGTGCCCTTTGCCGAAGGAACCGGCGCGGGCCGGATCTTCGGCGGCACCGGCGGCGTCATGGAGGCGGCCATCCGGACCGCCCACAAACTGCTCACCGGCGAGGAGCTCAAGGGCGGCCCCAAGGTCAGCGAGGCCAGGGGGCTCAACCGCCTCAAGGTCTTCTCCATGGAAATCGGCGGCACACCGCTCAATTTCGCGGTCGTCAACGGCCTCGGGGAGGTCAAGACCCTGCTGGAGAAGATCCGACGGGAGCCCTCAAGCCTCCATTTCATCGAGGTCATGACCTGTCCGGGCGGCTGCGTGGGAGGTGGCGGACAGCCCTATCGGACCGACACCGAAGCGGTCAAGATAAGGCTCCAGAAGATCCTCGACGTGGACCGGAAAGCGAAGAAGAGGCTTTCCCACGAGAACGAACAGGTCCGGATGCTGTACAAAACGGTCCTCGACCATCCGCTCAGCGAGGTCAGCCACAGGCTGCTCCACAGGAGCTACACGGACCGCAGACAAGGGTAGCGCCGTTCGGCTTCCCAGGTTAGAAGGCCCCGGATCAAACCGGGGAGGGTCACCATGTTTGAAGCGATTCAGACCATCAAGCAAAACTGCCGACGCTGCTTTACCTGCGTGAGGGACTGCCCGGTCAAGGCCATCAAGATCGTGGAGGGTCAGGCGTCCGTCGTATCGGACCGCTGCGTCGCCTGCGGCAACTGCACGATGGTCTGCTCGCAGAACGCCAAGATCTATGCAGGAGGTCTGGAGGAAAACGAAGACCTCCTGCAGTCCGGCGTGCCCGTGGCGGCCCTGCTGGCCCCTTCCTTCCCCGCGGAGTTTCCCGATCTCAAACCGGGCCAGATCGTGGGCGCTCTCAAGGATGCGGGTTATCGGTACGTGGTGGAGGTGGCCTACGGCGCCGACCTGGTCTCGGCGGCCTACCGCGAGTTTCTCGACCGCCACCCGGAGGGGGGCTGGATCGCCTCCTCCTGCCCGGCCGTGAACGAGTATGTGCGCAAGTATCAGCCAGGCCTCACCCCCCGGCTCATCCCCATCGTGTCGCCCATGATGGCGACGGCGCTCATCGTCCGGGAGGTCTACCCCGGCGTCCAATGCGTCTTCATCGGCCCCTGCATCGCCAAGAAGCTCGAAGCCCGTGACGCCTCCCTTCCCCGGGCGGTGGACGAAGTCCTGACCTTCAAGGAGCTCAAGACCCTGTTTGCGCAGAAGAACATCTCTCCCGGGCAGGCCGCACCGCGTCCATTCGACCCGCCCGCAGCCGGAATGGGAAGGGCGTTCCCCTTGAGCGGCGGGCTTCTCAAAAGCGCCCGGCTCGAAGCCGACCTGCTGGATCCCAAGGTGATCGTCATCAGCGGACAGCAGGAGGTGACCGATGTCCTAGGGGCAGCGGCCAGGGGAGAAATCCATCCCTCCCTGATCGAGCCCCTGATGTGCGAAGGGTGCCACGACGGTCCGGGAATGAGCAAGAAGGGCTATCGCCACAGCCGCAAGGATTTTGTGACGAAATACGTGAACGAGTGCCGCAGGCAGGCGGCCGGGGCTTCTCCGGCGGAAACGGCGGGGCTCCCTCCGCGCGTGCCGGCCGGACTTCCGCTGGGGAGAGGATTCCGGGCGGACGATCACCGCTTGCAGGAGCCGACAGAACAGGAGATCCGGGCGATTCTCGCCCGAACCAACAAATTTCTGCCGGCGGATGAACTCAACTGCAAGGCCTGCGGGTATGAAACCTGCCGGACCAAGGCCGTGGCAGTCTACCATGGCCTGGCCGAGGAGGCCATGTGTCTGCCGTTTATGATCGAGCAGGCCGAACGGGTCTGCCGCGAACTGCAAATACCCTGGCAGGAGATCCGGCAGGTTCACCGCCATCTGATCAATACGGAGAAACTGGCCTCCATGGGACAACTGGCGGCCGGCGTCGCCCATGAATTGAACAACCCGCTCGGGACCATCCTCCTTTATACCCATCTGCTGCAGCGCAAGGTCCGGGACCGCAGCGACCTGACCCACGATCTCAACCTGCTGGTGGAGGAGGCGCAGCGCTGCAAGAAGATCGTCGGGGGGCTGCTCGATTTCGCGCGCCAGAACCGGATGCGGATGGAGTCGGTGGAGGTGGGGGAAATGCTGCGCCACATCCTGGCCAACTCCTTCCAGGCTTCCCGGATCGAGGAGAAGGGAATCCGATTGATTTACGAGGAGGCAACGCCCGGACTCACCGTTGACCTCGACCGCGACCAGATGACGCAGGTGATCGTGAACCTAGTCAAGAACGCAGTCGACGCCACGGGCGCCCAGGGCGGCGAAATCCGGGTCCGGACCGAAGAGCTGGCGGACAACGGCCGGGTTCGCATCACCGTCGCGGATGAGGGCCGCGGCATACCGCCGGAAGACAGGGAACGGATCTACCAGCCGTTCTTCACCACCAAGAGCATCGGCAAAGGGGTTGGCCTGGGCCTCCCCATCTGCTACGGCATAGTGAAGATGCATCGCGGAACGATCTGGTTCGATTCGGTCGTCGGATCGGGAACCACCTTTTACATCGAACTGCCCAAGACCCAGGCGATGGCAGGAAGGAGCATGATATCATGAGCGCAAAGAAGATTCTTTTTGTCGATGATGACCGGGACTTTCTCACCAGCCAGTCAATCTTTTTTTCTGGCCGCGGCTACGAGGTGCTGACCGCCGAAGACGGAGAGCAGGCGCTGGAACTGCTCGCCCGGCAGACGCCTGACATCCTGATCCTCGACCTGATGATGGAGCACGCCGATTCCGGGTTCGTGCTGAGCCGCAAAATCCGGACGGACGAACGGTTCAAGGATCTGCCGATCGTGATGCTTTCGGGGGTGGCCGCGGCAACGGGCCGCCGGTTCGATCAGGAGGACGAGGGACTGAAGAGATGGTCCAAACTGGATGCCTTCCTGGACAAACCGATCACGGGCAAGCAACTCCTCAGGGTGATCGAGGAAAAGACGCAAGCGGCCGCCTGAACAATGCGGCAAAGGACTATGGCTGAGATGAGCAAGGGCAGAATCCTCGTCGTCGATGACGAGTACGGAATCCGGTCCGGGGTTCGCCAGATCCTCGAAATCGAGGGGTTCAGCGTGGAGGAGGCGGAGACGGGGAAGGAGGCGTTGGACGCGGTGGATAAAGGCCCCCTCGATTGCGTCCTCATCGACTACCGCCTTCCCGACATCGACGGCCTCACGCTCCTGCAGGCGATCCGGTCGCGCGGTCCGGGTATCATGACCTGCATGATCACGGCCTACGCCAATATCGAGACCGCCGTGGCCGCGACCCGGCAGGGGGTCGATTTCTTCCTGCCCAAGCCATTTTCGCCCGACGACCTCATCGGGGTCGTCGAGATGCTGCTTCGCCGCAAGAAGAGCGACGAAGAGGCCGCCCGGCTGAAACTCGCCCACGAGGCGAGCCTCGCGGCACTGGCCTCGGAGAGAAGCCAGACCCGCTCCCTGGTGGAAAGCCTCCGGGACGCAGTTCTGGTCGTCAACCGGTCGCAAGAGGTCGTCCTCGTCAACCGCGCCATGGCTTCGCTGCTCAAGGGCGAGGAGGCGCTGCTCCTCAGGCAACCGGTCGAGGCGGTTCTCTCCGGCGATGCGTTCGCCCCGGTGCGGTCAGCCATCCGCCTCGCCTCCACAGGCCGGACCGCATTCGACTTGGAGATCGGTGAGCGCCAGTACATGGTCAGCCTCGCCCCGTTCCATTCCGATACCCGGGAGGTGCTGGGCCACATTCTCACCATCTCCGACATCTCCGAGATCCGGCGGCTGGCCATGGAAAAGTCACGTTTCGTCCGCACCATGATCCACGAATTCCGCTCCCCCCTCGGGGCCATCAAGGGAATTCTGGAGGTGGCGCTCGACAAGTCCCTGGGGGACAAGTTGGACGCCTATCTCCCCCAATTTGACCGTGCGGAAAAACGGCTGGATGCCCTGGTGGAACTGATCGGCAACCTTCTGTCCGTGTCCCGGATCGACATGGAGGGGCGGGAGAAGGGACCGGTCACGCCGATCGATGTAACCCCCGTCCTGAACGAGACCGCAGAGTTCTACCGGGAGCGGGCGAACGCCCGCCATCTGCGGTACGGCATCGCCGTCGACCCTGATCTCGGCGGAGTGCGCATCGGCGCCGAGGACCTCCGGATGATCCTGACGAACCTGATCGGCAACGCGGTCAAGTACAACCGGGACCGGGGCACGGTCGACATCCGGGTCCGCCGCGTCAACGGCGATGTGCGGATCGACGTCGCCGACACCGGCCTCGGGATCCGGGAGCAGAATCTGCCCCATATCTTCGACGAGTTCTTCCGGGAGAAGCGCCCGGAAACGCGGGGGGTGGAAGGCAACGGGCTGGGCCTCTCCATCGTGAAGCGGCTGGTGGACCGTGCCGCCGGCCGGATCCACGTGGTCAGCTCCGAAGGAGCGGGCTCGACCTTTTCCGTCTACCTGCCCGCGGAAGCACCGACGTCCCGGCTGTAAGCGAATCCAGGCCGGGACCTTCCGGCCGTCCTGCCGGAGAGACCCGGTTTAGCCCGCTGTCCGAAGGCGGCAGCGGACGGAGTTCCCGTGACCGCCGAGCCCCTCCATCTCCGCGAAACGGACGGCTTCACGGCCGCATCGCTGGAGCGCCTCCTGCGAGAACGAGAGGAGACTGGTCCGCTTGACGAAATCGTAGACGCCCAGCGGTGAAGCGAAGCGGGCTGTCCCGCCCGTCGGGAGGACGTGATTCGGCCCCGCCATGTAGTCGCCCAGCGCCTCCGGGGTATGCATCCCCAGAAAGATCGCCCCGGCATTCCGAATCTCCGGTAGCAGCTCCTGCGGATTCCGCACCATCAGCTCGAGGTGTTCAGGTGCAAACCGGTTGGCAAGTTCGACCGCCTCGGCGAGGTCACGCGTGACGACGGCGGCGCCGAATGCGTCGATCGATCGGCCTGCGATCGCCCGGCGCGGGAGTGCCCCAAGCTGGCGGTCGACTTCCCGGGCCACGGCCCCGGCACAACCGGCGTCCGGCGTGAGCAGGATGGCGCTTGCCGTTTCATCGTGCTCGGCCTGGGCGAGCAGATCCGCCGCCGCGCAGGCTGCCCTCCCCGTACCGTCGGCGATGATCAGCACCTCGCTCGGGCCGGCGATCATGTCGATCGCGACCCGGCCGAAGACCATCTTCTTGGCGGCGGCCACGTAGGCGTTCCCCGGACCGACGATCTTGTCAACCTGAGGGATGGTGCGGGTGCCGAAGGCCAGCGCCGCAATCGCCTGGGCCCCGCCGATCTTGAAGATCCGCGTCACGCCGCCCAGCGCCGCGGCGGCGGCAATCGACGGATGGAGCCGCCCGTCGCGGGACGGCGTCACGAGGACGATCTCGCCGACGCCGGCGATCCGGGCGGGAATGGCGGTCATCAGGACCGTGGAGGGGTAACAGGCGAGCCCCCCCGGGGCATAGATACCGACCGCCGCAAGCGGGAGGATGCGCTGCCCGAGTTCCACCCCCTCCTCGTCCCGGACGGACCAGCCCTCGCAGCGCTGGTGTTCATGAAACCGCTCGATTCTCGCGGCAGCCGTCCTCAGAACGGCCAGATCCTCCGCAGGAACCTGCGCGGCCGCAGCCGACCGCTCATCCATCGAGGCCTCAACCGTCCCGGCCGTCACGACGTGGCCGTCCCATCGGGCGGTATATTCGAAGAGCGCCTCATCCCCCCGCAGGCCCACATCTTCGACGATGCGCCCGACGGCCGCCCAGAGGTCGGGATCGAAGACGCGGCCCCGTTCCCGAATCTTCCGGAAATCCCCTTCGAACTCCGCACTGTCCGTTCTGATGATCTTCATGATCTCCTCTAGATCCATTCTCTGAATAGGGCTGTTCAAAAATGCCCGGATGCAAGGCCCCCGATATCCTGAGCCGTGAGGCGTACTTTGAGGTACGTTGAACGGCGAAGGATGAGGGAAACGCCGCAGATGGGCGTTTTTCAACAGCCCTATCCCGAAATACGGCGGATATCGGCCCCTATAGCCGACAGCTTCTTCTCGATCTGCTGATAGCCCCGGTCGATGTGATAGACCCTGGAGAGGGTCGTCGTTCCTTCCGCCGCGAGCCCCGCCAGGATCAGAGAGGCCGAGGCGCGGAGATCCGTGGCCATCACCGGCGCCCCG